>NZ_JBHTWG010000001.1:0-51731 GCF_042792555.1 Streptomyces sp. NPDC056628
GTTGATAGGCCGGATCTGGAAGCACGGTAACGTGTGGAGGTGACCGGTACTAATAGGCCGAGGGCTTGTCCTCAGTTGCTCGCGTCCACTGTGTTGGTTCTGAAACCACGAACAACCCCATGCCTGGTCACGGTGTGGTGCGGTTGAGAGTTTCATAGTGTTTCGGTGGTCATAGCGTGAGGGAAACGCCCGGTTACATTCCGAACCCGGAAGCTAAGCCTTACAGCGCCGATGGTACTGCAGGGGGGACCCTGTGGGAGAGTAGGACACCGCCGAACAATTTTTGGGAAAGGGCCCACACCTTATGGTGTGGGCCCTTTCTGCATTTCCGGCTCCGTGTGGGTCAGGCCCTTTTCTGGTGACAGAGAGGGCCTTTTCCTTTTCCGGCTACAGGCGGCCGGCTGTCTTGAGGGCCAGGTAGGCGTCGGCCAGCGCTGGGGCGAGGTCGTCCGGTGCTGCGTCCACGACGGTCACGCCGTGGCGGCGCAGTTGTTCCGCCGTGCGGTGGCGTTCGGTCTGGGCCTGGGCCGCCGATGCGGCCTCGTAGACGGCATCCGTGCGGCCGCGGGCTTTCGCCATGCCCGCGATGTGCGGGTCCGCCACGGAAGCGAGAAGGACCGTGTGGCGCCGGGTCAGTTGAGGAAGGACCGGGAGCAGGCCCTCCTCGATGGGGGCCGCGTCGAGTGCCGTGAGCAGGACGATCAGGGAGTGGCGGGGAGCCGTACGCAGGGCGGTGGACGTGAGTCCGCGGGCGTCGGTCTCGAGCAGTTCGGGTTCCACCGTGGCCATCGCGTTGACCAGGGAGGGGAGGACGTCTCGGGCCGTGCGGCCCTGCACGAGGGCGCGGACCCGGCGGTCGTAGGCGAGGAGGTCGACGCGGTCCCCGGCCCGGGAGGCCAGGGCGGCCAGTAGGAGAGCGGCGTCCATGGAGGCGTCGAGCCGCGGGGCGTCACCGACGCGGCCCGCCGACGTGCGGCCGGTGTCCAGGACGAGAAGGATGTGGCGGTCGCGCTCGGGGCGCCAGGTGCGTACCGCGACCGCGGAGTGCCGGGCGGTGGCCCGCCAGTCGATGGAGCGGGTGTCGTCGCCGGGGACGTACTCGCGCAGGCTGTCGAACTCGGTGCCCTCGCCGCGGGTGATCAGACTGGTGCGGCCGTCGAGTTCGCGGAGGCGGGCCAGCTTGGAGGGCAGGTGCTTGCGGCTCGTGAAGGGCGGCAGCACCCGGACGGTCCAGGGGACCTTGTGGGTGCCCTGGCGGGCGAACAGGCCGAGGGGGCCGTAGGAGCGGATCGTGACGCGGTCGGCCTGGCGGTCGCCTCGGCGGGTGGGGCGGAGGCGGGTGGTCAGGCGCCGGCGTTCCCCCGCGGGGATCTTCACCTGGTGGCGGGAGGACGTGACCTCGGTGCCGGGCTGCCAGCTGCTCGGTGGCCAGGCGTCGCGGAGGTGGGCGCGCAGCGGGCGGTTCGACGGGTTGGTGACCGTCAGGGTGACGTCGGCCGTGTTGCCCAGGCGTACGGAGGTGTCGCCCGAGCGGGTCAGGCGCAGGCGCCGTACGGGGGCCGCGAGGGCGAAGTCGCAGACGCAGGCGGCTGCCAGGGGCGCGTTGACGGCGAGGATGCCCGTCCAGCCGGGGTCCCAGATGCCGACGGGGAGGGAGCCTAGGGCCGCGAGGAGTGCGGCGCGTCCGGTGAAGGCCATCAACGCGGGACGGGGGCGTGGGCGAGGATCGCGTTGATGACGGAGTCGGCGGTCACGCCCTCCATCTCGGCCTCGGGGCGGAGTTGGACGCGGTGGCGCAGGGTCGGCAGGGCCAGGGCCTTGACGTCGTCGGGGATGACGTAGTCGCGGCCGGTGAGCCAGGCCCAGGCGCGCGCGGTCGCGAGGAGGGCGGTGGCGCCGCGCGGGGAGACGCCGAGGGCCAGGGAGGGCGATTCGCGGGTGGCGCGGCAGATGTCGACGACGTAGGCCGTGATCTCGGGGGAGATGGCGGTCTTGGCGACGGCCGCGCGGGCGGCTTCGAGGTCGGCGGGGCCCGCTACGGGGCGTACGCCGGCCGCGTGCAGGTCGCGCGGGTCGAAGCCCTCGGCGTGGCGGGTGAGGACGTCGATCTCGTCCTGGCGGGACGGCAGCGGGATCGTCAGCTTGAGGAGGAAACGGTCGAGCTGGGCTTCGGGGAGGGGATAGGTGCCCTCGTACTCGACGGGGTTCTGCGTCGCGGCGACGAGGAACGGCTCCGGGAGGGGGCGGGGGGTGCCGTCGACGGTGACCTGCCGTTCCTCCATGGCCTCCAGGAGGGAGGACTGGGTCTTGGGCGGGGTGCGGTTGATCTCGTCGGCGAGCAGGAGGTTGGTGAAGACCGGGCCGGGCTGGAAGGAGAACTCGGCGGTGCGGGTGTCGTAGACGAGGGAGCCCGTGACGTCGCTCGGCATGAGGTCCGGGGTGAACTGCACGCGCTTGGTGTCGAGTTCGAGGGCGGACGCGAGGGTGCGCACGAGCAGGGTCTTGGCGACCCCGGGGACGCCTTCGAGGAGGACGTGTCCGCGGCACAGGAGGGCGACGACGAGGCCGGTCACGGCGGGGTCCTGGCCGACCACGGCTTTGGCGATCTCGGCGCGCAGGGCCTCCAGGGAGGCTCGGGCGGTGCCCTGGTCCCCGGTCTTCCCGGCGTTGTCAGTGGTCGGGTCCATCATGGACGGCGTACCTCTCTTTCGAGGGCGTCGAGTTGGTCGGCGAGGGAGACGAGTGCCGCGTCGTCGCCGGGCGGCGGGCCGAAGAGGAGAGTGTGCAGGGTCTGACCGTCCCCGCCGTGGTGGTGGAGGTGGGCGGACAGCGCGGGGAGCAGTGCCTCGGGCGTGTGCGCCTGGGTGAGGGGGACACCTACGAGGGGGGCGAGGCGGATGCGTGTGGTGGAGCGAAGAGCGGTGGCCGCGCGGTCGCGGGCGTTCGCCTTCCGGTAGAGGCGGGCCCGGCCTTCGACGGTCTCGGAGGCGCGGATCGCCACGGGGAGTTTCTCGGGGACCAGGGGGCCGAGCCGGCGTGCCCGCCACAGGGCGGCCACAGCGGCGGCGACGAAGAGCTGCAGTGTGCCCCAGAACCAGCCCGAGGGGAGCAGGTCGAAGAAGCTGCGCCGGTCGTCCGTGCCGGCGGCCGAGGCGTCGGAGAGCGTGGGGAGGTACCAGACCAGATGGGGGCGGGAGCCGAGGAGTTGCAGGGCGAGCGAGGCGTTGCCCTGCTCGTCGAGGCGGTCGTTGAGGAGGATGTCGGGTGCGCCGATGACGACGGTGTCACCGGTGCCGTCGCCGCCGCTCTCCGGGATGCGCAGGAGGGTGGCCAGGCGGTTGCTGGGGTAGCACTCGTCGGCCGCGAGGTGGGTGGTGGTGTAGCGGATGCCGCCGATCTCGGCGGTGCCGGCCCGGCGTGCGGCGGGCAGGGCGCAGTCGGGGGAGAGCGCCGCGTCGAGGCTGTTCGCGGGGTCCGCGGTGACGCCGGGGGCGAGCCGTTCGACCGACGGGCTGCCGGGCGCGACGAGGATCGTGCGGCCTCCGGCGCCGGCGGTCGCCGTGCGCAGTGCCCTCTGCTGCCTGTGGGTGAGCAGGTCGGGCGCGGCGACGAGGAGGGTGGTGTCGGTGTCGGCGGCGGCGCGGGCCCCGTCCAGGGTGGTGACGACGGTCGTGTCCACCCCGCGGTCGGCGAGGAGTTCGGCGACGGCTCTGCTGCCCTGGCGGTCGGCGGAGCGGGGGTCGAGGGTGCCGTGCCGGGCGTCGGAGCGGATCGTGGCGATCGCGACGGCCGCCGCCAGCAGGAGGACGACGGCGAGGGCGATGCCTCGCGTACGGGTCCACACATGGCGGGCGGTGGGCGAGGCCGAGGTGGACGGGTGCGTGGCCTCGGTCGTCATCCGGCGGCTCCCTGGCGGTCTTGGGCTGCCGTGCCGGGGGCCTGGGCGGCGAGTTGCGGCTTGGTGCTCTCCAGGTCGCGGTCGAGGGCCGCGAGGTTCTCGTACGTCTGCCGGTTCGCGGCCCGTCCGCCGTACGTGACGTCGTCGAAGGCGCGGGCGGCGGCCCGCAGCCGGTCGGTGTGGGCGGGCAGGGAGCGGCCGGCGTCGGCGGCGGCCTCGTCCGCGGTGCGGCCGGGGCGGACGTCGAGGAGCGCGCGTTCCTCCAGGGCGCGGACGATGGCGCGCATGCGCTCCTGGACGGCTCGGTTCCAGTGGCCCTGGGCGGCGTGGGCCTCGGCGGCGGAGCGGTGGTCGGCGGCGCTGCGGGGGCGGTCGTCGAACAGGGCGGCGGACGAGATCGGTTCGCGGCGCGGGGTGCCCAGGCGCCACCACAGGAGGCCGATCACGGCGAGGACGACGAGGATGACGACGACCAGGCCGAGTGGGCCGCCGGGGGTCACCGCCGAGGCGCTGTCGAACAGGTCCTCGACCCAGGCCCAGAAGGCGTCCAGCGCGCGCTGGAACCAGCTGGGGTCGTCCTCGTGGTACATGCTCTTGGACAGCTCGCGCCGGGCCGCCTCCCGCGCGGGGTCGCGCGGCGTCGTCAGCGGCGGCGTGTCGTCCGAGGCCGCCGCCGACGCGCGTACGGCGGTGTCACCGGCGCGCAGGAAGGCGCGTGCGGCTGCCCCTGGCAGCCCCGGTACCGCTGTGAGAACTCCCCCCGACGGACTCACCGATTCAGCTCCCCGGAGTGCCGGTGCCGGGGGCCTGGACGCCGGCCGCGCGGGCCAGTTCGAGGTCGAGTGCCTCGCGGCGGATGCGCTGGTCGATGTAGAGCAGCACGGTCACACCGGCCGTGATGGGCAGGGTGATCATGGAGCCGATCACCGAGCCCACACCGCTGACGATGAGGAACGTCCAGCCGAAGTCGGTGGTCCCGTCGAGGACACTGGCGGCGCCCTCACCGCTGACCGCGCCGGCCAGGAACGTGAACGGGATGACGACGATCGCCGCGACGACGTTCGCGATGATCATGGCGAGGAACTGGATACCGAACACCCGCCACCAGGAACCCTTGACCAGCTTCGCGGAGCGACTCAGCGCCTTCCTGATGCCCTGCTTCTCCAGCATCAGCGCGGGGGAGGCGAGGGAGAAGCGGAACCACAGCCACAGCGCGACGACGGACGCGGCGATCGCTCCCAGGGCGCCCAGGGCGATCCCCGCTTCGCCGGCGCCCGAGGCGGCCAGGACGATGCCCGGGACGACGCCCGCGAGGGCCACGCCCCCGGTCATGAGGAGCAGCACGAACAGCAGGCCGAAGAGGCGCGGCACCTGCGGACGGGCGTCGCGCCACGCCTCGCCGGTGCCGACCGGCTTGCCGAGCACGGCGCGGCTGGTGACGGTCGTCAGCAGGGCGGTGGCGATCACGGTGCCGATCGCCGAGATCAAGAGGATCACGCCGGAGTTGAGCATGGAGTCGCCCATGGCGCGGGTGAGCTCGCCGAGGGTGGCGCTCGGGTCGTTGAGGGCGTCGGTTCTCACACGGTCGTCCAGGAGGAAGCCCTGGACGAGGATGACGAGGATCTCCGTCACGACGGCGACGGTGAGGGAGATGCCGAGGACCGTGCGCCAGTGCGTGCGCATGGTGGAGACGGCGCCGTCGAGGATCTCCCCGACGCCCAGGGGGCGCAGGGGGATCACGCCGGGCTTGGCGGCCGGCGGAGGTCCGCCCCAGCCACCGCCCCAGCCGCCGTATCCGCCGGGAGGTCCGTAGCCCTGGGGGGCGCCGCCCCAGCCGCCGGGCGCGCCGGCCGGGGGCCTGGCGCCCCAGCCCGGGCCGGGCGGCTGGGGCGGCGCCTGGCCGGGGGCCTGGGTGCCCGTGGGGGCGGACCACTGGCCCGCCGGCGGCTGCTCCTTGGACCACTTCGGACCGGGGGCCTGCTCGTCCGCCGGTGGCTGCTGCGTGGAGTCGGCGCTGTCCGCGGGCTCGGCAGGACCGGACGCACCGGGCTCCTGCCCGTCGGACGGGGCGGATCCGGGCGAAGCCCAGCCCGGAGTGTCTTTCATCGTCGCTCCTTCACGGTGCGCGTCCGCGGTCGCGGCGGCAGTTCGGCAGCCATCGTGCCATGGGGCCATCGGGGAGGTACCCGCCGAGGTATGGCCTGCTTCCCTTCAATTGTCCGCCGAATGCGGGGCAGACTGACGGCATGGCTGATCAGTACGCGCATTGTGGCGAGGACGACAGGCCGGCCGAGATACCGGCGATCCGGTGGGACGAGCCACCGGAGGGGCCGGTTCTGGTCCTTCTGGACCAGACGAAACTGCCCGCGGAGGAGGTCGAGCTGGTGTGCACGGACGCTTCCGTGCTGGTGGAGGCGATCCGTTCGCTGGCCGTGCGCGGGGCGCCGCTGCTCGGGATCGCCGGGGCGTACGGGGTCGCGCTCGCCGCCGCGCGCGGGTTCGACGTGGACGCCGCGGCCGACGAGCTGGCGGCTGTCCGTCCGACCGCGGTGAACCTCGCGCTCGGGGTGCGCAGGGCGCAGGACGCCTACCGTGCCGAGCTCGCCGCGAGCGGGGACGCCGAGCGGGCGGCGTCAGCAGCCCTCGCGGCGGCGCGTGCGCTGCACGCGGAGGACGCCGAGGCGAGCGGCAGGATGGCGGAGCGGGGACTGGCCCTGCTGGACGAGCTGCTGCCCGCCGGCGGGCACCGCATCCTCACGCACTGCAACACCGGGGCGCTGGTGTCGGGCGGTGAGGGCACCGCGTTCGCGGTGGCGCTCGCGGCACACCGGGCGGGGCGGGTGAGGCGGCTGTGGGTGGACGAGACGCGGCCCCTGCTGCAGGGGGCGCGGCTGACGGCGTACGAGGCGGCGCGCACCGGCATGGCGTACACGCTGCTCGCGGACAACGCGGCGGGTTCGCTGTTCGCGGCCGGTGAGGTGGACGCGGTGCTGATCGGGGCGGACCGGATCGCGGCCGACGGTTCGGTGGCGAACAAGGTCGGGAGCTATCCACTCGCGGTGCTGGCGCGCTACCACCATGTGCCGTTCATCGTGGTGGCGCCGCTGACGACCGTTGATCCGGCGACGCCGGACGGGGCGTCCATCGAGGTGGAGCAGCGTCCTGGCTTCGAGGTGACGGAGTTCGCCGTGCCACAGGCGCCCGGCGTGGGCGGGAGTCCGGGCAGCGGGATCCCGGTGGCGCCGCTGGGCACGCAGGCGTACAACCCGGCGTTCGACGTGACGCCGCCCGAGCTGATCACGGCGATCGTGACGGAGGAGGGCACCGCGTCTCCTGTGACGGCCGAGGCGCTGGCCCAGCTGCGCGCGAGGGCGGGGTCGACAGCGCGAACGGCATGATCCGGCCGTGGCGGCAGGGTGGGCGGAGGGGGTCAAGCCCCCTCCATGGGTCTCGCATTACGTTGTGGACGAGGGCAGACAGTGCGGATGACCTACGACTGAGGTGAACTGTCCCACCCCTGCCTTCGCCACCGTCATGAGAATGGGATGCTCCCGCCCTGATCAACGGAGACGGCCCCTCTGCCTGCGGCGACGCGCGAGGGAGAGGGGCCGTGACATCCAACAACCCCTCCAGGCCACTGATTCCCAGGCCTAGGAGCGGTCGCAGCCTTCAGCATGCGCTGCGTCATGCTCCAGGCGCATGCTGGATGAGCGGCGACGGACCTGGCTGAGGGGGCAAGGGTTCCGCGACACCGCCTGGGTGGGAGCCGCGATACATGAAGGTCCTGGTGACCTGGGGCGCTGGCGCCGAGCGCGCGCCCGCAGACCTCGCGCCCGAGTATCGCCCGAAGCCCGGGCACGCCTCGATCGTGACCACGAGGAGCGCGCGATGTCGGATCAGTTGAACGTCGCACTTTCCGGACAGGCCCCCACGGCGCTTGCCGAGGACGTCTCTCTCGCGACTCCGCTGACGGCACCCCGCATCGCCGGTCGCGACGCCGCTTCGGCAGCTCTCCGTACGTACCACCAGGCGCTCGCCGCGCCCGAAGCAACAGTCCGGCTCAAGGGAGACGAGCTGGAGGGGGTCGTGTACAGCGCGAGCCCCGGCGGACGAGAGACAGAGATCGCCGCGCTCGCCCGGCACGACGCAGCGGGCCTGATCGCCACCGTCGACGTCTACGGTCGGCCGTGGCCATTCATGGCCGCTCTGCGCGACGTGATCGCGAAGACGGATCCCGCTCTGGCGGACCCGAGCCTCGGATCCGGACCGTACACCCCGGAGGGGCCGACACCGGTCTGGGTCGACCACCCGGCCGTCCCGCCGCTGGCGCAGGACGTCACCCTGTACTCCCCGATCCTGCGCGAAGAGCCGACGGGGAAGGCTGTCGTCGGGCCCGTCCTCGAAGCAGCGGCGCAAAGCTTCAGCGACCTCAAGGTACGTGCCGTCCTCGACATCGTGGGCCAGCCGGGATTCGCGGTGGTGATCGACGAATACGTGGACGGCGGTCACGTTCAGCAACTGGTCGAAGCCTTTACGCTCAACGACGCGGGCGAGGTCGGGGGGATCCGAATCTTCACCCGCCCGTGGCTCGTGACCGCCCACTTCCGGAAGAGCATGTACGCCCTGCTGAAGGACACTCTCGGCCCCGAATTCTGGGAGGCGCCCGAGTCGGAGGATGCCTTCCTGACACCCTGACACCCTGACATGAGGGCCGGACCCTGCCGGAACGGCTGATCAAGCGCCGCCGTTCCGGCGGGGACGGGTGGTCCCTACTGCGGCCCGCAGGATTCGGGGGCCGGAAGATGCGCGTACATCGTGGCGAGTGTGGTGGGGCCGTCCCGTCCGCCGTCGGCCCAGGCGTGACACCTGTGAGTGCTCTCTCGGCCACCTGAGCTGACATCCCTGGGTGACATCAACGGCGGCGGACGAGGGCAGACAGTGACAGCCCAGTACGACTAAGGTCACTGGCCGGTGACCTACCTCACCTGAGTCTTCGCCACCGTTATGAGAATGGGATGATGTCGTTTATGAAGGGACGAGTCCTTGTCGTCGACGACGACACCGCACTGGCCGAGATGCTCGGCATTGTGCTGCGTGGTGAAGGTTTTGAGCCGTCTTTCGTAGCCGACGGCGACAAGGCGCTGGCCGCATTTCGCGAGACCAAGCCCGATCTGGTGCTGCTCGATCTGATGCTGCCCGGCCGGGACGGCATCGAGGTGTGCCGCCTGATCCGTGCGGAGTCCGGCGTGCCGATCGTCATGCTGACGGCGAAGAGCGACACGGTCGACGTCGTCGTCGGCCTGGAGTCCGGCGCCGACGACTACATCGTGAAGCCGTTCAAGCCGAAGGAGCTCGTGGCCCGCATCCGGGCGCGACTGCGGAGGTCGGAGGAGCCGGCGCCGGAGCAGCTCTCCATCGGCGACCTGGTCATCGACGTGGCGGGGCACTCCGTGAAGCGGGACGGGCAGTCCATCGCGCTGACGCCTCTGGAGTTCGACCTGCTGGTCGCGCTGGCCCGCAAGCCGTGGCAGGTGTTCACGCGCGAGGTGCTCCTCGAGCAGGTCTGGGGCTACCGGCACGCGGCCGACACCCGGCTCGTCAACGTCCACGTCCAGCGACTGCGTTCCAAGGTCGAGAAGGACCCCGAGCGCCCTGAGATCGTCGTGACCGTCCGCGGAGTCGGATACAAGGCAGGGCCGAGCTGACATGTCCCAGGACAGTGCCGCTACGGCCCCCGGTCGGACCGGGACCCGTCGGGAGCGGCCTGTCGGCCGGAAGACGGCGGGTTCCCGCTGGGGGCGGTTTCTGGAAGGCGGGCTGCTGCAAGGAGGGGTCCAGGGCAGCCCGGTCCTCCGGCTGCTTCTGCGCTGGGTGCGCCGGCCGTTGCTGCCGGTCATGCGGCTGTGGCGGCGCAACATCCAGCTCAGGGTCGTCGTCTCGACCCTGGTGATGTCGCTGGGCGTCGTCCTGCTGCTCGGCTTCGTCGTCATCGGGCAGGTCCGCAACGGCCTGCTCGACGCGAAGGTGAAGGCGTCGCAGAGCCAGGCGACCGGCGGGTTCGCGGCGGCCAAGCAGCGGGCGGACGAGTCCGCGGCGGGTTCCGCCGACGACGGGGCCGCGGCGGACGAGCGGTCCCGGCAGAACGTCATCCAGTGGATGAGCGACACCGTCTCGTCGCTGTCCAGCGGCGGCCAGGGCGCCTTCGAGGTCGTGACGCTTCCCGCCTCCGCGGGCAGTGAGACCGGGGGGCGCGGCCGGCGTGCCTCCGGCGGGGTCGACCCGACCGCGAGCGTGCCCGAGGGGCTGCGGGAGCGGATCGACGGCGCCACCGGCGTCTTCCAGAGCTACACCCGGATCGTCTACCAGCCGAGCGCCCACAAGGAGTCCCAGCCGGGCCTGGTGATCGGCAAGCAGGTCAGCGACCCCAACGGGGACCTGTACCAGCTCTACTACCTCTTCCCGCTCACGCAGGAGGAGAAGTCGCTCAGCCTGGTCAAGGGGACGCTGGCGACCGCCGGGCTCTTCGTCGTCGTCCTCCTCGGCGCCATCGCCTGGCTCGTGGTGCGCCAGGTCGTCACCCCCGTACGCATGGCGGCGGGGATCGCCGAGCGGCTGTCGGCCGGGCGGCTCCAGGAACGGATGAAGGTCACCGGCGAGGACGACATCGCCCGCCTGGGTGAGGCCTTCAACAAGATGGCGCAGAACCTCCAGGTGAAGATCCAGCAGCTGGAGGACCTGTCGCGGATGCAGCGGCGGTTCGTCTCCGACGTGTCGCACGAGCTGCGCACGCCGCTGACGACCGTCCGGATGGCCGCCGACGTCATCCACGAGGCGCGTGAGGACTTCGATCCGGTGACCGCGCGGTCGGCGGAGCTGCTGGCGGACCAGCTGGACCGGTTCGAGTCGCTGCTCGCCGACCTGCTGGAGATCAGCCGCTTCGACGCCGGTGCCGCCGCGCTGGAGGCCGAGCCGATCGACCTGCGGGAGGTCGTGCGGCGCGTCGTCGGCGGCGCGGAGCCGCTCGCCGAGCGCAAGGGCACCCTGATACGGGTGGTCGGTGACCAGCAGCCCGTCGTCGCCGAGGCGGACGCCCGCCGGGTGGAGCGCGTGCTGCGCAACCTGGTGGTCAACGCCGTCGAGCACGGCGAGGGCCAGGACGTCGTGGTCAAGCTGGCGGCGGCCGGCGGAGCGGTCGCGGTAGCGGTGCGCGACTACGGCGTCGGACTCAAACCCGGCGAGGCGACCCGTGTGTTCAGCCGTTTCTGGCGGGCCGACCCGGCCCGTGCGCGGACCACGGGCGGTACCGGTCTGGGCCTGTCCATCGCGCTGGAGGACGCGCGGCTGCACGGCGGCTGGCTCCAGGCGTGGGGGGAGCCGGGCGGCGGTTCGCAGTTCCGGCTGACGCTGCCGCGCACGGCCGACGAGCCGCTGCGGGGCTCACCGATACCCCTGGAGCCGAAGGACTCGCGGCGCAACCGCGGTCTGGACGACGCCGGTCTGCCCTCCGGGGGCAAGTCCGCGACGGTACCGGCCCAGCCCCAGGGCGAGCAGGGACCGCTGCGGCCGGTGCGCGACCCGATCGCGCCGCGGCAGAGCGCGGCCCCCAAGGCCGACCCGACGGCGCTGCCCGGCAGCGGGGCCCGCGTGGTGCCCCGGCCCGTGTCGGGCACACGGCGGCTGGAGGACACCATCGGGGAGCAGCCCGGCGAGAGGGACGTGCCGGGCGAGGCGGCCGGGAAGGCCGCGGAGTCGGACAAGCAGGGGGAGACATCTCGTGGGCGCTGACCGCAAGCAGGCTGCCCGGCGGTACGGACCGGGGCGTGCGGTGACCTTCGCGGCCTGCGGCGCCGTCCTGCTGGCCGGATGCGCCTCGATGCCCGACAGCGGTGATCTGCGCGGGGTGGAGTCCACGCCGCGGCAGGACGCGCAGGTGCGGGTGTTCGCCGTGCCGCCGCACGAGGACGCGTCGTACTCCGAGATCGTCACGGGCTTCCTGGAGGCGCTGACCAGCGACGACCCGGACTACGAGATAGCCCGCAAGTACCTCACCCCGCAGGCGTCGGCCAAGTGGCACCCGCTGCGGTCCACGACCGTGCTCGCCGACGGCCCCGGCGCCCAGCCCGACCGGGTGAGCCGCGAGGAGAGGGACAGCCTGTCGTACACGCTGACCGGCACCCGCGTCGCCACGGTGGACGCGGAGCAGTCGTACGCGCCCGCCGACGGCGACTACCGCGAGAGCATGCACCTCACCCGGGACAAGAAGACCCGTCAGTGGCGCATCGACGTGCCGCCGCGCGGGGTCGTCATGGGCCGGTCGGACTTCCAGCGCAACTACCTGTCGGTCGACCGCTACTACTTCGCGACGGGCACCAGCGTCGGGACGTCCCCGCACACGGCGGCCGTCGCCGACCCCGTCTACGTGCGCAGGAACGTCGACCCGGTGACCGAGGCGGTGCGCTCCCTGCTCCGGGGTCCCACGCGCTGGCTCGACCCGGTGGTCCGGTCGAGCTTCCCGACCGGTACGGCGCTGCAGGACGCCTCGGAGTCGCTGACCCCGGACGACCAGAACAAGCTGACGGTGCCGCTGAACGGCAGGGCGGCGCGGGCCGGCGTCGACAAGTGCCGGGAGATGGCCGCCCAGCTGCTGTTCACCCTCCAGAACCTCACCCCCACGATGGACGAGGTCGAACTGCGCGCGGGTGGCCGGCAGCTGTGCCACCTCACCGAGGGGGACGCCGAGGACATCGCCGTGCGGGGCTCGGTGAAGCGCGCCGACTATCTGTACTTCCTCAATGACAAGCACCGGCTGGTACGGCTGGCTGCGGCGACCGACGACACCGAGCCCACTCCGGTGCCGGGCGCCTTCGGCGAGGACGTCCAGGTGGGGTCGGCGGCCGTCTCGCGCGACGAGGACATGGCCGCCGGGGTCGGACTCGACGGCAGGGCCCTGTACGTCGGGGCCCTGGTGTCGGGCGGCCCGCTCGGGGACCCCGAGCTGACCAGCGCGGGTCCGTCCGCCGGGAAGCGGCTGTCGGCGCCCAGCTGGGACGCGCAGGGCGACCTGTGGGTGGCCGACCGCGACCCCGGCAAACCGCGCCTTCTCCTGCTGAAGAAGGGCGTGGACGACCCGGTCGAGGTGAAGACCCCGCCGGGCCTGGAGGGCCGTGTCGAGTCGGTACGTGTGGCCGCCGACGGTGTGCGCGTCGCGCTCATCGTGAAGACGGGGAAGAAGTCCTCCCTGCTCATCGGGCGGATCGAACGCGGCGAGGACGGCGGGACCGGCGACGGCTCCGGTGTGTCGGTGCACGAACTGCGCTCCGCGACGCCCGAGCTGGAGGAGGTCACGGCCATGTCGTGGGCCGGGGACAGCCGGCTCGTCGTGGTCGGCCGCGAGAAGGACGGCGTGCAGACGATGCGGTACGTGCAGGTGGACGGCTCCACCCCGGAAGGGCCCTCTCCCGCGGCCCTCAGCGGCGTCAAGGAGATCACCGCGTCCGAGGACGCGCGGCTGCCGCTGGTCGGGTACTCGGAGGACGGGATCGTACGGCTGCCGTCCGGGACGCAGTGGCAGAAGATCGTCACGGACGGGACGGCGCCGGTCTATCCGGGCTGAGCCGGGCGCGGCCGTCCGGTTTTCGGGCGGGCGCCGGGGCGCGGGGACCGGCGCGGGGGTTTTGTGTTCGGAGCGGTGGCTTTCGCCCGGACGGATTGCGCACGGACCCGTCCGGTTTTCCGCGGGTGGGCCCCGGTTGTTTCCTCCGGCGCGCTCCGGGCCGTTGTTTTTCGGATTCGGTGTGGGGTGACGGAATTCAGCCCCGGTCGACGGGAAACCGGTTCCGGAAGTAGCCCTTGCTTTTTCCACAGGCGGTTATCCACAGGGGTGGCCGGTCCGTGCCTCCGTCGGCACAGTGGAGGCCATGCGGGGGTGGTGGCGGGACCTCACCGATCTGGTGCTGCCGGCCGAGTGCGGGGGCTGTGGGAAGCCCCGTACGGTGCTCTGCCCGGAGTGCCGTGCCGTCCTGACCGGGACCGCACCGAGCCGGGTGCGACCGGTGCCGGAGCCGCGCGGGCTGCCCGTGGTGCACGCGGCGGCCCGGTACACGGACGAGGTGCGGGCCGTGCTGCTGGCCCACAAGGAACGCGGCGCGCTGGCCCTGGCGGCACCGCTCGGAGCGGCGCTGGCGCGGGCCGTGCGGGCGGGGCTTCCCGAGAGCCATGACGCCGACGCCCCAGATGCGTCCGTCTGCGCCGGTGGGGACGACCCCGTGCTGCTCGTGCCCGTCCCGTCCGCGCGGGCGGCGGTGCGGGCGCGGGGACACGATCCCGCCCGGCGGATCGCGCTCGCCGCGGCGGGTGCGCTGCGGCGGACGGGGACACCGGTGCGGGTGGCCGCCGTCCTGCGGCAGGCGCGCGGGGTGGCCGACCAGACGGGGCTCAGCTCCCGGCAGCGGCTGGTCAATCTCGCGGGTGCGCTCTTCGTCGTCCCCGGCGGCGGGCGGCTGCTCGCCGGGGGCGGGACCGTGGTGCTCGTGGACGACCTGATGACGACAGGGGCGTCCCTGGCGGAGGCGGCGCGTGCCCTCCGGGAGGCGGGGGTGGCCGGGCCGGCCGGCGACGACCTGGAAATCCGCGCGGCCGGCGGCCGGTCCGGCCGAACGGAGGAGGGCTCGCGCGCGTATGGAGGAGGGTACGAGAGGGACGGGGAGTGCGGTGACGCGTCGACGGCTGTGTATCACGCGGGAAGTCGGGAAGGCAGAGGGGAAGAGAGTGCTGGATCGACGGAGGGTGCGGTGCGGCGAACACGCGTCATGCCGGGAATCGACGGCCGCGGACGGACCGGTTCTGCGATCCGCGCGGCCGTGGTCGCCGCCGCCCCTGATTCCTTCGAAATAAATCGGAACTGACGGGGAAGTTGCATCGTTGCAGGTGACGAGAGGATCAATTCACCTGAACGGAGGTACACGGTAGTAGAGGGTGACGACATCCCTCCGGGCGAGATATGTTCGGTTGTGAGGGAAAGGCGCAGGCCATCCCCGCTGTAGCCGAATGCCGTGCTGTGGGTTTTTGAACCATCACCCTCGGCCATGGGGTGGAGATCTTGCCCATGGGGGAGGAGGAGGTGGAAGTCGCCGAGTCCGAGGTTCCGGGGCCTACCGGAGCCTGGTGCAAAAGGGAGATGCTCCGCCGTCGGAGCGGAGCGATCCGGGAACGGAGTTCTGCGTGGACATCGTCGTCAAGGGCCGCAAGACCGAGGTGCCCGAGCGGTTCCGCAAGCACGTGGCCGACAAGCTGAAGCTGGAGAAGATCCAGAGGCTCGATGCGAAGGTGATCAGCCTCGACGTCGAGGTGTCCAAGGAGCCCAACCCGCGACAGGCCGACCGCTGCGACCGGGTGGAGATCACCCTGCGTTCCCGCGGTCCGGTGATCCGGGCGGAGGCAGCGGCCAGCGACCCGTACGCGGCGCTCGACCTCGCGGCGGAGAAGCTGGACGCCCGGCTGCGCAAGCAGCACGACAAGCGGTTCTCACGCCGGGGCGCACGCCGGCTCACGGCGGCCGAGGTGCCCGACCACGTCCCCGGTGCCGCGACGCTGAACGGCAACGGGCAGACCTTCGAGACCGAAGAGCCGGACGCGATTCCCACCACGAAGATCGGCTCGCTGGAGGTGAAGGGCGAAGGCCCGCTCGTCGTCCGCGAGAAGACGCACGTCGCCTCCGCGATGACTCTCGACCAGGCCCTCTACGAGATGGAGCTGGTCGGGCATGACTTCTATCTCTTCGTCGACTCCGAGACGAAGGAACCGAGCGTCGTCTACCGTCGCCACGCCTACGACTACGGCGTCATCCATCTGAGCACGGACCCGATGGTCACCGAGGTGCAAGCACCAGCGGCCGGTGGCACGCTGGGCGGCTGACCCATCCGGCCGACGGCTGAGCCGGTGCCCCTGGAGCGCGTGTGCGCCCCCAGGGGCACCGGTGTGCGACCACTTCGCGCCCCGCACGTCACCGCACTGTCGGCCAGGCATGGAATCATGACCGGACGGCCCAACCGATGGGCCACTGCCTTGGGTTGGCGATGGCGCGCGACCAGCCACAGCCTCAGGGGGAGGAACCATGACGGACAGCTTCGGACCGCTGCGGGACGAGGATGCCGACGGTGATGTCGTCGGCATGGGCCCGGACACGGGCTCTCCGCGCAAGGAGCCGATCAGAGTCCTCGTCGTGGACGACCACGCCCTGTTTCGCCGTGGACTGGAGATCGTGCTCGCCGCCGAGGAGGACATCCAGGTGGTGGGGGAGGCGGGTGATGGCGCCGAGGCCGTCGACAAGGCCGCCGACCTGCTGCCCGACATCGTGCTGATGGACGTTCGCATGCCCCGGCGGGGCGGCATCGAGGCCTGCACCTCCATCAAGGAGGTGGCCCCCAGCGCGAAGATCATCATGCTCACGATCAGCGACGAGGAGGCCGACCTCTACGACGCCATCAAGGCGGGTGCGACCGGCTACCTCCTCAAGGAGATCTCCACGGACGAGGTCGCCACCGCCATCCGCGCGGTGGCCGACGGGCAGTCCCAGATCAGCCCGTCCATGGCGTCGAAGCTGCTCACCGAGTTCAAGTCGATGATCCAGCGGACGGACGAGCGCCGCCTCGTGCCCGCGCCGCGACTCACCGACCGGGAGCTGGAGGTCCTCAAGCTCGTCGCCACCGGGATGAACAACCGGGACATCGCCAAGGAGTTGTTCATCTCGGAGAACACCGTGAAGAACCACGTGCGCAACATCCTGGAGAAGCTGCAGCTGCACTCCCGGATGGAGGCCGTGGTGTACGCGATGCGCGAGAAGATCCTCGAGATCCGCTGACCCGGGCGGGCAGCGGCCTCCCGGGTCACGCCATCAGGCGTGCGAGCTCCCGGCCGAGCGGTTCGCGCAGCTCCGGGATGTCGACCCGCTCCACCCGCGCGTCCGTGCAGTCGACCCAGCTCGCCGCCTCGGCCAGCGCCTGCGCCACCGCCGGTACCGCCTTCGGGCCAGCCAGCGAGACCTGCTTCGCCACCAGGGTGCGGCCCTCCCGGGCCGGATCGACCCGGCCGACCAGACGGCCGCCGGCCAGCACCGGCATGGCGAAGTACCCGTGGACGCGCCTCTGCCGGGGGACGTACGCCTCCAGGCGGTGGGTGAAGCCGAAGATCCGCTCCGTGCGCGCACGCTCCCAGATCAGCGAGTCGAACGGCGACAGCAGCGTCGTACGGTGGCGGCCGCGCGGCGGAGTGCCGAGAGCCGCCGGGTCGGCCCAGGCCGGCTTGGCCCAGCCCTGCACCGTGACCGGCACCAGCCCCGAGTCGGCTATCACGGCGTCGACCTGCTCGCCCTTGAGACGGTGGTAGTCGGCGATGTCCGCGCGCGTGCCCACTCCGAGCGCCTGACCGGCCAGACCGACGAGGCGGCGCAGGCACTCGGTGTCGTCCAGGTCGTCGTGCAGCAGGGACGCGGGGATGGCGCGCTCGGCGAGGTCGTACAGGCGCTTCCAGCCGCGGCGCTCGACGCAGACCACCTCGCCGTACATCAGGGCGCGCTCGACGGCGACCTTCGCGCCCGACCAGTCCCACCACTCGCTGGTGCGCTTGGCGCCGCCCAGCTCGGTCGCGGTCAGCGGGCCCTCCGCGCGCAGCTGCTTGATCACCTGGTCGTAGGCGCCCTCGGGGAGCTCGTGGTTCCAGTGCGGGCGGGCACGGTAGGCGCGGCGGCGGAAGGCGAAGTGCGGCCACTCCTCCACGGGCAGGATGCACGCGGCGTGCGACCAGTATTCAAAGGCGTGGGTGTCGGTCCAGTAAGCCGCCTCGACCGCCTTGCGGCTGACCGCGCCCAGGCGGGCGTACGGGATGATCTCGTGACTGCGGGCCAGTACCGAGATGGTGTCGAGCTGGACCGCGCCGAGGTGCCGCAGGACGCCGCGGACACCGCCCCGGCGGTCGGGGGCGCCGAGGAAGCCCTGCGCGCGCAGGACGATGCGACGGGCCTCGTCGGCCGAGAGGTGGAGGGTGGGGCGCGGGGTCGTCATGGTGCGCACCTTAGGCCGTGGCACTGACACTCGGGCGTGAGCTGGAATTTCGTCCATGACCGGTCCGGCGAGGCTACGAGGGCGGCCGCCGCGCGGGCAGATAGGGAGCCGTGGACGGCAGGCCCAGGTCGGACGGGAGCAGGGAGCCCACCCAGCAGTCGCGGCGCACGCCCTGGTGGATCAGTGCGGAGCGCAGGGTGCCCTCGACGGTGAAACCGGCGCGCTCGGCCACCGCGCGCGAGGGCCCGTTGCCCGCCTCGGCGCGCCACTCGACGCGGTCCACGAGCAGGTCGGAGAAGGCCCAGCGGGACACGGCGAGCACGGCCTCGGTGACATAGCCGTGGCCGCGGTGCTCCTTGGTGCCCCAGTAGCCGATCTCGGCGGAACTCATGGAACGCATCGTGAGGCCGATCATGCCCACCAGTTCCCCGTCGCGGGGGAGGAACAGCCCCCAGGTGAACATCGAGCCGTTCCGCCAGCCGTCCGGGACCAGTTCGTGCGTGAAGCTGTGGGCGTGCTCGCGCAGATAGGGGGAGGGGATGGTGGTCCAGCGCTGGATGTCGGGGTCCTGGGCGGCCTCGTACACGGCATCGGTGTCGCCCGGGCCGACGGTGCGCATCAGGAGGCGGCCGGTGGTGAGCGTGACGGGTTCCATCGGCCGATTCTCCTCAAAGGGCCCCGCGACGCGCCATCCGATACGCGACGCACGAGCGGGACACGGCCGCGGGGAGTGAGCGCGCGACCGCGTTCGGCACAATTCGCCGGCGGAACGCGGCACCATCCGCCACCCCCGGCCGTTGTCCCTTTGACGGAGATTTGAAGCAGCGGAGGCCCGGCGCCACCGGCAGGCTCCCGGCGCGGCGGGGTCCTCGCATACGATGGCCGTTGCTCAGTCAAGTCAAATGGAAAACCGACCTCCCCAGGCCCGACCGGCAAGGAGACCAACCCCCGTGTCCGTCCTCTCGAAGATCATGCGTGCAGGCGAAGGCAAGATCCTGCGCAAGCTGCACCGCATCGCGGACCAGGTCAACTCCATCGAAGAGGACTTCGTCGACCTCTCCGACGCCGAGCTGCGGGCCCTCACCGATGAGTACAAGCAGCGCTACGCCGACGGCGAGACCCTGGACGACCTGCTGCCCGAGGCCTTCGCCACCGTGCGCGAGGCGGCCAAGCGCGTCCTGGGCCAGCGTCACTACGACGTGCAGATGATGGGTGGCGCGGCGCTCCACCTCGGCTACGTGGCCGAGATGAAGACCGGTGAGGGCAAGACGCTCGTCGGCACGCTCCCCGCATACCTGAACGCGCTGTCCGGCGAGGGCGTCCACCTCATCACGGTCAACGACTACCTGGCCGAGCGCGACTCCGAGATGATGGGCCGCGTCCACAAGTTCCTGGGCCTGAGCGTCGGCTGCATCCTCGCCAACATGACGCCGGCCCAGCGCCGCGAGCAGTACGCCTGCGACATCACCTACGGCACGAACAACGAGTTCGGCTTCGACTACCTCCGCGACAACATGGCGTGGTCCAAGGAGGAGCTGGTCCAGCGCGGCCACAACTTCGCCATCGTCGACGAGGTCGACTCCATCCTCATCGACGAGGCCCGTACGCCGCTGATCATCTCCGGCCCGGCCGACCAGGCCACCAAGTGGTACGGCGACTTCGCCAAGCTGGTCACGCGCCTCAAGCGCGGCGAGCCCGGCAACCCGCTCAAGGGCCTCGAGGAGACCGGCGACTACGAGGTCGACGAGAAGAAGCGCACCGTCGCCATCCACGAGTCGGGCGTCGCCAAGGTCGAGGACTGGCTGGGCATCGACAACCTCTACGAGTCGGTGAACACCCCTCTGGTGGGCTACCTGAACAACGCCATCAAGGCGAAGGAGCTCTTCAAGAAGGACAAGGACTACGTCATCATCGACGACGAGGTCATGATCGTCGACGAGCACACCGGACGTATCCTCGCCGGCCGCCGCTACAACGAGGGCATGCACCAGGCCATCGAGGCGAAGGAGGGCGTGCCGATCAAGGACGAGAACCAGACGCTCGCCACGATCACCCTCCAGAACTTCTTCCGCCTCTACAAGCGGCACGACCACAGCGGCAAGGAGATGCCGGGCCTGTCCGGCATGACCGGTACGGCGATGACCGAGGCCGCCGAGTTCCACCAGATCTACAAGCTCGGTGTGGTGCCCATCCCGACCAACCGCCCGATGGTCCGCAAGGACCAGTCCGACCTGATCTACCGCACCGAGATCGCGAAGTTCGAGGCGGTCGTCGACGACATCGTCGAGAAGCACGAGAAGGGTCAGCCGATCCTCGTCGGCACGACGTCGGTCGAGAAGTCCGAGTACCTGTCGCAGCAGCTCAGCAAGCGCGGTGTGCAGCACGAGGTGCTCAACGCCAAGCAGCACGACCGTGAGGCGATCATCGTCGCCCAGGCCGGGCGCAAGGGCGCGGTCACGGTGGCCACCAACATGGCCGGCCGTGGTACCGACATCAAGCTCGGCGGCAACCCCGAGGACCTCGCCGAGGCCGAGCTGCGCCAGCGGGGCCTCGACCCCGAGGAGCACATCGAGGAGTGGGCCCACTACCTGCCGGCCGCCCTGGAGCGGGCCGGGCAGGCGGTGAAGGCCGAGAAGGACGAGGTCGAGAAGCTCGGCGGTCTGTACGTCCTCGGCACCGAGCGGCACGAGTCCCGCCGGATCGACAACCAGCTGCGCGGTCGTTCCGGCCGGCAGGGCGACCCGGGCGAGTCCCGCTTCTACCTCTCCCTCGGTGACGACCTGATGCGCCTGTTCAAGGCCCAGATGGTCGAGCGCGTGATGTCCATGGCGAACGTCCCGGACGACGTGCCGATCGAGAACAAGATGGTCACGCGGGCGATCGCCTCCGCGCAGTCGCAGGTCGAGACGCAGAACTTTGAAACCCGTAAGAACGTCCTGAAGTACGACGAGGTCCTCAACCGGCAGCGCGAGGTCATCTACGGCGAGCGCCGCCGCGTCCTGGAGGGCGAGGACCTGCACGAGCAGGTGCAGCACTTCATGGACGACACCATCGACGCCTACGTCGCCGCGGAGACCGCCGAGGGCTTCGCCGAGGAGTGGGACCTGGACCGGCTGTGGGGCGCCTTCAAGCAGCTCTACCCGGTGAAGGTCACCATCGAGGAACTGGAGGAGGCGGCCGGCGACCGGGCCGGACTCACCGCGGACTTCCTCGCCGAGTCCATCAAGGACGACATCCGCGAGCAGTACCAGGCCCGTGAGGCGCAGCTCGGCTCCGAGATCATGCGCGAGCTGGAGCGCCGGGTCGTGCTGTCGGTCCTGGACCGCAAGTGGCGCGAGCACCTCTACGAGATGGACTACCTCCAGGAGGGCATCGGCCTGCGCGCGATGGCGCAGAAGGACCCGCTGGTCGAGTACCAGCGCGAGGGCTTCGACATGTTCACCGCCATGATGGAGGGCATCAAGGAGGAGTCCGTCGGCTACCTGTTCAACCTGGAGGTCCAGGTCGAGCAGCAGGTCGAGGAGATCCCGGTCGAGGACACCAAGCCGGTGGCCGACCTGGAGAAGCAGGACGCGGTGCCCGCGCAGGCGGGTGCGCGCCCCGAGATCCGCGCCAAGGGCCTGGAGGCGCCGCGCCGCCCGGACCGGCTGCACTACACCGCGCCCAAGGTGGACGGCGAGGGCGACATCGTCGAGGGCGACTTCGACAACGGCGACGAGCCGGTGCGGTCCGAGGCCGACGGCCTGACGCGCGCCGAGCGCCGCAAGCAGGCGCGCGGCGGACGCCGCCGCAAGAAGTAGCCGGGACGCGCGCGAGCGCGTCGACGGCCACAGGCCGCAAGGGCCGGGCCTCCTTCGGGGGGCCCGGCCCTTCGCCGTGGGTGGCCGAGGCGGACCCGACGGCGGTTACGGGGGCACCGGGGTGATGCCGGGCGCCGCTCACCGGGCTCGCGGCGCCCGACCGCCCAGGCAGCCCTCCGCCGGTCGCATGGGTGTACGTGGGCCGTCCGGATCCACGGTCACACAGCGCCGGCGCAAATCGCTGCCGGCCGTTCCGGCTGGGACGTCACGGCGGCGGGGCTGGGGCCCTGGACGGGCCCGCTGCCGCCTCGTGCCTGCCGTTCAGTCGCTCTCCGCGTGAGGCCCGCGTGGGCGGCCTAGTTCCACGGCTGTGCAGCGCCGGCGCAGGTCGCTGCCGCCCGTTCCGGCTGGAATGTCACGGCGCCAGGGCCCCGGGGCCCTGGACGGGCCCGCTGCCGCCTCGTGCCTGCCGTTCAGTCGCTCTCCTCGCGAGGCCCGCGTGGGCGGCCCAGTTCCACGGCTGTGGAGCGGCCGGCGCAGGTCGCTGCCGTTCGCTCCGGCTGGGACGTCACGGCGGCGGGGCTGGGGCCCTGGACGGGCCCGCTGCCGCCTCGTCGCTGCCGTTCAGTCGTCCTCCGTGCGAGGCCCGCGCGGGCCGCCCAGTTCCACCGCTGTGCAGCGCCAGCGCAGGTCGCCGCCCTGTTCCAGCCGGAACGCCATGGCACGCAGCTGGTCTCCGGCGCCGATGCGGGCGAAGACCTCGACGGCGCCCGGGCGGGGCTCGAACCAGCCGATGTCCCGGACGACCGGGCGGGTGCCCCGGGTGCGCAGCGGGCCGCGCTCGGCCAGCCGGGCGAGATCGTCGTAGGCGCGGCCCGCGGTGTGGCGGAGCATCGAGTGGACGGGGCGCTGGCCGCTCAGGACGAGGAGCAGCCGGTCGGCGAAGACGTCGGTGGGCCGGGGGTGGGGGAGCGGTCCGGGTACCGGAGGAGTGGCTGTTCCCCTGCTCGGGGCGGTGGCGGAGGGGGCCGGGCGGCCGTCCGCGGGTCGGGTGCGGGACCGGGGCGGCGTGCTGCCGGGGGAGCCCGGAGGCCGGGCGCCGGGGGACGTCGTACGGGAGGAGCCGCCGCTCGGTGTGCGAGGCGGGGAGCCGGCGGGCCGGCGTGTGTCACCGCGGGCCGGAGGGCGGCTGGCGGGGCGGTGCTGGGCCCTGGTCATGACCTTGTTCATGGAGTCCCCGATCGGCGGGCCCGGCTCATACCGGGCGGTAACTTCGCGTTCGCTGATCTTGTACGGGGTCGCCCGGGGTGGCGGCAAGGAAGAGGGGGTCCGGGTCGGAGCGGGCGGAAGGTTCACCTATCAGGGTGACGGGCGGGCGCTCGGGCCCGTGCCGGCGGGGCGGCACCGGGTGAGTCGCCGGACGAGGGTGGACGCGGGCGCAAGAGGTGACGGGGACTCGAAAGGGGACGCCCCCACGTATCCTGAAGGCCGCCTCGGACGGCATGGAAGCGGCCCGCCCGGGGTCCTGCGGAGCCTCACGTGTACGAGCGAGTACGAGAAAGCGGTCAGTCATGCGCGTCTACGTCCCCCTGACCCTCCCCGGTCTCGCCGAGGCGTACAAGACGGGCGACCTGGGGGCCGGGCTCGTCGCGTACGCGGTCACCCCGGCGTTGCGCGAGTGGTATCTCTCCGAGGACATCGAGGAGCTGGAGTACGCCGCGCTGAACCGGGCCGCCGTGGCCTCGCTGCGGCTGCTCGCGGCCGACCCCGGCGCGCGGCGCCGCCGGGTCGTGGTCGCCGTCGACGTGCCCGACAAGACGGCCGTCGCCGACCCGGACCGCGGGCTGGACCCGTCGGCGCTGGGCGAGGTGCGGGTCTCCGGGAGCGTGCGGCTGGCCACGGCCGCCGCGGTGCACGTGGACGCCGACGACGCCGAGGCGGACGTGGCGGCGGCCGCGGGGGCGCTGGAGGCGGCGGACGGCGGGGACGACGACGCCCAGTTCGTCGTGGACGGCGCGGAGGACCACGAACTGCTCTGGTACGCCACGCAGGAGATCCCGAACCTGGTGGACCTGCCGGACTGAACCGGTCGCGCGGTCCTCCTCGGAGTGCCGGCCGGACGACCTGGCCCTGTCTTGATTGCCGGTGCGGCCGGGTACGTTTTTCGACATGGGGAAGCAGTCAGGGGCGCACATCGTCTGGGACTGGAACGGGACGCTGTTCCACGACAACGACGCGATCATCGGGGCCACCAACGCGGCCTTCGGGGAGCTGGGGCTCGCCCCGATCACGATCGAGCAGTACCGGGCGCTGTACTGCGTACCGGTGCCGAAGTTCTACGAGCGGCTGCTCGGACGGCTGCCGACGGACGCCGAGTGGGAGGTCATGGACCTGACCTTCCACCGCCACTACGCCGAGCACCGGGTGTCGTGCGGACTCACCGAGGGCGTGGCGGAGCTGCTGTCGGGCTGGCGGTCGGCGGGGCGCAGCCAGTCGATCCTCAGCATGTACGTGCACGACGAGCTGGTGCCGCTGGTGCGGCGATTCGGCATCGAGGGGCACTTCCTGCGCGTCGACGGCCGGGTCGGGCCGTCCGGGGGGAGCAAGGCCGACCACATGGTGCGGCACATCGAGGCGCTGGCGGGCGTGGACCCGACGCGCACGGTGGTGATCGGGGACGCCGCCGACGACGCGGTGGCCGCGCTGCACGTGGGGGCGCGGGCCGTGCTCTACACCGGCGGCTCGCACAGCCGGGCGAGCCTGGAGACGGTCGGCGTGCCGGTCGTGGACACGCTCGCGGAAGCCGTCGCGGAGGCGGAGCGGCTGGCCGCCTGAGGCGGGCCCGGTGCCGGCCCGCCCCGGACCGGTGGCCGGCCTCAGCTCACCGGCGCCTTCGCCCGCAGCACCGTCAGGAACTCCCGCATCCACGCGGAGTGGTCCGGCCAGGCGCGGGACGAGACCAGCGTGCCGTCGACGACCGCCTCGGTGTCCTGGAAGGTGGCGCCCGCGGCCTGCATGTCCAGCTCCAGGGCCGGATAGGCCGTCACTCGGCGGCCGCGCAGGGTGTCGACCGCGGCGGTGATCAGGGGGCCGTGGCAGATCTGCGCGACCGGCTTGTCGGAGTCGAAGAACGACTTGAGGATCTTGCGCAGCTCCGGATCGTTGCGCAGGTACTCGGGGGCCCTGCCGCCCGGGATCACGACGGCCGCGTACGCGCCGGGGTCGACCTCGGAGAAGGCGAGGTCGGCCGGCCAGGTGTAGCCGGGCTTCTCGGTGTACGTGTCGAAGCCGGGTTCGAAGTCGTGCACGACGAACTGCAGCTTCTTGCGGGTGGGCGCCGCGATGTGGACCTCGTAGCCCTCCTCGCGCAGGCGCTGGTAGGGGTAGAGCACCTCCAGCGACTCCGCGGCGTCGCCGGTGACGATGAGGATCTTCGCAGTCATGGCGGGTGGGCTCCTCTCCTTGCCCGGCCGGCGGCTCCGTCGGCCGGCCTGGGGGCAACGTGCCGCCGCGCGCGGGACGTGGCAAGCCCCTGCGGCGGGGAGACGACCGCTGTTTTCGGACGCACGGCTCCTTCGGACGGCCGGTTGTCCGTGCCGCCCTGCGGCTCCGGTGCCGCCGCGCCTGCTCACCAGGCTGCCCCCGGGTGCCCCGCCCCGCCAGTTACGCCTCGCGCGCCCCGATCGCCCCTGTGCAGAACGTCAAAGTTCGCCCCCCGGTTTTGTACACATACGGCTCATGACGGGCCCCCCGTGCGGAGCGATAGCCTGGGTGGCGTGATCAGCGCGATAGTTCGCGGGGGCGACGATGCCCCTGCCCCGCGCCCGGCGACCACGGAGGACATCCGTGACCGGGCGCCGCTCGCTGGTCTTCACGGGCGGGAGGGGGGCGTACGGGCCCCCGGGACGCGATCGGTCTCCCGGGCCCGGGTGCCGCAGAGAGCGGCGTCACACCCCTTGGGCAGCTCAAGAATGGCTCATATACCCCCGCTCATCTCACCTCTCGGCATAGCGTCGAAGCAGACCGGACACCCCGCGTCGCGGCGTTACACCGGAGAGGAAGAGACCGTACTTCCTTCAACGTCACGCAACGGCGCGCGACAGGAGCCAGAGGACAATGCAGACCAAGCTGGACGAAGCCAAGGCCGAGCTGCTCGAACGGGCCGCCCGGGTTGCTGAGAACAGCCCGGTCGGGGGGCACCTACCGACCGGGACCAAGGACGAGGGCGGTTCCGGCACCCCGGACCACGACACGGTGCTCTCGTTCCTCCAGCGCTACTACCTGCACACCGCCCCGGAGGACCTGGCCGACCGCGACCCGGTCGACGTCTTCGGAGCCGCCTTCTCGCACTACCGGCTGGCCGAGAACCGCCCGCAGGGCACGGCCAACGTCCGGGTCCACACGCCGACGGTCGAGGAGAACGGCTGGACCTGCAGCCACTCGGTCGTCGAGGTGGTCACCGACGACATGCCGTTCCTGGTGGACTCCGTCACCAACGAGCTGACCCGGCAGGGGCGGGGGATCCATGTGGTCATCCACCCCCAGATCGTCGTCCGCCGCGACCTGACCGGCAAGCTCATCGAGGTGCTGCCCGCGGCGCCCGCCGGAGACCTTCCGCACGACACGCACATCGAGTCCTGGATCCACGTCGAGATCGACCGCGAGACCGACCGCGGCGACCTCAAGCAGATCACCGCCGACCTGATGCGCGTCCTGTCCGACGTCCGTGAGGCCGTCGAGGACTGGAGCAAGATGCGGGACGCGGCCCTGCGCATGGCCGACGAGCTGCCCGGTGAGCCCCACTCCGATCTGCGCGAGCAGGAGTTCGAGGAGGCCCGCGAGCTGCTGCGCTGGCTGGCCGACGACCACTTCACCTTCCTCGGCTACCGCGAGTACGAGCTGCGCGAGGACGACTCGCTGGCCGCCGTGCCGGGCACCGGCCTGGGCATACTGCGCTCGGACCCGCACCACTCCGAGAGCGACGCCCACCCCGTCAGCCCGTCCTTCGAGCGGCTGCCCGCCGACGCCCGCGCCAAGGCCCGCGAGCACAAGCTGCTCATCCTCACCAAGGCCAACAGCCGGGCCACCGTGCACCGGCCGTCGTACCTCGACTACGTCGGTGTGAAGAAGTTCGACGAGAACGGCGAGGTCGTCGGCGAGCGCCGCTTCCTGGGCCTGTTCTCCTCGGCCGCCTACACCGAGTCCGTGCGCCGCGTCCCCGTGATCCGCCGCAAGGTCGACGAGGTGCTCAGCGGCGCCGGCTTCTCCCCGCACAGCCATGACGGGCGCGACCTGCTCCAGATCCTGGAGACCTACCCGCGCGACGAGCTGTTCCAGACCCCCGTCGACGAGCTGCGGTCCATCGCCACCTCGGTCCTCTACCTCCAGGAGCGCCGCCGGCTGCGGCTGTACCTGCGCCAGGACGAGTACGGCCGCTACTACTCGGCCCTCGTCTACCTCCCCCGCGACCGCTACACCACCGGCGTGCGCCTGCGGATCATCGACATCCTGAAGGAGGAGCTCGGCGGCACCAGCGTCGACTTCACCGCCTGGAACACCGAGTCGATCCTCTCCCGGCTGCACTTCGTGGTCCGCGTCCCGCAGGGCACCGAGCTGCCGCAGCTGTCCGACGCCGACAAGGAGCGCATCGAGGCCCGGCTGGTGGACGCCGCGCGGTCCTGGGCCGACGGCTTCGCCGACGCGCTGAACGCCGAACTCGGCGAGGAGCACGCCGCCGAACTGTCGCGCCGCTACGGCAACGCCTTCCCCGAGGGCTACAAGGCCGACCACGGGCCGCGCTCCGCGGTCTCCGACCTCGTCCACATCGAACAGCTCACCGAGGAGAAGGACTTCTCGCTCAGCCTGTACGAGCCGGTCGGCGCCGCCCCCGAGGAGCGCCGCTTCAAGATCTACCGCAAGGGCGCGGCCGTCTCGCTGTCCGCCGTCCTGCCGGTGCTCAGCCGGCTCGGCGTCGAGGTCGTCGACGAGCGGCCCTACGAGCTGCGCTGCTCCGACCGCAGCGTCGCCTGGATCTATGACTTCGGCCTGCGCATGCCGAGCGAGGCCGCTGCCACCGACTACGCGGGCGACGACGCGCGCGAGCGGTTCTCCGAGGCGTTCGCCGCCACCTGGACCGGCAAGGCCGAGAACGACGGCTTCAACGCCCTCGTGCTGAGCGCCGGGCTGACCTGGCGGCAGGCGATGGTACTGCGGGCGTACGCCAAGTACCTGCGGCAGGCCGGGTCCACCTTCTCGCAGGACTACATGGAGGACACCCTCCGCCACAACGTCCACACCACCCGGCTCCTCGTCTCCCTGTTCGAGGCGCGGCTGTCGCCGGACCGCCAGCGCGCGGGCCTCGAGATCGTGGACGCGCTGCTCGAGGAGCTCGACGCGGCCCTGGACCAGGTGGCGAGCCTGGACGAGGACCGGATCCTGCGGTCCTTCCTCACCGTCATCAAGGCGACGCTGCGCACCAACTTCTTCCAGGAGGCGGCCGACGGAGGGCCGCACGACTACGTCTCCATGAAGTTCGACCCGCAGGCCATCCCGGACCTCCCGGCGCCGCGCCCGGCGTACGAGATCTGGGTGTACTCGCCGCGCGTCGAGGGCGTGCACCTGCGCTTCGGCAAGGTCGCGCGCGGCGGTCTGCGCTGGTCCGACCGCCGTGAGGACTTCCGCACGGAGATCCTCGGCCTGGTCAAGGCGCAGATGGTGAAGAACACCGTGATCGTGCCGGTCGGCGCCAAGGGCGGCTTCGTCGCCAAGCAGCTGCCCGACCCGGCCGCGGACCGGGACGCCTGGATGGCGGAGGGCATCGCCAGCTACCGGACGTTCATCTCGGCGCTGCTCGACATCACCGACAACATGGTGGCGGGCGAGGTCGTGCCCCCGGCCGACGTCGTCCGGCACGACGGGGACGACACCTACCTCGTCGTCGCCGCCGACAAGGGCACCGCGAAGTTCTCCGACATCGCCAACGAGGTCGCCGAGTCCTACAACTTCTGGCTCGGGGACGCCTTCGCCTCCGGCGGCTCGGCCGGCTACGACCACAAGGGCATGGGCATCACCGCCCGCGGTGCCTGGGAGTCGGTCAAGCGGCACTTCCGCGAGCTCGGCGTCGACACGCAGAGCGAGGACTTCACGGTCGTCGGCATCGGCGACATGTCCGGTGACGTGTTCGGCAACGGCATGCTGCTCAGCGAGCACATCCGGCTGGTCGCCGCCTTCGACCACCGGCACATCTTCATCGACCCGAACCCGGACGCGGCGACCTCCTACGCCGAGCGCCGGCGCCTGTTCGAGCTGCCGCGCTCCAGCTGGGAGGACTACGACACCTCGCTGCTGTCGGCCGGTGGCGGCGTCTTCCCGCGCAGCGCCAAGGCCATCAGCGTCAACGCGCACATCCGCGAGGCCCTGGGCATCGAGGGCAAGGTCTCCAAGATGACCCCGGCCGAGCTGATGCGGGCCATCCTCCAGGCCCCGGTGGACCTGCTGTGGAACGGCGGCATCGGCACCTACGTCAAGGCCAGCACCGAGTCGAACGCCGACGTCGGCGACAAGGCCAACGACGCCATCCGCGTCGACGGCGCCGACCTGCGCGTCAAGGTCGTCGGCGAGGGCGGCAACCTGGGCCTGACCCAGCTCGGCCGGATCGAGTTCGCGCGCAACGGCGGCCGGATCAACACCGACGCCATCGACAACAGCGCGGGTGTGGACACCTCCGACCACGAGGTGAACATCAAGATCCTGCTCAACGGCCTGGTCGCCGACGGTGACATGACGGTCAAGCAGCGCAACAAGCTGCTCGCCGAGATGACCGACGAGGTCGGCCACCTGGTCCTGCGCAACAACTACGCGCAGAACACGGCGATCGCCAACGCCCTCGCCCAGTCCAGCGCCATGCTCCACGCCCAGCAGCGCTTCATGAAGCACATGGTCAGGGAGGGGCACCTGGACCGTGCGCTGGAGTTCCTGCCCACGGACCGGCAGATCCGCGAGCGCCTGAACTCCGACCACGGCCTGACCGGCCCGGAGACGGCCGTGCTGATGGCGTACACGAAGATCACGGTCGCCGACGAGCTGCTGCACACCTCGCTGCCGGACGACCCGTACCTGAGCACGCTGCTGCACGCCTACTTCCCGACGGCGCTGCGCGAGCGGTTCCCCGAGCACCTCGTCAGCCACCCGCTGCGGCGTGAGATCACCACGACCGTGCTGGTCAACGACACGGTCAACACGGGCGGTACGACGTATCTGCACCGGCTGCGCGAGGAGACCGGCGCCTCGCTGGAGGAGATCGTCCGGGCGCAGACCGTGGCCCGCGCGATCTTCCGCTCGGCGGAGGTGTGGGACGCGGTCGAGGCGCTCGACAACAAGGTCGAGGCCGCCGTCCAGACCCGTATCCGGCTGCACTCGCGGCGTCTGGTCGAGCGCGGCACGCGCTGGCTGCTGAACAACCGGCAGCAGCCGCTCGCACTCGCCGACACCGTCGACTTCTTCGCCGACCGGGTGGAGCAGGTGTGGTCGCAGCTGCCGAAGCTGCTGCGGGGCGCCGACCTGGACTGGTACCAGCAGATCCACGACGAGCTGACCGACGCCGGGGTGCCCGTCGAGCTGGCCCAGCGGGTCGCCGGGTTCTCCTCGGCCTTCCCGACGCTCGACATCGTCTCGGTGGCCGACCGCATGGGCAAGGACCCGATGGACGTCGCCGAGGTCTACTACGACCTCGGTGACCGGCTGCACATCAGCCAGCTCATGGACCGGATCATCGAGCTGCCGCGGTCCGACCGCTGGCAGTCCATGGCCCGCGCCTCCATCCGCGAGGACCTGTACGCCGCCCACGCGGCGCTCACCTCGGACGTCCTGGCGGTCGGCGACGGCGCCGCGACGCCCGAGCAGCGCTTCGAGGCATGGGAGCGCAAGAACGCCGCGATCCTGAGCCGGGCGCGCACCACGCTGGAGGAGATCCGCAGCTCGGACGCGTTCGACCTGGCCAACCTCTCGGTGGCGATGCGCACCATGCGCACGCTGCTGCGGTCGCACGCCTGAGCCGCCCGGCCGCCTGAGGCGGACGCGCGGCGGAGCGCCCCGGACCCACCCGGTCCGGGGCGCTCCCGCATATCGGATATAACGGGAATTACAGTGCCGGTGTGAGCACGATCCGGGCCACTCCGCCGAAGACGGCGGTCGTCGCGGGGGCCGCCGGCGCGCTGGTCCTCGTCCTGCTGCTCCTGGTGATCGTCCGGCTGCCGTGGGCCGGGGACCTCGGCATACACGCGGCGACCGTCGAACGGCTGCGCCACAGCCTGGCCGACCCCGGCAATCCCCTGGTCGACGCGGACACGCCCAGCCCCTACTACTCGCCGTGGATGCTGGTCCTCGGCTGCGTGGCGCGGGTGACCGGGCTCTCGGTCTTCGTGGTGCTGCGGCTCGGCGCCCTGGCGGGACTGGCGCTGCTGGTCACCGGCGTCTGGCGGTACGTGCGGACGCTGAGCGCCGAGCGGGCGGCTCCCGCGCTCGCCCTGCTGTGCCTGGTGTTCCTGTGGGGGACGACCCTGTTCGCGTGGAGCGGCTTCCTGGGGCTGAACTCGCTGGCGCTGACGGTGTCGTACCCGAGTCTGTTCGCGCTCGGGGCGGCCTTACACCTGTGGGCGTGGCTGGCACGGGCGGTACGGACGGAGGCCGGCTGGGGGGTGTGGCTCGGGCTCGGCCTGCTGTGGGCGGTGATCCTGCTCTGCCACCAGTTCTCCGGGGTCGTCGCCTCGCTCGGCGCGCTGGCCACGGTGGTCGCCGGGCGGCCGGGACGCGCGGTGGGGACACGGCTCGCGGGCGCCCTCGCCGTCGGCGCCGTGGTCCTGTGGGCGTGGCCGTACTACGACTTCTTCGCGCTGTTCGGGGCGGGGGCCGACCTGGAGTCGGTGCACCGGGGCCTGTACCGGGACCTGCCCGGGCGGTACTGGCTGGTGCTGCTCGGGGTGGCGGCGCTCGTGCCGAGATGGCGGCGGGACCGGCTCGATCCGCTGGTGCTGTTCTTCGGGCTGGGCGTGCTGGTCGTCGCGGCCGGCTGGCTGGGCGGGCACTACTCGTGGGGGCGTGCGCTGCCCGCCGTGCTGATCCCGGCGCAGCTCGCCGCCGCGCTCGCGGTGGCCGGGGCACGGCCCGGCCGGTGGCGCACGGCCTGGGCGGCGGCACTGACGGCGGCGCTGCTGGCCGGTGCGTGGACGCAGATCGGCACCGTGGGCTACGTCGTGCCGCGCAGCGCCCTGCCGCAGGCGGTCGCCGAGAAGTACCGGGAGCCGTGGGCGGGGTACCACTGGCTGACCCCGTGGGTGCGGTACGGGGACGTCGTCATGGCCCGCACCCTGCCCGCCCGGCAGATCCCGGCGTACGGCCCGTACACCGTGGCGCCCGGCTACCCCGACTTCTTCCTGCCGGACGAGGACCGGCGGGCGGCGGCCGTGCGGACGTACTTCGCGCCGGGCACCCCGCGGGAGGTGCGGCGCGCGATCGTGCGCGCGTACGGGGTGCGCTGGGTGGTGGACCGGGGGAGCCCCGCGGTCGAGGGGCTGCGCGGGGTGGCCCGGGGCCCGGACGGGCAGGTGCTGTACGAGGTGCTGACACCCCCGGCAGGCTGAGCGCCCTACCGCAGCACGGTCCGCGCCAGCCGGGCCGCCCTGCGCACCCTGGGCCGGTCGAGGCGCCGTACCAGCGGGCGCACCAGCCGGGCCGTCACGCCGACCGGCTGCCAGCGGATCTGCAGTCGCCCCGGGCCGCGGTTCTCCGGTTCGATCGTCACCCGGTGCGGGGCCGTGCCGGAGTGGTGGCCGATGCGGGCGGTGAGGACGGGGAAGGACAGGGGGGCCAGCAGGACGGCGCTGTGGGCGAGGCCCTGGTGCTCGACGCGGAGCAGGGGATGGCGGACGCCCGCGAAGCCGTGGTGGGGGATCGGCGCCGACGCCAGGTCCATGTGGACCCGGCCCTCGAAGACGCCGGGGCGCACCGGGGTGAGCCGGAAGGGCACCTTCAGGCGGCGCGGGCCCGGCGCGACGACGAGGCTCGCCCGTATCGGGCCCACGGGCAGGCGCAGCCCCGGGTCGTAGGTGCGCACGGCGAGGTCGACCGAGGCGCCGGGCCCCCGGGTGAGCTCGGTGATCTCGTGCCGGAACAGGGCGCTGCGGAAAGGGCGTGTGTCCAGCTCCAGGTCGGTGACGTCCAGCTCACGGCGGGCCCTCTCGTCCGTGGGGACGGTGTCCCCCCAGTAGGTGCGCCCGTCGGCGTCCGGCGTGACCTGTCGCGGGGCCACCCCGTGGCCGAGGCCGCGCGCGGCCAGCCGGGCCTCGGGCAGTCGGCGCTCGCGGACCAGCTCGAGCACCACGCGCTCCGGCCGGGGCAGCCGGGCGTAGGCCGCCGGGGAGAGGGTGTCGAGGTAGGGCGTCATGAGGTCGGCGAACGAGGCCAGCCAGCGGTCGTCGCGGTAGGGCAGGTCGCCCGCGTACATCCGGAAGTCGTGCTTGAGGAACTTGTAGTCCTTGTCCTCGCGTAGCCCGGCGTGCCCGCTCTCGGTGAGGAAGCCGTCGATGAGCCGCTGGACGGCGACCCGGTCGCGGACGTTGTCGAGCCGGTCGCGCTGGTTGGAGATGGAGGCGGAGTCCGCGGCCGCGAAGGGCGCGATGTGCCAGCGGTACACCGGCTCCGGGATGATCGTGAACTCCTTGGCGAGGCAGTACGCCTGCGTGCTGAACAGCTGGTCCTCGTAGTGGATGCCCTCGGGGAACCGCAGGTCGTGCCGGTCCAGGAAGGCCCGCGCGTACATCTTGCTCGTCGACAGGTGCTCGAAGAGCAGCCGGGGTTCGGACTCGATCCCGAGGACCGTGCGCCGCTCGGCGACCAGGTGCGGCATCCACCGCGTCCGGCGGCCGCCGTCCTCGCGGACCCGGACGACCGCGCCCATGGCGAAGTCGATCTCCCGTTCCCGGTGGGCCGCGAGCAGCAGCTCGACCGCGTCCTCGGTCAGTTCGTCGTCGCTGTCGAGGAACATCACGTACGGGGCCGTCGCGACGTCCAGGGCGCGGTTGCGCGGGGCACTGCACCCGCCGCTGTTCTCGGGCAGCCGCAGATGCCGGACGCGGGGGTCCCGGGCCGCGAACTCCCGGGCGACGAACGGCGTCCCGTCGGTCGAGTGGTCGTCGCTGATGATGATCTCGATGTCGCCGTGGGTTTGCCGGAGCACCGACTCCACGGCCCGGGGGAGACGGTCGGCGTCGTTGTAGACGATGATCGTCACCGTGACGTCCGGAGTCATACGGCCTCCCGGGGGCTCGGCGCGGGCGTGCGGTCCTCCAGCGGGACCACCGGCGGCAGGGTGTCCTCGCTCTCGCCGAGGAAGACCCGGCGCACGACGCGTTCGGCGGCGTGCCCGTCGTCGTACTCGCAGAAGCGGCGGCGGAACGCGGCACGTGCCTTCGCGGCGCCCTGGTCCTGCCAGGCCTCGGTGGTGAGGATCTCGGTCAGCTCCCCCTGGGTGCGGGCCACCTGGCCCGGCGGCTCGGCCATCAGGTCGAAGTAGACCCCGCGGGTGGAGCGGTACGTCTCCCAGTCGTCGGCGTACACGACGATCGGGCGGTCCAGGTTGGCGTAGTCGAACATGATCGACGAGTAGTCCGTGACCAGGGCGTCCGAGGCCAGCGCCAGGTCCTCGACCGGGTCGTAGGAGGAGACGTCGATGATCCGGCCGGTGCGGCGCAGGGCGGTCAGCGGGGAGGGCGTGCCGTCGTAGAAGTAGTGGCCGCGCACCAGCAGGACCGTGTCCCCGCCCAGCCGGTCGGCGAGGGTGGCGAGGTCGAGGCGGGGGGTCCAGCCGGCCTCGTAGTCGCGGTGGGTGGGGGCGTAGAGGATCGCGCGGCGCTCCGGGGCGATGCCCAGGCGGGCGCGGATCGCCCGGATGTCGGCCGCGGTGGCGCGGTAGTAGACGTCGTTGCGCGGATAGCCGTGGTCGAGCGAGACGAAACGGGACGGGTACGCGCGCTCCCACATCCGGGTGGAGTGGCTGTTCGCGGAGACACTGAAGTCCCACTTGTCGATCCGGGACAGCAGGGCCGGGAAGTCCAGCGCCTTGGCGGCGGCCGGGAAGTCCATCTGGTCCACGCCCATGCGCTTGAGCGGGGTGCCGTGGTGGGTCTGGAGGTGGACGGCGTCCGGGCGCTTCACGACGGAGTTCGGGAAGTTGACGTTGTTGACCAGGTACTTCGCCGTCGCGAGCACCTCGCGGTAGCGGGGGGTGCCGGGGAGCACATGGTCGGTGTGCGGGGGCAGGAGCGCCGCGTTCTCCGGGGTCACCACCCACACGGGCTGGATCTGCGGGGCGAGTTCGGTCAGCTTGGCCGCGATCGCCGCCGGGTTGCAGGCGACGCCCCGGTACCAGTACGCGGCGAACACGGCGAGTCCCGGGTCGACGGGCCGGGACAGGGACGCCCGGTACTGCCGGTCGCCGCGCGCGTCCGCGATCCGGCGCCGCGTGGTCCGTACGGCCGCGCGTGTGGTGCGGCGGGCCCGGTTGGCGGCCTGGAACGCCCGGTACCTGCTGTACGCGTTCTCCTCCAGCAGGGCGCGGCGCATGCCCTCGGGCCCGGAGGGGCGGCGGTATCCGGGCGGCCGGTACCGCACGGCCGCGTCGGCGGCCCGGCGGAAGAACTCCCGGGCCACGGCGTCCGGCAGGGCGGTGCGGGCGAAGGTGCGCAGACAGGTGCGGACCATGACGTCGTACAGCACGGCGTACGGCACCTGGGCGGCCGCTCCGGGCCGGGCGTCGGCACGCTCGCGCGCGAGGTCCAGGAGTGCCGTGTACCTCTCGACGAGGGCGTAGTGGTCCTCGGGGGCGACCGGGGGCAGGCTCTCGGCGCGCAGTTCGTGGTGGAGGTACGCCACCTGGTCGCAGGCGGCGACCTGGCCGGCGAGCAGCAGGGCGGCGTACGCGGCGAACGCCTCGTCGCCGGCGGTGAGCCGCTCCTCGTGCGCCCGCCAGAAGGAGGCGCGCAGCGCGCGGTTGCCCAGCAGCGGGGTGACGCGCAGCGCGCTGCGGGCGATGTCGTCCAGGAGGCGGGGGGCCCGGCCCGCGCGGGCGAGCGGGCGGCCGTCGGGGGAGGGCAGGCCGGTGGTCTCCCAGGTGGAGCGGACGTGGTCGAGGAGGAGGACGTCCACCTCGTCCGGCAGCTCCGCGACGCGTTCGGCGACCAGGCGCGGGCCGCCCGCGGGCAGACCGTCCGCGGAGTGCACGAAGTGCAGCCAGCGGCCCGAGGCGCGGGCCGCCCCCGCCGCGCGGGCCGCCGCGTCGCCGGTCCCCTCCGGCAGCGGCAGCACCAGCAGGTCCGGGGTGTGGCGCCGGGCCGTCTCCTGGGCCCAGGCGCCGACCGCGGCGACGACCACCTCGACGTCGTGGTGGGGGTGGCCGGCGAGGGAGTCCAGGAGCCCGGTCAGCCGGTCCTGCGTGTTCGGCCCGTGGACGACGACGCTGAGTTCGGGCATCGCATGGACTCCTTCACCTTCGTCATCGCCGCGGGGCATCCTGCTCGGCCATAGTGGCACTTATAGGACGAAAGGGTGAGCCCGGATTACGCCTCACGAGGGAACGGGAGCCGCCGTCCGGGGCTTCGGCTTCGGCTTGGCCGCCTTGTCGCCGGTGAACGCCTCGTACTCCCTCAGCACCTCGTCGGTCGGCCCGTCCATGCGCAGTTCCCCCCGCTCCAGCCAGAGCACGCGCTCGCAGGTGTCGCGGATCGACTTGTTGTTGTGGCTGACGAGGAACACCGTGCCGGCACGCTTGCGCAGCTCGCGGATACGGGCCTCGGAGCGCTTCTGGAAGGAGCGGTCGCCGGTGGCCAGCGCCTCGTCGATCAGGAGCACGTCGTGGTCCTTGGCGGCGGCGATGGAGAACCGCAGCCGGGCCGCCATGCCCGAGGAGTACGTGCGCATGGGAAGGGTGATGAAGTCGCCCTTGTCGTTGATGCCGGAGAAGTCGACGATCTCCTGGTAGCGCTCCTTGACCTGCTCGCGGGACATGCCCATCGCGAGCCCGCCCAGGTGGACGTTGCGCTCCCCGGTCAGGTCGTTCATCAGGGCGGCGTTCACGCCGAGGAGGGAGGGCTGGCCGTCGGTGAAGATCCGGCCGTTCTCCACGGGCAGCAGGCCGGCGACCGCCTTGAGCAGGGTCGACTTGCCCGAGCCGTTGGTGCCGATGAGGCCGATGGCCTCGCCCCGGTACGCGACGAAGGACACGTTTCGCACGGCGTGCACCGTGCGCACGCCGGCCGCCTTCTCGGCCCGACCGCGGCCCAGGATGCGGTTGAGCGCGGCGGTGGCCGAACCCCGGCCCGCACCCGTGCCGTTGACGCGGTAGACGATGTCGACGCCGTCGGCGACGACGGTGGGGACCCTCTCGCTGTGCTCAGCCACGGCCGTACGTCTCCTCAGCCTTCCAGAAGTAGATGAAACCGCCGACGCCGGCGAGCAGGGCCCAGCCGGCCGCGAGCGCCCAGACGTGCGGCGGGAGCTGGCTCCCCCGGAAGCTGTCGATCAGGGCGAAGCGCATCAGGTCGATGTAGACGGCGGCCGGGTTGGCCTGCAGGACCGCGGTCACCCAGGAGGGCGCGTCCGTGTGCTTGGTCATGATGTGGCTGATGCTGAACATCACGCCGGACGCGTACATCCACGTCCGCAGCAGGAACGGCATCAGCTGGGCGATGTCCGGCGTCCTGGCGCCCATCCGGGCCACGACCAGGGAGACGCCCGCGTTGAAGGCGAACTGCAGCACCAGCGCCGGGAGCGCCAGCAGCCAGGAGGCGGCGACCGGGACGCCGAAGCACAGCAGGATCACGACCAGCGCCGCCATCGAGAACAGCAGCTGCTGGAGCTGCTGGAGGCAGAAGGAGATCGGCAGCGCCGCCCGGGGGAAGTGCAGGGCGCGCACCAGACCCAGGTTCCCGGAGATCGCGCGGGTGCCCGCCATGATCGAGCTCTGTGTGAACGTCCAGACGAACACGCCGGTGACCAGGAACGGGACGAAGTCCGGCACGCCCCGGCTGGTGCCCATCAGCTTGCCGAAGATGAGGTAGTACACCGCCGCGTTCAGCAGCGGCGTCAGCACCTGCCAGACCTGGCCGAGCTTCGCCTGGCTGTACTGGGCGGTGAGCTTGGCGGTGGAGAACGCCGTGATGAAGTGCCGTCGCGCCCACAGCAGGCGGACGTACTGCGGCAGCGTGGGGCGGGCGCCGCTGACCGACAGCCCGTGCCAGGCGGCCAGGGCCGCGAGGTCGGTCCCGGGCGGCGTCTCGGCCGTCCGGGGCGGTGTGTGCAGGGCTTGAGTCACATCCGCTGCTTTCACTGGGAGAGGGGCGGGAGGGGGCGAAGGGGGCGAGAGCCGGTGCGGCCTGCTCACTGTTCTCATCGCCCTCTCTTACGTCGGGACGGGACCGTTTCGTCGCCTCGTGAGCGTAGGACGCTTCGGCGTCGGAACGCAACCGTTTCGTCGTGACGGGAGGATGGACGGCGGGCGAACGGGCGGTGGCCGCGTGCGTGGGGACGGTGCCGTATCGTCGTGACGCCTATGCTGTCCGCATGACCGACGCCGATCAGTCCTCGACGCCGCCGCGCCGCCGGGCGCCCGCCGGAGCGGCCGTGCTCCGGGAGGACGTGACCGAGGCGATCCGGGCGGCCGTCTTCGAGGAACTGGCGGCCGTCGGCTACGCGCGGATGTCGATCGAGGGCATCGCTCGCCGCGCGGGCGTCGGCAAGACGGCCGTGTACCGGCGCTGGCGTTCCAAGCTGCACCTGGTGCTCGACGTGGTCTCCGCGGTCGCGGTGCTGGGCCTGCCCGTCCCGGACACCGGCACCCTGGAGGGTGATCTGCGGCTGCTCTACGAGGTGACCGCGCGGGCCCTGCGGCATCCCCTGGCCTCGCAGATCCTCCCCGATCTGCAGGCCGAGGCCGCCCGCAGTCCGGAGATCGCCGAGGCCGTGCAGAAGGCGCTGCGCGACGGTCAGGCGAGCGTCGCCAGCACCATCGTGCGGGCCGCCGAGCAGCGCGGGGAGGTCCGGGCCGGCCTCGACGAGGAGCTGGCCCTCGACCTGATCTCCGGCCCCCTGTACTGGCGCTCGGTCGTCATCCGCAGCCCGAGGCTGCCCAAGGGCCACCTCGACGCCCTGTCCCGCGCCACCTCGGCGGCCCTCAAGGCCCTCTGACCGCGCCCGGCGGCCCGCGCTCAGTCCCGGGCGGCCCCGGGGTGGCTGTGCACCCAGCCGGCCCAGGCCGACGTGATCATGTCGCGGACGTCGTACTTCGCCTTCCAGCCCAGCTCGGTCGCGATGCGGTCGGCGGACGCGACCACGCGCGCCGGGTCGCCGGGGCGGCGCGGGGTGACCGTCGGCGGGCGGTCGTAGCCGGTGACGGCGTTGATGAGGTCGATCATCTCGCGCACCGACACGCCTTCGCCCCGGCCGATGTTGAGGGTGAGGGAGTGGCCCGGCGAGGACTGCAGGGCGCGGGCCGCGGCCACATGGGCCTCGGCGAGGTCGACCACATGGATGTAGTCGCGGACGCAGGTGCCGTCCGGGGTCGGGTAGTCGTCGCCGAAGATGCGCGGGGCCGCGTCCTGCGTCAGCTTCTCGAAGACCATCGGGACGACGTTGAAGACACCGGTGTCGGCGAGCTCCGGGGCGGCGGCGCCCGCCACGTTGAAGTAGCGCAGCGACGCCGTGGACAGGCCCGTCGCCCGGCCCGTCGCCCGGACCAGCCATTCGCCCGCCAGCTTGGTCTCGCCGTACGGCGAGATCGGCGCGCACGGCGTCTCCTCGGTCACCAGGTCGACGTCCGGCGTGCCGTAGACGGCCGCCGAGGAGGAGAAGACGAAGGAGCGCACGTGGGACGTGGCCGTGACCGCTTCCAGCAGGACGCGCAGGCCCTCGACGTTCTCCCGGTAGTAGAGCAGCGGCCGGTCGACGGACTCGCCGACCTGCTTCTTCGCCGCCAGGTGGACCACGCCGGTGATCCGGTGGGCGGCGAGGGCGCGGGCGACCCGGTCGCCGTCCAGGGTGGAGCCCACGACCAGCGGGACGCCGTCGGGCACCCGGTCGGCGATGCCCGTGGACAGGTCGTCGTACACCACGGCACGCTCGCCCGCCTGGGTCATCGCCCTTACCACGTGTGCTCCGATGTAACCGGCGCCGCCGGTGATCAGCCAGGTCATGTGCGGCCGTCCCCTCATCAGTGGCCTGTTCGTGCATGGTCGGTGTCGCTGTCAGTGAAGCAGGCGGCGGAGTCTGCCGCGTACGACGGACAGGACTCCCCGCAGTCCCGGGGCGACGCGTACGGCGAGCGCCCCGGAGTGGGTGGCGTACGGCTGGACGAGGACCACGGTGTGCCCGGCGCCCAGGACCGCGCGGCGGCGCAGCGCGCCGGTGCCCGCGAGGGCGCGCGCGGTGACCTCGCGGTCGGCGCCCTCCCGGAAGCGGACGCGCAGCCGCAGGTCCCAGGTGCCGGCGCCGAACGCGGCCCAGCGCACCGGGCTCTCGGCCCGCCAGGTCCCGCCGTCCGGCTCCGCCAGCCGCACCGGCGCGGGCGGCCCCGCCGTGTGCCCCGTCTCCCGGCACCGCCACTCCACCTCCAGCGCCTCGGGCCCGGCGCGTGCCACCCGCCCGTACATCTCGTGCAGACGCAGCCGCAGGACGGCGGTGCGCGCGCCGGGGCGCAGTTCCGCGTCCACGGCGAGCGGGAGGACGTCGACGGGCCGCGTCAGCAGCGGTTCCAGGGTGACCTGGGGAAGCCCGGCCGACCAGACCGGGGTGCCGTCGGCGGCCCGGGCGTACGGCGGCAGCAGGCGGGCGGGGCGGGAGGCGAGGTCGCGCAGCCGGGGCAGGTCGAGAGGCTCGGGTGAGGCCAGGACGATCCGCCCGATCAGGCGGCCCGGCGCGGTCGGGTTGTGCGCCCAGTCCGAGGCGTCGTACTCGGCGAGGTACGCACGGGTGTGCGCCCACCACGCGCGCTGGTAGGACGCGTCGCGCAACCCCAGCTCGCGGGCGTACATCCGCAGCTCGTGGTCGAGGAACTTGGCGCGCGCGGCCCGGGCCAGCTCCTTCTGCCCGGAGCCCAGCAGGATCTCGTGGGCGAGCCGGCTCGCCTCCGTGCGGGCCCGCCAGTTGCTGACGTCCGCGCGGTCCAGGGAGATCGACAGACGGCCCGCCGCGCGGCGCACGTGCCAGACGTAGACCCGGTCGGGGACGAGGGCGACGCGCGGGCGTGCGGCGAGGACGCGCGCGGTGAAGACGAAGTCCTCGTAGGGGAAGCGGCCCTCGGGGAAGCGGATGCCGTGCGCGCGCAGGAAGTCGGTGCGGTAGAGCTTGTTCACGCAGAGGGTGTCGTGGACCAGCCGGGGGCGCTGCGCGGGGCTTTCGAAAACGGCGGGCGCGGCGTACAGGGACGGCTCCCAGGGCACCTCGCGCCCCTCGGGCAGCTCCCGCCGTACGCACAGGCCGCCCGCGACCTGCGCGCCGGCGCCGTCCGCCGCCGTGAGCAGGGCGCGGGCGGCGCCCGGAGGGAGGACGTCGTCGCTGTCCAGGAACATGACGTACGGCGCGCTCACCCGGTCCAGGCCGGTGTTGCGCGGGCTGCCGCAGCCGCCGCTGTTGACCAGCCGCCGCACGACCCGTACGCGCGGCTCGCCGGCGGCGAGGGCGGCCAGCCGGGCCGCGCTGTCGTCGGTGGAGCAGTCGTCGACGGCGATCACCTCCCGCACGACGGGGCCCTGGGCCAGCGCCGAGCGGACGGCGGTCGTCACATGGGCGGCGTCGTCGTAGCCGATGACGACCACGGCGACCTGCCGGTCGGGCGGGGTGGGCGGGGGCGGTGGGTGCATGGGGCCACGGTCCGGGTCGTAGGGATGGTGCGGCAGATCCCGTGGGGCGGGAGGTGCGGCCCGTGGCGGAAGACGATGACGACCGCGGGCCGGTTCAGTACTCGTCACCGCGGATCGTAGGACGGACAAAAGGAGCGGATGCGGAGATACGCCGCAGCCGCTCCTTGAATGTCAGCTAATAGTACGAATGGTGGCCCCTGAGTGGCCCGGAGGCGGCCCGGGTGCTGACATCCCTAACTTCGCGCCTCCTCCAGCGCCGCCGCGTCCAGCGCGGAGGTGAGCTGGTCGAGCCGCTCCCGCAGTTCGCGGATCTCGTCCACCCCGAACCCGGTGGCCGCGGCGATCCGGCGCGGCACCTGGAGCGCCCGCTCGCGCAGGGCCTCGCCCTCCCCCGTCAGCCGCACCTCCACCGAGCGCTCGTCGCGGGCGCTGCGCTCCCGGTGCACCAGGCCGGCCGCCTCCAGCCGCTTGAGGAGCGGCGACAGCGTGCCGGAGTCCAGGCGCAGCTGCTCGCCGAGCCGCTTCACGGGCAGTTCGCCCTGCTCCCACAGCACCAGCATCACCAGGTACTGCGGGTAGGTGAGGCCGAGCTCCTTCAGGATCACGCGGTAGACGCCGCCGAAGGCGCGCGAGGCCGCGTTCAGGGAGAAGCAGATCTGCTGATCGAGGCGGAGCCAGTCGGCCGTGGGCGTGGTCGTCATGCCTCCAGCGTAACTCCCCTGTGTGCCATTCAGTTGCACACAATTGAATTGCGTGCTCTACTTGCCGTCATGCGGCGGCCCCGGGACGGAACGGGGCGGGCCGCTCAGTCACGGACGCCCGGCGTCCGTCACGACCCACAGAAGGATGGTTCTCCATGGACGCGCTCTACACCGCAGTCGCCACCGCCACCCACGGCCGTGACGGTCGCACCGTCTCCAACGACGGCCGCATCGACCTCAAGCTGGCCCCGCCGGTGGAGCTGGGCGGCAACGGTCAGGGCACCAACCCGGAGCAGCTGTTCGCCGCCGGGTACGCCGCCTGCTTCGGCAGCGCGCTCGGCGTCGTCGGCCGCCAGGCCAAGATCGACGTCTCCGAGGCCGCCGTCACCGCCGAGGTCGGCATCGGCAAGCAGGGCGAGGGCTTCGCCCTCAAGGTCACCCTGCGCATCGAGCTGCCCGACACCCTCGACGAGCCGACCGGCCGCAAGCTGGTCGAGCAGGCCCACCAGGTCTGCCCCTACTCCAACGCCACCCGCGGCAACATCGCCGTCGAGCTCGTCATCGAGTAACCCCGGCCCGTCAGCCGATCCGCGCCAGCACCTCCCCCGTCTCCCGGCTCCACGCCACGACGACCGCCTCCTCCGGCACCTTCTTCCAGCGCGTCAGCAGCAGCCAGCGCGCGTGGTACCGGTGGGCGACGGCCGTACGCGTGGCGCGGGTCGAGTCGGGGGAGAGGTACGCGCGGACGTCGGCGAGCCGGCGCTCCCGCTCCCGCTCGTCCAGCGCCGGGTCGGGCCACACCGGCGCGGCGAGGTTCACCCCGTAGCCGGGCAGGGAGCGCGGGGCGTAGTGCCCGTCGGAGACGACCACCTCGCCCTTCGCCACATGCCGTGCCACCCACGCGTACGACGGCCAGCGCGACGGCTGCTCCAGCCCCAGCGGATCCAGGGCGCGCGGCAGCACCGCCCCGCCCTGCACGGTGAGGAACGCGGCGCAGGCACCGGCCGCGGCGGCCAGGCCCAGCGTCCGGCGCGCCGCGCCCCACGGCCGGGGCGCCGCCAGCTCCACCGCCAGCGCGAACTGGAGCGGCACCAGGGTGAGCCCGAGGATCCTGCCGTAGGTGTAGCGGCCGCTGACCCAGCCGTACGCCACCAGCAGGCAGTCGAGGGCGAACAGCAGCACCAGCGGATCCCGCCAGGACGCGCGGCGCCCGCGCAGCCACAGCGCGGGCAGGCCCAGCAGCGCCAGCCAGAACTGCCCGCCCAGGTGCTCGTACAGCTGCCGGTGCATCGCGTCCACGCTGCCGTCCCCGGCCAGCGCGAACACGTCGTAGTACGGCCAGGACGCGGCGACGGCCGCCGCCACGGCCGCCGTCAGCCCCCAGCGCGGCACGGCGGCCGCGTGCCACGGACCCCGCCGGCCGGCGACGAACGCCACCGCCCCCAGGGCCGCGGCCACCGCCGTGATCGGATGGATCAGCACGATCAGCCCGTAGAGCACACCGAGCCCGGCGTACCCGGCCCAGCCGGGCTGGCCGCTCGGCCCGACGTACCGGACCGCCCGCCCGCCGCGGGCGCGCGCCCCGGTCAGCGCCCAGGCCCAGAAGGTGAGCCCGATGGCGAACGCCGAGGGATACCCGAGGTTCCCCGTCATCGACATCAGGTTCAGATAGCCGCTCCACCAGGCCCGTTCGGTGCCCCACAGCAGCGTCATCGCGCCCAGCGCCAGCACCGGCGCCCACGGCCGCGGGGTCAGCACGCGCGTCAGCCGCCCGATTCCGGTCAGCAGGACCAGCAGGTTCAGCACCCCGGCCAGCCGCACCACCTCCCAGCCGCCCAGCCCGGTGAGCAGCGCGAACACGGCCTCGGCGACCGCGTACGGGGAGTAGTAGGGGCTCCCCGCGCCCGGCAGGTCCGCCATCGGATGGCGCGGGTGGAACAGGTCCGCCCGCAGCCGCTCCACGACCGCCGCGTGCTGCCCCGCGTCACAGCACAGCGGCACCGCCCAGTACGCCAGCAGCATCACCAGGCAGAACACGAACCCGACGGCCTGGTACGGCGTCGGACGCGGGCCGCGACCGCCGCGCAGCGCGCTCGCGCCGCGCACGGCCCTCCGCGCGAGGGTCCCCGCGGGGGCACCCGCGGCTCGGGTCGAGGAGGGTGTCGGGGTTCGAGGCATCTGCCGAGTGTCCCCGCCCGGGTCAATGACTCTGACGCTCGTCACCTCTTCGGGTGAGTCCCGTGCTGCGGATGCCGGTCAGCGCGCGTCAAGGAGCGACCGCGGGCCCGCCGGACCCGGCACCCGGCCCGTCCCCGCCGCCCGTCCCGGCATCGGCTCGCCCAGCATCAGCGTCCGCACGACCCGCTCGGCGGCCAGGCCGTCGTCGAACTCGCAGAACCGCTCCCGGAACCGTCGCCGGGACCGCGCCGACTCCCCGTCCCGCCACGCCCCGGACGCGAACACCTCCGCCAACTCCCCGTACGAACGCGTCACATGCCCCGGCGCCTCGGCCGGGAGGTCGACATAGGCGCCCCGGCTCGCCGTGAACGCCCCCCAGTCGTCCGCGTGGACCACGAGGGGCCGGTCCAGCAGGGTGTAGTCGAACATCAGGGACGAGTAGTCCGTGACCAGGACGTCCGCCGCGAGCAGCACGTCCTCGGCCCGCGGCACGTCCGTCGCGTCGACCAGCACGCCCCGGCGGTGCAGATCCGCCAGCCCCAGCCCCCGCGCGACGCCCTGCGCGAGGGACGGGTGCAGCCGCACGACCAGCGTGCGATCGTCACCGAGGTCGCGGGCGAACCGCGCCAGGTCGATCCGGTCGACGTGCCCGCCCTTGCGGTAGTCACGCCGGGTCGGCGCGTACAGCACCACGGTGTTCCCGGCCGGCACCCCGAGCCGCTCCCGGGCCGCCGCGATCGCCTCCGGGCCCGCGGTGACCAGCACGTCGTTGCGCGGGCTGCCCGTCCTGACCGAGGTGAAGTGACACGGGTAGGCCCGCTCCCACACCAGCTCCGCGTGCCGGCTCGCCACCAGGCTGTAGTCCCAGCGGTCCGCCCGCCGCAGCATCTTCGGCACGTCGAACCCGTGCCGGGCGCCCGGCTTGGTCAGCAGGTCGGCCCCCATGTACTTCAGCGGGGTGCCCCGGTGGGTCTGGATGTGCACGGTGCCGGGCCGCTTGGCCAGCGTGCCCGGCCAGTTGACGTTGTTCACCCAGTACGTAGCCCGCGCCATGACCTCGTGGTAGCGCCGCGAGCCGGGCGTCACGAAGTCCGTGCCGTCCGGCAGCTCCGCCACCGCGTCCTCCCGGACCACCCACACGCCCCGCAGGTGCGGGGCGATCTCCCGCGCCTTGGCGTGGATCGCCGCCGGATCCCCCAGCACGCCCCGGTGCGAGAACGCCGAGTAGACGGCGAGATCCGGATCCAGCGGGCGCTGTGAACAGGCCGCGTACCAGGCGCGGTGCGCCCGCCCCGACACCGCCCGCGTCACCTTCCGGCCACCGCCCCCGGCCACCCGCCGCAGCTCGCGCAGTCCGCGGACCGCCGCGTACGAGGCGTAGGGCGCCGCCGCCAGCAGCCGCATCTCCGTGCCGCGCCGGCCCTCCGGCGGGACGAAGCCCTCGGGGAGGTGCCGGGCGTGGAAGGCGCGGATCTCGCGGTGGAAGTCCGGCCGGTCCGCGGGCCGCACCCGGTCCTCGCGGGCCAGCACGAACAGCATGTGGTCCAGCGCGCGCTCGAACAGCAGGGGCCGCGCCCACGCCAGGTCCGGTCGCTCCTCCAGGAAGGCGAACAGGCCGTCGTACTGGGGAAAGATGTCGAAGTGGCGCCGCCCCGGCGTCCTGGTGATCGCGCCGCGCCGGCGCTGCCGGTACTCGACGCCGATCCGCTCCAGGCACACGATCCGGTCGGCCAGCACCATCGAGCGGTAGGTGACCGGCGCGTCCTCGTACAGGCCCGGCGCGTACCGCAGCCCGTGCTCCAGGAAGAAGTCCCGGCGGTACGCCTTGTTCCAGGCGACCAGGAACAGCCGCAGGTACTGGGGGCTCTCCCGGACACGGACGACGTCCGTCCCGGCCGCCGCCAGCAGGTCGGCGGCCTCACTGCGGCCCCCGCGGCCCCACCAGTGGGTGCGCACATGGTCGAAGACCAGGAGGTCCGGCTCGTCGGCCGCCGTCAGCCGGGCGTCGACCGCCTCCAGCAGACCCGGCGTGTAGCGGTCGTCGCTGTCCAGGAACAGCACGTAGTCGCCGCTCGCCTCCGCCAGACCCGCGTTGCGGGCCCGGCCCAGGCCCACGTTCTCCGGCAGGTGCAGCACCCGCACGCGGGCGTCGCGCTCGGCGTAGCCGTCCAGGATGGCGGGGCAGCCGTCGGGGGAGCGGTCGTCGACCGCGATCACCTCCAGATCGGTGTACGACTGCCCGAGCACCGAGTCCAGGCACTCCCGCAGGAAGCCCTGCACCTTGAAGACGGGCACGATGACGCTGAAGCGGGGCACGTCAGCTCCTGGCGAGGGTCGTCGCGGCGGGGGAGGGGGCGGGGACGCGCTCGGCGAGCGGGACCACCGGGGGCAGCGCCTCGGGCGGCTCGCCCAGCAGCACCCGGCGCACCACGCGCTCGGCGGCACGCCCGTCGTCGAACTGGCAGAAGCGCTCCCGGAACGCGGCCCGCAGCGCCCGGGCCTCCTCGTCCGCGTACGAGCCGTCCCGCAGCAGCGCCGCCAGCTCGCCCGGGGTGCGCGCCACCCGGCCCGGCGGGGCCTGCATCAGGTCGAAGTAGACGCCCCGCACCTCCCGGTAGACGTCCCAGTCGTCGGCGTACACGACGATCGGCCGGTCCAGGTTGGCGTAGTCGAACATGATGGACGAGTAGTCGGTGATCAGCGCGTCCGCGGCCAGGCACACCTCCTCCGAGGACAGGTGCCCGGTGACGTCGATGATCCGGCCCGAGCCCCGCTGGTCGCCCCGGTCGTAGAAGTAGTGGGCGCGCAGCAGCACGACGTACTCGTCGCCGATCTCCTCGCACAGCGCCCCGAGGTCCAGGCCCGGCTCGAAGCCGGAGGCGTGGTCGCGGTGCGTCGGCGCGTACAGCAGGGCCTTCCTGCCCTCGGGGACGCCGAGGTCGCGGCGGACGCGGGCGACGTCCTCGGCGGTCGCCGTGTAGTAGACGTCGTTGCGCGGATAGCCGTACTCCAGCGTCTCGTGGGCGGCGGGGTAGGCGCTCTCCCACATCTCCGTGGAGTGCCGGTTGGAGGTCAGGTTGTAGTCCCAGCGGTCCACGCGGGCCAGCAGCCGGGCGAAGCTTCCGGTCGCGGCGGCCACCACCGGGTACGTCGCCTGGTCGGCGCCCATCCTCTTCAGCGGCGTGCCGTGCTGGGTGGACAGGTGCACGCTCCCCGGGCGCTTGACGACCGCGTCCGCGAAGTTGGCGTTGTTCACCAGGTACGCGGCGCGGGCCAGCACGTCCCAGTACGTGCGGCTGCCGATCACCGCGTACTCCACGCCCTCGGGCATCGTGGCCGCCTGCGCCGCCTCGACCAGGAACACCGAGCGCAGGTGCGGGGCCAGTTCGCGGGCCTTGGAGTGGATCGCGGCCGGGTTGCAGAGGTAGCCGCGGCCCCAGTACGCGCAGTACACCGCGAGGTTGCGGTCCAGGGGGCGGCGCAGCTGGAGCCGGTAGCGCAGCCGGGTGCGCGGCCCCTGCGGGCGCGGCACCCGCGCGAGGATCCCGCTCACCGCCCGGTTGGCCGCGCGCAGCGCCCGGAACGCGGCGTACGCGCCGCCCGCCAGCAAGCGGTGCTGCACCCCCAGACTGCCGCCCGGCGCCGGGAACCCGGCCGGGCGGTGCCGCCGGTACAGCACACCGGCCCGGCGGAAGAACGCGCGCCGCCCGTGCGGCAGCCGTCGCGGATGGGCGGCCGTCTTCAGCACGGCCGCGAACAGCTCCATGAACAGCGGCCCGTGGCGGCGCGCCGGGAGCCCCCGTTCGGCGGCCCGGGTCAGCACCAGTTCCACCTGGTCCAGCAGCTCGGCGTGGTGCGCGCCCGGCCGGTTCAGCCGGCTGCCCTGCCGCCGCAGCCGGTGCCGTACGACGACCCGGCGCAGCACCGCCATCCGCTCGGCGGCCAGGGCGGCCAGTCCGCCGAAGCCGACGTCGGTGAAGTGGCCGCCGGGGAAGGCGATTCCCTGCTCGGCGAGGAAGGCCCGCCGGTAGGCCGCGCTCCAGGCGGGCAGCCCCACCCCGGTCAGCCAGGGGACCCGCGCGGGCGGGAACACCCCGTCGGGGGCGCGGGCCAGCAGCGGCGCGGCCGGTTCGGCCGGCTCGCCCGTCCACCAGGGGACCCGCTCGTGCCCGTAGTACACGACGTCCGGGGCGCCGGTCTCGGGCAGCCGCCCGGCCAGGGCCGCCAGCGCGCCCGGCGCCAGCTCGTCGTCGCCGTCCAGGAACAGCACCCAGTCACCGGTGGCGGAGCGCAGCCCCGTGTTGCGCGCCCCGGCCGTCCCCTCCGACGGGGGCGCGTGCACCGGCACCACCCGGCGGTCCCGCCCGGCGTACCGGGAGACGACGTCCGCCGCCGGGCAGTCGGGGCCGTCACAGACCGGGATCAGCTCGACGTCGCCGAAGGACTGGGTGAGGACCGAGTCCAGCGCCCGGGACAACCGGCTCGCGACACCATGGGACGGAACGACGACGCTGAAGCGGGGCATACTGCTCTTTCTGTCGAGGTGCGGGGCGGCCGTGCCGACGACGGTTCGGACCGGGTCAGCGGGCCCGGCACCGGCCGGGCCGCCCGGCGGGGCGCCGGGTCTGCGGACGGCTCGGTGTGGGCCGTGACGGACTGGAGGGCATGCGGACTCCTCTCGGGGACAACGCTGTTCAGTGGCTCTCGGTGACGGTCCGGGGCGAAGCCGGCTGCGGCACCGCCCCCAGCGGGGCCCGCGGACGCGACGCGACCGGGGGCGGCACCGGCCGCCGGGCGGGCGGCACCACCGGAGGGCTGCCGGGCTCGCCGAGCACCACGTGCCGGACGACCCGCTCGGCGGCCCGGCCGTCGTCGTGCGGGCAGAAGCGCCGGCGGAACGCGCTCCGCAGCTCCGCCGAACGCGACCCGCGCCAGTGACCGGACGCGAAGATGTCGATCAGCTCGTCCTCGCCGCGCGCCACCGCGCCCGGCGGACAGGCCCGCAGATCGACGTAGGTGCCCCGGACCGCCTCGTGGGTCTCCCAGTCGTCGGTGAGGAGCACGACCGGCCGGTCCAGGCAGACGTAGTCGACCATGATCGACGAGTAGTCCGTGACCAGCGCGTCCGAGGCGAGGCACAGCTCCTCGACGCTCGGGTGGCCGGTCACGTCGAGAACCCCGTCCGAGGGGGCGGCGAGCGGGCCGTCGTGGCCGTGCGGGGCGCGGGCCAGGACGATGTGGCGCGGCCCCAGCCGGCGCAGCACGCGATGCAGGTCGACCGGGGTGCGGCGGTAGGCGCGGGAGGTCGGGGCGTAGAGGATCACGACCGCGTCCTCCGGCACGCCGAGCTTCCGGCGGACCCGGCTCATGTCCGCCGCGGTGGCCCGCAGGAACACGTCCGCGCGCGGGTTGCCGTACTCCAGGACGGTGTACGCGCCCGGGAAGGCGCGCTCCCAGGTCAGGGTCGCGTGCCGGCTGGGGGAGACGAGGTAGTCCCACCGGTCGACGTCCTCCAGCAGCCCGCCGGGGTCCGGGTCGGCGCCGGGGCGCCCGCGCAGGTCGAGGCCCGTGCGCTTGAGCGGGGTGCCGCGCCGGGTCTGCACCAGCACCTGGCCGGGCCGCTTGACCAGCCGGCGGTCGAAGGCCGCGTTGTGCACCAGGTACCGGGAGCGGGCCAGCGCCGTCCAGTAGGCGGCGGTGTCCGGACGCAGCGGGCGCACACCGGACGGCAGGGCGCCCCGCTCCCCGGCACCCGTGACCCAGGCGGTGCGGATGTGCGGGGCGTGGGCGCGGAACGCCCGCTCCAGGGCGCCGGGGTGGCAGCCGTGGCCGGGCACGCCGTGCGCGGCGAACACGGCCCGGTCCGCGCGCACCGGCAGACAGCGCTGCACGCGGTAGTGCAGGCGCAGGGCGCCCGCCCGCAGGGCCCTGCGCAGCCGGACGGCCGTCCGCGCGGCACGGCGGAGCAGGGCCGCCGTGCACCGCAGCACGTGGTACGTGCGGTGCAGCCCCATCCGGACCAGGGCGTGGTGCAGCCGCGCCCGCGGCGGCAACGGTCCGGCGGGGCAGTGGTAACGCCGGTAGTACGTACGGGCCTTGCGCAGGAACTCGGCGCGGTTGCGGCGCGGCAGGCGGTCCCGGCGGGCGAACACCACGACCAGGTGGTCCACCATCCGCCGGAACAGCAGCGGCCGCCAGCGGGCGAGCTCGGGGCGCTTGTCGACGTACGCGAAGACCCGGTCGTACTGCTCGAAGACGTCGAAGTGCCGGCGGCTGACCGTGCCGAGGATGCCGCCGCGGCGCCGCTGCCGGTAGTGCACGCACACCCGGTCCAGGGTCGCGATCGACCCGGCCGACATCAGCACCGGGTACGTCCAGGGCGTGTCCTCGTAGTAGCCGGTGGGGAAGGCCAGCTCCTCGGCCTCGACGAACTCCCGGCGGTACGCCTTGTTCCAGGCGACCATCAGCAGCCGCAGCAGACCGGGCCGGTCCGTCAGCCGGAAGGGCGCCGGGCCCTCCTCGGCGAGCTGGGCCGCGGCCTGGTTGCGCACCGTCTCGCCGGTCCAGAAGGTGCGCGCGTAGTCGTAGACCAGGACGTCGGGGTCGCCGGTCTCCTTCAGCCGGTCGGCGACGGCCTGCAGGGAGCCCGGGGTGAGGGTGTCGTCGCTGTCGAGGAAGACCAGGTAGTCGCCGGTGGCCTCGGCCATGCCGGCGTTGCGCGCGGGGCCCAGACCGCGGTTGCGCGGCAGGTGCACGGCGCGCACCCGCGGGTCGCGGGCCGCGAACTCGTCGATGATCGCGCCGCACGCGTCCGGCGAGCAGTCGTCCACCGCGATCAGTTCGAGGTCCGGGTACGACTGGGTGAGCACCGATTCCAGGCACTCGTGCAGATACGCCTGCACCTTGTACGCGGGGACGATGACACTGAACCTGGGCAAGGCACATCCACTCGGTCGGCCGGGGACGACGGGCGCTGTCGCCGTGCCGGGAACGGCCGATGGAGTGAGTTGGTTACGCGATCCGAGGCATCCGAGGGACCCGGTCAGGTGAACGGCGGGGGGGGGGGGGGGGGGCGCCCCCCCCCCCCCCCCCCCCCGGGGGGGGGGCGCCCCGGCCCCCCCCCCCCCCCCCACCCCCGCCCCCCCCCCCCCCGGGGGGGCGAAGAAACAAACACCGGGGGGACAAAAAGAAAG
>NZ_JBHTWG010000001.1:51741-504764 GCF_042792555.1 Streptomyces sp. NPDC056628
CCGGGGGGGGGGGGGCGCGGGGCGGCCCCGGGCTTTGTGTTTTTTTTGTTCCCCGCCCCGGGCCCCCCGGGGGGGGGGGGGGGGGGCGTGGGGGGGGGGGGGGCGGTCCCCCCCCCCCCCCCCTCGAAACGCGGTGCGTCAGCGTCTACTTGACCGCGCCGGCCATCACACCGGACACGAACTGCCGCTGGAAGGCGAAGAACACGACCAGCGGGATCACCATCGAGATGAACGCGCCGGGCGCCAGGACGTCGACGTTGCTGCCGAACTGCCGTACCTGCGTCTGCAGCGCGACCGTGATCGGCTGGCTGTCGGCGTCCGTGAAGATCAGCGCGACCAGCATGTCGTTCCACACCCACAGGAACTGGAAGATGCCGAGCGCGGCGACCGCCGGACCGCCGAGCGGCATCACGACCCGGAAGAACAGGCGCAGTTCACCCGCGCCGTCCAGCCGCGCCGCCTCCAGCAGCTCCCGGGGGATCTCCGCGAAGAAGTTCCGCAGCAGGAACACCGCGAACGGCAGACCGAACCCGACGTGGAAGAGGACCACCCCGATCAGGGAGCCGAAGATGCCGATGGTGCCGAAGAGTTCGGCGATCGGGATCAGGGCCACCTGCACCGGCACGACCAGCAGCCCGACCACGCCGAGGAACCACCAGTCGCGGCCCGGGAACTCCATCCACGCGAACGCGTAGCCCGCGAGCGCGCCGATGATCACCACGAGGAGCGTCGCCGGGACCGTGATCAGCACGGTGTTCAGGATCGAGTCCGTGATGTCGCTGTTGCCGAGGAGCTTGTCGTAGCTGTCGAAGGTGAGCTGGGACGGCTTGCTGAAGACCTCCCACCAGCCGCTCGCGGACATCTCCTCGGGCGGCCGCAGCGACGACAGCAGCAGCCCGATCGTCGGGACCAGCCAGAACAGGCCCACGACGATCAGGAACACCCGCACCAGTCCGCCGCTGACGAAGGAGACGAGCCGGGCACCGAGGGTGCGTTCGCCCTCGACGAGGGTGAGCGGCTCCGGCGCCGCCCCGGTCAGCCTGCCGGCGTCCGCACTCATCGCCGCACCTCCCGCCTGAGCCGACGGACGTTGAACCACATCACCGGGATCACCAGCAGCAGCAGGAACACCGAGATGGCGCTCGCGACACCGGGCTGGTCCTCGGAGAAGCCCTTGCGGTACAGCTCCAGCGCGAGGACGTTCGCGTCGTCCTGCGAGGAGCCCGGGGCGATGATGAAGACCAGGTCGAACACCTTCAGCACGTTGATCATCAGGGTGACGGTGACGACCGCGAGGACGGGCGCCAGCAGCGGCACCGTGATCCGGCGGAACACCTGCCACTCGTTGGCGCCGTCCACGCGGGCCGCCTCCAGCAGATCGCGGGGGATGCCCGCGAGCCCCGCCGCGATCAGCACCATCGCGAAACCGGCCCACATCCAGATGTACGACCCGATGATGGCCGGGGTCACCAGGGACGGGCCGAGCCAGTCCACGCCGTTGTACGGCTCCTTGAAGTTGTCGGCCGGGAGCCGCAACCGGGCCCCGTCCGCCGTGGCCGGCAGGGTGAACGTGCCGTCGTCGGCGGCCGTCGTGGAGGCCACGACCGCGCCGTCCTTGACCGCCTCGATCTTCATCCCGGCGTAGCCGAGTTCGGCCGGGTCGATACCGCCGAGGGTGCCGACGCCCTTGCCGCGTGTGAAGTCCTGCCAGGTGGTGCCGGTGACCTTGCCCGGCTCCGCCTTCGCCCGGCCGGCCTTCGCGGCGCTGTCCGGCATCTTGTCGGGGGCCACGCCGACGAGGGGCAGGGAGACCGGGGTGCCGGCGCTGACGGGGTCCTCGGTGAGGAAACCGCCGCCCGGCGCCGCCCGCAGGGGCGACTCCCGGCCCGGGTGGGCCTTGGGGAACGCCGACGACTGCGCGAACGTGTCGTGGACGCCCACCCACACCGCGTTGGCGACGCCCTTGTCCGGGTCCTGGTCGTACACCAGCCGGAAGATGATGCCCGCCGCCAGCATGGAGATCGCCATCGGCATGAAGACGACCAGCTTGAACGCCGTGCCCCAGCTGACCCGTTCGGTGAGCACCGCGAAGACCAGACCGAGCGCGGTCGCGACGGTCGGGGCGAACACCACCCAGACGACGTTGTTCTTCAGGGCGGTGCGGATGCCGTCGTCCGTGAACAGGGCCTGGTAGTTGTCGAACCCGGCGAAGCCGTCCCCGGACTGGTCGTAGAAGCTGCGGATCACCGAGTACCCGATCGGGTACACCACGAGCGCGCCGAGCAGCACCAGGGCGGGCAGCAGGAACAGCACCGCCACGGTTCTGCGGGTGCCGGTCACGCTCTTGCGCGACTCGGGAGCGGCAGGGGCCGAAGGGGCCCCCGCCGCCTGTGCCGACGCCATCGCGTCAGTTTCCGTAGGCCGCGGCCGCGTCGGCCTCCAGCTTCCGCTGGGTGCCCGCGACGTCCGACGGGTTCTTCAGGAAGTCCTGCAGCGCCTTCCACTCGCCCTTGCCGGGCGTGCCGCCGAACGCCTGCGGCGCCTGGTCGGACATGTCGAAGCGGAAGTCGTCACCGGCGTCGATGAGCGCCTTCGCCATCGTGCGCTGCACCTCGTTCGGGTACGCCGCGTTGTCCACGCTCTTGTTCGGCGACAGATAGCCGCCGAGCTTCGCCTGGATCGTCGCCGCGTCCGGGGAGGCGAGGAAGGTGGCCAGCGCCTGCGCCGCCTCGGAGTCCTCCAGGATGACGGCCGCGTCGCCGCCGGAGACGACCGGCGCGGTGTCACCGACCGTCGGGAACGGGAAGACCTTGGCGTCGGTGCCGACGTCCGCCTTCGCCTGCGTGATGTTGACCTGCGCGAAGTCGCCCTCGTAGACCATGGCGGCCTTCGGCTGGTCGCCGCCGGTGAACGTCTGGGTGACCGAGGTCGGGAAGTCCGTCTGGAGCGCGCCCGCGGCGCCGCCCGCCACGTAGTCCTTCTTGCCCCAGACCTGGGCGAGCGCGGTCAGCGCGTCCTTCACGGACGGGTCCGTCCACTTGATCTCGTGCTTGGCCAGCTGGTCGTACTTCTCGGGACCGGCCTGGGAGAGGTAGACGTTCTCGAACCAGTCCGTGAGCGTCCAGCCGTCCGCGCCGCCGACGGAGAACGGGGTGACACCCGAGTCGTACACCGTCTGAGCGGTCGTCAGGAGCTCGTCCCAGGTCTTGGGTTCGGCGGCGCCCGCGTTCTCGAACGTTTTCGCGTTGTACCAGACCAGGGACTTGTTGGCGGCCTTGTAGTAGACGCCGTACTGCTTCCCGCCGACCTTGCCGATGTCCTGCCAGCCCTGGGAGTAGTTCTCCTGGAGCTCCTTCAGCGCCTCGGCGCCGAGCGGCTTGGCCCACTTCTTGTCCACGGCCTGCTTGATGGCGCCGGGCTGGGGCAGCATCGCGACGTCCGGCGGCCGGCCGCCCGCGACCTTGGAGCCGAGGAAGTTGATGATGGGGTCCTGGGCGGGGACGAACTTGACCGTCGCGCCGGTGCGCTTCTCGAACTCCGTGAGGACCTTCTTGAAGTTGGCCTGCTCGGCACCCGTCCAGACGGCCGCGACCTCCAGGGTCTCGCCGTCGAGCTTGGGCAGGGTGACGGTGGAGGCGGACTCCTTGCCGCCGTCCTGGTCCTTGCCGTTGTCCTTGTCGTCGCCGCCGCAGGCGGTGAGGGAGAGGGCGAGGGCGCCGGCGAAGACGGCCGCCGCGGCCCTCGCGGCCCTGCGTGTCCGGTTCTTGCTGCTCGTGCTGTGCATCACTGCCCCGTTCTTCGTGCCTCGTCGAACGTTCGAGCGCTGTCCCGTGGGTCTGGTCTACGCCCTGCCCTGGGGGTCGGCAAGAGCGCGTCCTCTGTCAACCCGGGGATCGTGACCGCCTCGTGACCAGGCAACCAGCGACGGGCCGCCTACAGCAGGGAAGGCACCTCGGTGGCCGAGACCTCACGGGCCGCCCGCTCCAACGCGCTGGCCAGCAGGGCCAGATCGGTGGGGCCGTTGCCGAGCTCGCGGACGGGGCGCCTGGCCGGGGGGTCACCCATGCGGTGCCACTCCAGCGGGACGACCGTGGGCCGCAGCGTCGCCGTGCGCGGGATACGGCCGGTGACCCGGCCACCCTGGAACGGCATGGCCCGCCCGTCCGCCCGGACGAGCCGGCCCCGCCCCGGCGCCGGGGCGTCCGGGCCGGTCGTCACGGCGTCCAGCGTCACCCGCAGGGTGGCCCGCCGCGCGAGCTCCGACTCCGCCGCCCGGCCCCCGGGTCCGGTCGCGGCCACCAGATGCACGCCGAGCCGCTCGCCGTCCCGGGCCACCGCCTCCAGCGCGCGTATCACCGACCCGGCGGCCGGCCGGCCCGGCGACCCCAGGGAGGGGTGGACCAGGGCGTCCAGGTCGTCCACGACCACCACGAGCCGGGGCAGCGGCGGCACGGCGTCCGCCTGCCGTCGGGCCGCGCCCGGCCGCAGCCGGATCGTCGCACTGGGCGGCGACTCCAGATCGCCGTCACCGGCACCCGCCCCGGCCGCCCGCTGCGCGATCATCCGGCCGGTCAGCGCCCGGCCGGTGTGCCACTCGGTGAAGTCGGACCGCCCGAGCAGCTCGGCACGCCGCTTCAGCTCGGCGCTCAGCGACTGCGCGAACTCCCGCATCCGGACCGGGTCGTTGGCACTGAGGTGCGTGGTGACATGCGGGACGTCCGTGCACACGCCCAGGCCCTCGCCGTGACCGCCGCCCGCGCCGACGGTGTCACGGCCGTCGATCAGCACGACGCCCAGCCGGTCCGGCCGCTCGGCCGCGGCGAGCGACGCGACGACGGCCCGCAGCAGCTCGGTGCGCCCGGCGGCGGGCGGTCCCTCCACCAGCAGATGCGGCCCCTCGGCGCCGAGGTCCACGCCGACCGGCCCGTGCGGTCCCGCGCCGAGCACGGCACTCACCTGGCCGCCCAGCGCCTGGGTGTCGTCGGCCGCGTCGGCCCAACGCGCCATCAGGGACGCCGGGGTGGCCCGCGCCAGCCCCAACTCGTCCAGCAGCCGCGCCGACTGGGGCAGCGGCACGGACACCCGCACCCGGCCCTCCCCGGCCGCCCGGTCCGTGCGCAGTGGCGCCAGCGCCCGCGCGAAACGCTCCGCCCAGGCGAGGGACACGGCGTCCACGGTGGCCACCGTGCCGTGGCCGACCGGGCCGCGCGCCGCGCCGTCCTGGGCTGCCTCGGCCGCGCCGGGCGCACCCCCGCCGGGCGCCACCCGCATCAGCCGCAGGGCCGTCGCCACGTCACCGCTGAGCAGTGCGACCGCGCCGCAGGCGCGGAACGCCGGGGCCACCGCGCAGGCCGCCTCGTAGGTGTCCGTGACCGGGGAGGCGGGCGACGCCGCCGCCGTCTCGGCCAGACACACCACGTGGATGCCGGCCCGCGGGCCCTCCAGGGCCAGCCGGGCCACCGCCTCGCGCAGGTCCGCGCCGCCGGGGTCGCCGTCCACGACGAGCACGGAGTACGGGCCGGTGAACTCCGGTGCCCCGGCGGTCGGTTCGCCGTCCCGCGCCCAGGAGGGGCGGTGCCCGGCGGCGCGCGGTGCGGGTACCCGGCCCTCCGGTGCCCGCGCGCCGTCGTCACGGCCCGTCAGATCCTCCAGGCGCCGCAGCAGCTCCTCCACGCGCGCGGCCGCCTGTTCGCGGTCGTAGGCCAGCAGCAGCCGGCAGTCCTGGCCGTGGCCCGGGCGGACGTGCGGGAGCCAGCCCAGCCACGCCCACTCGGCGGTGCGCTCGGCCACCGGCCGGGCCCGGTCCGCGCTGACCAGCACGATCTCCAGGGTGTCCGGCGACTGCAGCGCGGCGAGCTGGGCGAGCACGGCGCGGGTCAGCCCGGCGAGGCGCTCGCGCGGCCCGGCCAGCCCCAGCGCCCCGGCCTCACGCAGATCTGCGGTCACCGGCACGGCCGGCAGCAGGCCCGAGCCGTCGGGCGCCGCGCGGTCGGTGGTGCCGAGCCGCACCGTGAGGGCCTCGGGGTGGCCGGGGGCGCGCTCCCAGAGGCGCGGGCCCGGGCCGAGGGCGGTCAGCAGCAGCGACGCCGGGTCCGGCCAGGGCTCGGGCAGCATCGCGCCGCGTCCCGCCGAGGTGGGGCCCGACGGTTCGGCCGGATCGGCCGATTCGTCGTCGTACGTGTCGTCCGCGGCGGGCTCGGACTCGCCGCGTCCGCCGGCCAGCCGCCGCGCCCAGGCCGACAGGCCGCCGCGCCTGCGCGCGCCCGCCGGTACGTCGGTGCCGCGCGGGTCGGTGTCCCGGCGTCCGGCGTCCGGCACCGGGCGGGGCCCGTCGAGCGGGCCCACCTCGAAGCCGGTGACGTGGGTGTCGCCGCCACGCGGGCGCGGGACGGAGCCGTGCGGGCCGGGCCGCCCGGCCCGCGGCGCCCCGCCCTGCGCGGGGACGACGGGCGCTTCGCCCGGGGTGTGCTCCCGGGCGGCCGGGCCGTCGGTGGGGGCCGGAGTGCCGTCCGTCACACGCGCGTGCACCGCCGGACCGGTGCCCTCACCGCCCCGCGGGCCCACGCGCACGTGTCCCTCGCCGTCCGGCTCCGTGGGCACCCGCGCGCCCGGGCCGCCGGCCGGCGCGAGCCGCAGCGTGGACTCGCCGACGCGCAGCAGCGCGCCGGGGACGAACCGCACCGGGCGGGTGGTCAGCCGGGTGCCGTCGAGCGTCGTGCCGTTCGTCGAGCCGAGGTCGGCGACCGCGACGCGGCCGTCCGCGCCGACCGTGACCGCGCAGTGCAGCCGGGAGACGTCCGGGTCGTCCAGCGGGACGTCGGCGTCGGCGGAGCGGCCGACGCGGATCTCACCGCCGTGCAGAAGGTGGACGCCGCCCGCGTCCGGGCCGGCCACGACATGGAGCTGGGTCGGGGCCTCGTCCAGCTCGGGGTGGGGCTCGGGCGCCGCCGGGGCGCCCAGGGACAGCACCGCGCCGTCGGTCAGCGGGGGCTCGCCGAGAGTGCTGCGCCGGTCGTCGAGCCGCTCGGCGCCCGCGTAGAGCACGACCGGGCCGCCGCCGCGCTCGCCCTCGCCCGTGCGGGAGGAGCCGCTCTCACCGGACACCGCGGAGGCCAGGGCCGAGGCCACCGCCGACAGGGCCGTGCCCGCGGGCGCCGTGACCAGCACGTCGCAGCTCGCGGCGGCGCCGCGAGCCGTGGAGGGCGGGGCCAGCGGGTCTACGACGGTCAGCCGGATCTGCATCGGCGTCAGCGGTCCCTTCTGCGCGCGGGCGCGGGCACGGAACCACCCCACCCCACACGAGCACATCGGCCAGTACTCCCCGCATCCTCGCACCTGCCACCGACAACCCGCCCCCCACCCGAAGACAAGTGATCTTGATTGGTCGGCTCTGCCCGCAAAAGTGCCGGACAACGGCCCTGCCGGTGATCACTTGAGATCGCTCACGTCCGTTCGCGGCAACCACGGGACTGAGCCGAGCGTCTTTCCTTCGAACATGAACGGGAGGCCGTACGTAAGACGCACAGAATGATGACCGCCGGTGCCCCGGGGCACGGCACTACAGTGGGTCGGAACGTAGGCAAGCAGCAGGGAGCGCGACGTGCGGCCGGTAGGCAGCAAGTACATCCTCGAGGAGCCGCTGGGTCGCGGCGCCACGGGGACCGTCTGGCGAGCCCGCCAGCGGGAGACCGCGGGCGCCGAGGCGGCCGTGCCGGGCCAGCCCGGCGAGACGGTCGCGATCAAGGTCCTCAAGGAGGAGCTCGCCGGCGACGCGGACATCGTCATGCGCTTCCTGCGCGAGCGGTCCGTGCTGCTGCGCCTGACCCACCCCAACATCGTCCGGGTCCGCGACCTGGTCGTCGAGGGCGAGCTGCTGGCCCTGGTCATGGACCTCGTCGAGGGCCCCGACCTGCACCGCTACCTGCGGGAGAACGGCCCCTTCACCCCGGTCGCGGCCTCCCTGCTCACCGCCCAGATCGCCGACGCGCTCGCCGCCAGCCACGCCGACGGCGTCGTCCACCGCGACCTGAAGCCCGCCAACGTCCTGCTGCGCCAGTGGGGCGGCGAGATGCACCCGCTGCTCACCGACTTCGGCATCGCCCGCCTCGCCGACTCCCCGGGGCTGACCCGCACCCACGAGTTCGTCGGGACGCCCGCCTACGTCGCGCCCGAGTCCGCCGAGGGCCGCCCGCAGACCTCCGCCGTCGACATCTACGGCGCCGGCATCCTGCTGTACGAGCTGGTCACCGGACGTCCGCCGTTCGGCGGCGGCTCCGCCCTCGAAGTGCTGCACCAGCACCTGAGCGCCGAACCGCGCCGCCCCTCCACGGTCCCCGACCCGCTGTGGACCGTCATAGAGCGCTGCCTGCGCAAGAACCCCGAGGACCGGCCCAGTGCCGGGAACCTCGCCCGCGCCCTGCGCGTGGTCGCCGACGGCATCGGCGTGCACGCGAACTCCGCGCAGATCGCCGCCGCCGAGGGCGTCGGCGCCCTCCTCGCCCCGGACCCGTCCCCGGCCCCCGTGCCGGGCTCGGCCGACCCGACCCAGGTGCTGCCGCACGGCGCGGGCTCCTTCGACCCGAACGGCGCGACCAGCGTCCTGCCGCACACCGGCGCCGCCGACCCGACGGCGGTGATGCCGCCGGTGTCGCACGGGCCGCCCGGCGGGCCCGGCCCCGAGGACCCGCACCCCTGGCAGAACCAGCTGCGGGCCGCCCGGGACCGCAACGAACAGACCCAGGTCCAGTACCTCGACCCGAGCCAGGACCCGCTGCGCCGCCGCCCCCAGCGGCAGGTGGCCCGTCCCCAGCCGCAGCCCCAACAGCCCCCCCAGCCCCAGCAGCGTCCGCCGCAGCGCGGCCGGCAGGGCGGCTACGCGCAGCCGCAGCAGCACCAGCCGCAGCCCTACGCCCCGCCGCGCCAGCCGCAGCAGGCTCCGCAGCGCTACGCGCCCGAGCCGCAGCGCCCGCAGCGCGAGCCGCGTGAGCCGCGCCGCCGCGGCGGCAACCCGATGCGCATCCCCGGTCTGGGCTGCCTGAAGGGGTGCCTGTTCACGATCGTCATCCTCTTCGTCGCCGGCTGGCTGGTCTGGGAACTGAGCCCGCTGCAGGAGTGGATCGGCACGGGCAAGGGCTACTGGGAGCAGCTCAGCAGCTGGGTCGGCACGGTGACCGACTGGATCGGCGACCTCAGCGGGGGTTCGGGCGGCGGCTCGGGCACGGGCTGACCCACCCACGCGACGACGACCGCGCACGGCCGTACGGACCCCACCGGGACCGTACGGCCTTTGCGTGTCTGGGGATTTGTCGACACCCGGCGGGTGATTTCCGCCTCCGCGGTGAAGGCCGGCCACCCGACCGCGTAGTTTTGTCGACCGGGGGTTCCCAGGGTCTGCCGGCTGGGGGTCCGGGGGTCGGCCCCCGGGAGGACGCAGCGGCGGCACAACGGTCGGTAGGAGCAGTCTTGGCACGGAAGATCGGCAGCCGGTACACCGCCAACCAGATCCTGGGGCGGGGCAGCGCCGGCACGGTGTGGCTGGGCGAGGGGCCGGAGGGCCCCGTCGCCGTCAAGCTGCTGCGCGAGGACCTCGCCTCCGACCAGGAGCTCGTGGGGCGGTTCGTGCAGGAGCGCACGGCCCTGCTCGGCCTCGAGCACCCGAACGTCGTCTCCGTCCGCGACCTGGTGGTCGACGGCAACGACCTCGCGCTCGTCATGGACCTGGTCCGCGGCACCGACCTGCGCACCCGGCTCGACCGGGACCGCAGGCTCGCGCCCGAGGCGGCGGTGGCGATCGTCGCCGACGTCGCCGACGGCCTGGCCGCGGCCCACGCGGCCGGTGTCGTGCACCGGGACGTGAAGCCGGAGAACATCCTGCTGGACATGCAGGGTCCCCTCGGCCCCGGCGGCGCCCACCCGGCCCTGCTGACCGACTTCGGTGTGGCGAAGCTCATCGACTCCCCGCGCCGCACCCGCGCCACGAAGATCATCGGCACCCCCGACTACCTGGCACCGGAGATCGTCGAGGGCCTGCCGCCCCGCGCGGCGGTGGACATCTACGCCCTCGCCACCGTCCTCTACGAGCTGCTGGCCGGCTTCACCCCGTTCGGCGGGGGCCACCCCGGCGCGGTGCTGCGCCGCCACGTCACGGAGACGGTGGCGCCGCTGCCCGGCATCCCCGACGAGCTGTGGCAGCTGATCGTCCAGTGCCTGGCCAAGGCCCCCGCCTCCCGGCTGCGCGCCTCCGAGCTCGGGGCGCGGCTGCGCGAGCTGCTGCCGCTGGTCGCCGGGATGCCGCCGCTCGACGTGGACGAGCCCGACGGGGAGCCGGAGCAGGAAGAGGTGCCGGCCGCGGGCCCGGCCGACCCGGCGGGGGAGCGGGTGCGGCGCGGGGGCGCGGTGCCGCTGGTGCCGGGCGCCCGGCCGGCCGGCTCCAACCGGGACACCCACACCTCGATGCGGGTCCCGGCCCCGGACGAGCTGGCCGGCGGCGCCCGCGGCACGGCACGGGTGCCGCGCGCGGCGGGCGCCCCGCGGCCGGGCTCGGCCCGCCACCGCGCGGCGACCCGGCGGCGCCGGCTGGCGCTGGGCGGGGCCGCGGTGGTGCTGGTGGCCGCAGCGGGCGTGGGGACCTGGCTGGCGGTCTCGGACGACGACGCCGGGGCGAGCCCGCGGGACACCCGCACCACGGCTCCCGCGACCCCGTGACGCGCTCCCTGCGGGGCGGGGCGGTGCGCCCGGCCGGGGCGGCACCCGGAGCTCGCCGCCCGGCGGAGCCGTTACGCTGGAGGCGTGGCAGTCGTCGATGTATCCGAAGAGCTCAAGTCCCTCTCCTCGACCATGGAGTCGATCGAGGCCGTTCTGGACCTCGACAAGCTGAGGGCAGACATCGCCGTGCTCGAGGAGCAGGCGGCCGCGCCGTCCCTGTGGGACAACCCGGACGAAGCGCAGAAGATCACCAGCAAGCTCTCCCACCTCCAGGCGGAGGTGAGGAAGGCCGAGGCCCTGCGCGGGCGGATCGACGATCTCGCCGTGCTGTTCGAGATGGCCGAGGAGGAGGACGACCCGGACACCCGTGCCGAGGCCGAGTCCGAGCTCGTCGCCGTCCGCAAGGCGCTGGACGAGATGGAGGTCCGCACGCTCCTCAGCGGTGAGTACGACGCCCGTGAGGCGCTGGTCAACATCCGCGCTGAGGCCGGGGGCGTCGACGCCGCCGACTTCGCGGAGCGCCTCCAGCGGATGTACCTGCGCTGGGCCGAGCAGCGCGGCTACAAGACCGAGATCTACGAGACGTCGTACGCGGAGGAGGCCGGCATCAAGTCGACCACCTTCGCCGTGCAGGTGCCGTACGCCTACGGCACCCTCTCGGTCGAGCAGGGCACGCACCGGCTGGTGCGCATCTCGCCGTTCGACAACCAGGGCCGCCGCCAGACCTCGTTCGCCGGTGTCGAGGTGCTGCCCGTGGTCGAGCAGACCGACCACATCGAGATCGACGAGTCCGAGCTGCGCGTGGACGTGTACCGGTCCTCGGGCCCCGGCGGACAGGGCGTCAACACCACCGACTCCGCGGTGCGGCTGACGCACATCCCGACCGGCATCGTCGTCTCCTGCCAGAACGAGCGGTCGCAGATCCAGAACAAGGCCACCGCGATGAACGTCCTCCAGGCCAAGCTGCTGGAGCGGCGCCGCCAGGAGGAGCGGGCCAAGATGGACGCCCTCAAGGGCGACGGCGGCAACTCCTGGGGCAACCAGATGCGGTCGTACGTGCTGCACCCGTACCAGATGGTCAAGGACCTGCGGACCGACTACGAGGTCGGCAACCCCGAGGCCGTCTTCAACGGTGAGATCGAAGGCTTCCTGGAGGCCGGGATTCGCTGGCGCAAGCAGCAGGAGAAGTAAGAGAAAGTCATATGTCGACAAGGCAACTGCCGCCGGACCGGCGGCAGTTGCCTTTTGTGTACCTGCATGTCTGGGTTTTACATCACACTCACAGCTTCCAACCCCAGTCAAAGAGCCCGTAGTTGGACATCGCGCCCGCATTGGCCTTGACGTGCTCTTGAAAAATGGGAAGGGTGAAGCGTGGCATGCGTATCTCTGGGGCGCATGTGAACCGGGGGGCTCGAGTTGCGTTACCTCCGTCGATCACGGCCGGCCCCTGAACGCCGCCTCTCTGACGATTCAGCTACTGGGGGTAGCAACCAGATGACCAAGAAGACGCGGATCCGTATCGCGCGCCTCGCCGCCGGTGCCGTGATCGCGGCCGGCGCCTCGCTGACCGCCGCGGGCGCCGCCTCCGCCGCGGAGACCGAGGACTGCATCCTCGGCATCCTGTGCGGTGACGAGGACCCGACCACTCCGCCCACCGACGAGCCGACGGACCCGCCCACCGAGGTCCCGACGGACCCGCCGACCGAAGAGCCCACGATCCCGACGGAGCCCACCGAGGAGCCGACGGAGCCGCAGGAGCCGACCGACCCGGCCGAGCCCACCGACGAGCCGTCCAACCCGGGCAACGGGAACGGCAACGGCGGCGGCAACGGCGGCGGCGGCAACAACGCCGACCCCGACGGTGGCACGTCCACCCAGGAGGAGGGCTCCTCCTCCCTGACCGACACCGGTTCGGCCGCCACCGGCACCAGCACCACCGCCCAGGGCGGCGGCGCCGAGCTGGCCGAGACGGGTGCCGCGCAGACCACGTTCCTGCTGGTCGGCGCCGCCACCATGATCGCCGGCGGTGTCGGCTTCCGCTTCCTGCCGCGCCTCGTGGGCGGCCGTGGCGGTGCCGCTGCCTGACGGTAGCCGTCACGCCCACACCGCGTGACCGGCGCCTTACGGCCGAGGGGCCCGGAGCGATCCTTCGCTCCGGGCCCCTCGGCATGTCGGCTCGTGGGGGAGGCGGTGCCTCACACCGTCTGGTGCGCCAGCAGGGCCACCGCCGCGATCAGCACCGCGAGCAGGGCGACCAGCGCCATCGGGTTCAGATTCGCGAACGGGTTCTCCTGCTGGAGCCGCTGGCGGTTCGCCCGGCAGACGGGGCAGCGGCCCTCGCTCACGGGTGCGGCGCAGTTCGCGCACACCAACCGGTCGTACGTCATGCGCCGCCCTCCTCGCGCTGTCCCTCCGAGAGGTTCAACGGGTCCGGTCCGGGATACGTTCCCCTCCCTCCCTACTGTGCCAGGTTCCCCCGCAAAGGGCGCGGGCGCTCTCTCAGGGCGTATTCGGCACCGGTACAAATGCGCACAACTCTTTACACAACCCCTACGGTGCCTGCGCTCCCCCGCCCGGTTCGCGTATGGTCACGCACACCTACCCCCGGCGACCCGTGGTGCATCCGTGATCCGATTCGACAACGTCTCCAAGGTCTACCCCAAGCAGACCCGCCCCGCACTCAGGGATGTCTCCCTGGAAGTGGAGAAGGGCGAGTTCGTCTTCCTCGTGGGGTCCTCCGGCTCCGGAAAGTCCACCTTCCTGCGGCTCGTCCTCCGCGAGGAGCGGTGCAGCCACGGACAGGTGCATGTCCTGGGCAAGGACCTCGCCCGCATCTCCAACTGGAAGGTGCCGCAGATCCGCCGCCAGCTCGGGACGGTGTTCCAGGACTTCCGCCTCCTGCCCAACAAGACCGTCGGCGAGAACGTCGCCTTCGCGCAGGAGGTCATCGGCAAGTCGCGCGGCGAGATCCGCAAGTCCGTGCCGCAGGTGCTCGACCTCGTCGGGCTCGGCGGCAAGGAGGACCGGATGCCGGGCGAGCTGTCCGGCGGTGAGCAGCAGCGGGTGGCGATCGCCCGTGCCTTCGTGAACCGGCCCAAGCTGCTCATCTGCGACGAGCCCACCGGCAACCTCGACCCGCAGACCTCCGTCGGCATCATGAAGCTGCTGGACCGGATCAACCGGACCGGCACGACCGTCGTGATGGCCACGCACGATCAGAACATCGTGGACCAGATGCGCAAGCGCGTCATCGAGCTGGAGAAGGGCCGCCTCGTCCGCGACCAGGCACGCGGCGTCTACGGCTACCAGCACTGACCCGTACCAGTCCACGGAAAGGCCTGAAAGAGACGCCATGCGCGCCCAGTTCGTACTCTCCGAGATCGGTGTCGGTCTCCGCCGCAACCTGACGATGACGTTCGCCGTCATCGTCTCCGTCGCCCTGTCGCTCGCCCTGTTCGGCGGGTCGCTCCTGATGAGCGACCAGGTCAACACCATGAAGGGCTACTGGTACGACAAGGTCAACGTCTCCGTCTTCCTCTGCAACAAGAGCGACGCGGAGTCCGACCCCAACTGCGCCAAGGGCGCGGTCACCGAGGACCAGAAGAAGGAGATCCGCGCCGACCTCGGCAAGATGACGGTCGTCGACAGGGTGACGTACGAGTCCCAGGACCAGGCGTACAAGCACTACAAGGAGCAGTTCGGCGACTCCCCGCTGGCCGCGTCGCTGACGCCGGACCAGATGCAGGAGTCGTACCGGATCAAGCTGAAGGACCCCGAGAAGTACGAGGTCGTCGCCACCGCCTTCGACGGGCGGGACGGCGTGCAGTCCGTGCAGGACCAGAAGGGCATCCTGGACAACCTCTTCGGGCTGCTCAACGGCATGAACTGGGCCGCGCGGGCGGTGATGGCGCTGATGCTCGTCGTCGCGCTCATGCTGATCGTCAACACGGTGCGGGTCTCCGCGTTCAGTCGGCGCCGCGAGACCGGGATCATGCGCCTGGTCGGCGCCTCCGGCTTCTACATCCAGGCGCCGTTCATCATGGAGGCCGCCGTCGCCGGGCTCATCGGCGGCACGGTCGCCTGCGGCTTCCTGGTGGTCGCGCGGTACTTCATCATCGACCACGGCCTGGCCCTGTCGGAGAAGCTCAATCTGATCAACTTCATCGGCTGGGACGCGGTGTTGACCAAGCTGCCGCTCATCCTCGCCACGAGCCTGCTGATGCCGGCGCTGGCGGCGTTCTTCGCGTTGCGCAAGTACCTCAAGGTGTGACCAACGCCAAGGGGGCCGTACGGGGATCGGACCGTGCGGCCCCTTCGCGTTGTCCTAGACTCACCGGCATGTCAGGCCGTGACCCGTTCTGTCAGCCCCGCCGCTTCGGCCGCGGGGCCGCCCTGACATTGGTGTTCGCGAGCGTGCTCGTCGCCGGTGCGGCGACCGGCTCCCTGCCCGGACCCGAGCGGAAGTCCCCGTCCGGCACCGCCCGTTCGGCGGGCCCCGGGCCCCGGCAGGAGGACGTCGCCGCGGCCGCCGCCGACGCCATGGCCGCCGGCACGTCCCCCGTGGAGGCCGCCGAACGGGCGGTCAGCCGCAGCGGGGACCGCTGGGGGGCCATCTACTCCCGCGGCGAGTACGAGGAGTTCCAGGAGGCCCTCGACGGCCGGTACACCGGGGTCGGGCTGTGGGCCCGGCGCCAGCGCGACGACGCCGTCGAGGTGACGAAGGTGCGCGCCGGCTCGCCCGCGGCCGAGGCGGGCATCAAGGTGGGGGACCGGCTGCGCAGCGTCGACGGCGCGACGGTCGACGGCCGCCCCGTCAGCGAGGTCGTCGCCCTGCTGAGGGGCGACGCCGAGGACGCGGCCGCCGGCACGTCCGTCGTGGTGGGCCTGGAGCGCGGCGGCCGCGTCTGGGAGCTCACCCTGCGCCGGGCCAGGCTCTCCACCGACCCGGTCACCGTGCGGAAGGGCGCCGACGGTGTCACCGTCATCCGGATCGCCTCCTTCACCAAGGGCAGCGGGGACGCCGTGCGCGCCGCCCTGCGCCGGGCGCCCTCCGCCGCCGGGGTCGTCCTCGACCTGCGCGGCAACTCCGGCGGCCTGGTCACCGAGGCCGTCACGGCCGCCTCCGCCTTCCTCGACGGCGGGCTCGTCGCCACCTACGACGTCGACGGCGACCAGCGCGCCCTGCACGCCGATCCGGGCGGTGACACCGACCGGCCTCTCGTCGCGCTGGTCGACGGCGGCACGATGAGCGCCGCGGAGCTGCTCACCGGCGCCCTCCAGGACCGCGGACGCGCCGTCGTCGTGGGCAGCCGCACCTTCGGCAAGGGCTCCGTGCAGATGCCGAGCCGGCTGCCCGACGGGTCCGTCGCCGAGCTGACCGTCGGCCACTACCGCACCCCGTCCGGGCGGACCGTGGACGGGCGGGGCATCGCCCCCGACCTGGAGGCGGACCAGCAGGTCCTGCAGCGGGCCGAGACGGTCCTCAGCGGCCTCGGCGACTCGTAAAACGGCTTCCCGCCGACCCCGTCCGTAGTGCGAAAATGGACGGCACTATGAGCAAGGGAATGTACGTACCGAAGGAGTCCCAGCCCAAGCAGGGCGGGTCCGCAGCGAAGTCCAGGGACGGCGAGAAGGGCGGCAACAAGAAGATCGTCGCCCAGAACAAGAAGGCCCGGCACGACTACGCGATCATCGACACCTACGAGGCCGGTCTGGTGCTCATGGGCACCGAGGTCAAGTCGCTGCGCGAGGGCCGCACGTCGCTGACCGACGGCTTCGTCCAGATCGACGGGGGCGAGGCGTGGCTGCACAACGCCCACATCCCGGAGTACCACCAGGGCAGCTGGACCAACCACTCCGCGCGCCGCAAGCGCAAGCTGCTCCTGCACCGGGAGGAGATCGACAAGCTGGAGGCGAAGTCCCAGGAGACGGGGCACACCATCGTGCCCCTCGCCCTGTACTTCAGGGACGGGCGCGCCAAGGCCGAGATCGCGCTCGCGCGCGGCAAGAAGGAGTACGACAAGCGGCAGACCCTGCGGGAGAAGCAGGACCGGCGGGAGTCGGACCGCGCGATCGCGGCGGCCCGGCGCCGGCAGCGGGGCCAGTGACGGGCGGGAATGCACTGGCATCGTCCGGCGTTGGTCACGTACGATGGCATCGCACCTCGCAGAGGGTGCGGCTTTTGAAAACACCACATGGGGATGATCGGTTTCGACAGCGGATGTCGAAGCAGGGGAAGCGTGTCGAGGAAGCGGCAATGATCTCGTAAACCATATGTCGCAAAAAATAATCGCCAACACCAAGCGCGATTCCTTCGCCCTCGCTGCCTAAGTAGCGACTTGCGAAGTGTCAGCCCGGGGCTGTTCCCGACCCGGATCCTGGCATCAGCTAGGGAACTAAACCTTGATCCCGGTCACGGGGTGAAGAGGGAAACCAAACAGTGACTGGGCCCGTCGGCGACTTGTTCGCGTGATCGCCGGGGCCGAGAAAAGCGCAGCGAACTGCACACGGAGAAGCCCTGCTTTTGCACCGTTGGACGCGGGTTCGATTCCCGCCATCTCCACGATCGAGAAGGCTCCGGCCCTCTCACCCATGTCGGCACAGGCCCCGTCGCTTCCGAGCGGCGGGGCCTGCGTCGTTCGTGACACCGCTGTGACGGCCGGTGTGGGGTGCGTCACAGCGTTGGGAGCGCTCCCCTGGTGGGGTGGGGGGATGTCCAGCCTCCCGCGTGCCGTCCCCCCTGTCCTGCTCGGCCTTCTGCTGCTGACCGCCTGCGGCTCCCCCGCGGCCTCATCGGGCGCGGACATCCCCGACGCGCGGGTCCGTGCGCAGGAGCTGTGCCCCTCCGACCACGCGCGGTACGGCGCGACCCCGTCGGCCGGCCGGCCCACGGTGACCCCCTCGGGCACCCCGGTTTCCCTGCCCCTGCCGTCCCCCCGCGCGGACGAGAACGGCGTGCGGATCACCGGGCTGTACGCCTGGGGTCCGGGCAGCGGGTGCGCGGGCGTCGACTACAGCGCGGAGTTCGAGGTCGTGAACAACACGGCCGCTGCCGCCACGTACACGGTGACCCTCGCGTTCGGCTCGGCCTCGGGGGAAGCGGCCGGCACCGCGGAGCGGGTCGTCGAGGCGGTCGGACCCGGACGGACCGGCAAGGCCGTCGCCGCCATGGAAGGGACGGCCATGGGCGCGGCCGGGGTGACGGGCGTGAAGGTGCTCAAGGTGCGCAGCGTTCCCGTCGCCGAGGCGTCGTCGGCCTCGGGGCCGTGCCCGGCGTCGGGAGTGCGGGTGTACGCCGACCAGGGGGACGCGGCCATGGGGCTGCGGGTCGTGGGGCTGCACCTGGTCAACTGCGGGACCCGGCCGTACGCGCTCGACGGCTATCCGGAGCTGGAGGTCCAGGACGAGGACCACGACCCCGTGAAGGACGTACGGATCCTGCGGGGGACCGAGCAGATCGGCTCCGGGATCGGCGGTCAGGGCGCCCCGCGGCCCGTGACACTGCGTCCGGGGGAGGCCGCGGCGGCCACGCTGGCCTGGCGCAACACCACCCAGGCCGGCGCGCCGGTGAACGCGCCGTACGCCCGGGTGCGGGCCAGGCCCGGTGCGGACCCGGTGACGGTCGTCCCCGAACTCGACCTCGGGACGACGGGCCGGCTCGGCGTGGGGCCGTGGCGCCGGGACGAGACGTACCGGGACCTGGACGCCGGCGCCCGCCCGTGACCTCCGCCCTCGTCGTCCCCGACGGGGCCGCGGTGTACCTCTCGGCCGGTCGCGGGTGCCGCCCGGCATCAAGGTCGCCGCGGTCGCCGTCGGCGCGGTCCTCCTCGTGGTCCCGGTCGCGCCGAACGGGCTCCTGGAGCGCCCCCGGCTGCCGCCGGCGGTGAAGCTGACGGTGTTCGCGACCGTGCCGGGGCCGCGCCGGCCTGGCTGCTGGTCGTCACCGCGGACGACACCCTCAAGGACCCCGGCGAGGACCCGTGTTCCCGCCACTACGGCGGCACCGGCGTCTCCGAGGCCTTCCCGCCGCGGGCGTACTGCCGCTTCACGGACGGCAGGACGCCCGGCCTCGCTCCGGTCACCCAGACCGTGTTCCGGGTCTGCCCCGCCGTCGGCGTGGCGCTGCTCGTGACCGGGCCGACCTGGGCCGTACGGGATCCGCGGGCGGTGGCCCACCGGATCCCGCAGGCCGGCCGCGGCTGAACCACCATGCGGCAGACGCCCGTTGTGGTGTCCGGCCCCATATCGGCGTCCGGCCGGCGCTTCTACGGTCCCTCCGCATGACACCGACCAGAGCCGCACGCCCTCGACTCGCCGTCCTGGTGACCCTGCTGGTCGCCCTGACCGCCGCCTTCCTCACCCCCGGCCGGGCCGCCGCCGCCTCGCTCCAGGAGGTGACCGGGTTCGGGTCCAACCCCGGCGCCCTGCGCATGTTCCGGTACGTCCCCGACGGGCTGCCCGCCGGCCGGCCGGTGGTCGTCGCGCTGCACGGGTGCACCCAGGACGCCGCCGGGTACGGCACCGGCAGCGGATGGACCCAGCTCGCCGACCGCTGGAAGTTCTCCGTCGTGCTGCCGCAGCAGCAGACCGCCAACAACCTCTCGTCCTGCTTCAACTGGTTCCAGACCGGGGACATCGCGCGCGGCCAGGGCGAGGCCGCGTCGATCGCGCAGATGGTGGACCGCCAGCTCGCCGACACCTCCGGTGACGCCTCCCGGGTCCAGGTGACCGGCCTGTCCGCCGGGGGCGGCATGACCGCCGTGATGATGTCGGCCTACCCGGAGAAGTTCGCGGCCGGGGGGATCGTGGCCGGGCTGCCGTACGGGTGCGCGCAGGCCGCCGGGTCGCCGTACGTCTGCATGTACGTCGGCGCCACCCAGACCGCCCGGCAGTGGGGCGACCGGGTGCGGGCCGCGCGGCCCGGGTACACCGGGCCCTGGCCCACGCTCGTCGCCTTCCAGGGCACGGCCGACTACACCGTGAAGCCGGTCAACATGACCGACCTGACCCGGCAGTGGACCGACGTGCACGGCACCGACCAGACCGCCGACGCCGGCGACACGGTCGCCGGGTTCCCGCACCAGGTGTTCCGGGACGCCTCCGGGCGCGCGGTCGTGGAGACGTACAGCCTCACCGGGATGGGCCACGGGCAGCCCGTCGATCCCGGCAGCGGCGCCGAGCAGTGCGGGACCGCCGGGGCGTATCTGCTCGACGTGAACCTGTGCGCCGCCTACCGGATGGGCCGGGCCTGGGGGCTGGGCTGAGGCGAGGCGGTCTGTCGCCGCGGCCCGTCGTCCGGGATGCTGCTGAGGCATGAGCAGACCCGTGAACGATCGTGGGACAGGACCCGCCTCCCGTGCCCGCAGGTGGGGATGGCCGGTGGCGCTGGCACTGGTCGCCTCCGTCCTCGGGCCCGGGGCGCAGGCCGGCGCGGACTCCGACCGCTCCGGCCTGCCGGAGGCCGTCGACGCCGTCCTCGGGGACCCGCGGATGGAGGGCGGGACGGCGAGCGTCGTCGTCGCGGACGCGGCCACCGGGGACGTGCTGTACCAGCACCTGCCCTCGACCCGGCTGATGCCCGCCTCCAACACCAAACTGGCCACGTCGGCCGCCGCGATGGACGTCCTCGGCCCCGGACACCGGTTCGGCACCGACGTGCTGACCACCGGGCGCCGCCACGGCCGCGTGCTCGACGGGGACCTGTATCTGCGGGGCACGGGGGACCCGACCCTGCTCGCCGAGGACCTCGACGGGCTCGCCGCCCGGCTGGCCGCGTCCGGCGTCCGCCGCGTCGAGGGGCGGCTCGTCGCCGACGACACCCGCTTCGACGACCGGCGCCTCGGGCGCTCCTGGGCCGCCGACGACGAGTCCGCCTACTACTCGGCGCAGATCAGCGCTCTGAGCCTGGCACCGGACACCGACTACGACACCGGCACGGTGATCGTCACCGTGCGGCCGGGGGCGTCGGCGGGCGACGCGCCCGTCGTCACCGTCACGCCCGACACGGGGTACGTCGACATCGAGGTGGACGCCAGGACCGTCGGCGCCGGCGGGGAGGACACGCTCACCGTCGAGCGCGAGCACGGCACGAACACCGTGGTGGTCTCCGGGGCCACTCCGGCCGGGGGCTCCGGCACCAAGGAGTGGATCAGCGTCTGGGAGCCCACCGGCTACGCCGCCGCCGTCTTCCGGGAGGCGCTCGCGGACCACGGCATCGCGGTCACCGGGCCTACCCGGCTCGGCCGGCCGACCCCCGCGGGCGCGCGGCGGCTGGCCTCGCACACCTCCATGCCGCTGAAGGACCTGCTCGTGCCGTTCATGAAGCTGTCCAACAACATGCACGCCGAGATCCTCACCAAGGCCATGGGGTACGCGGCCGCCCGGGAGGGCACCTGGGAGGCCGGGCTCGCGGCGGTCGGCGGCTATCTGGAGCGGGCCGGCGTCGACAGGGACCGGATCCGGCAGGTCGACGGCTCGGGGCTGTCGCGGATGGACGCCTTCCCGGCGGACCAGCTCGTCCGGCTGCTGCGGGCCGTGCGCGCCGAGCCCTGGTACGCCGACTGGTACCGCGCGCTGCCCGTCGCCTGCCATCCCGACCGGTTCACCGGCGGCACGCTGCGCTCGCGGATGTGCGGGACGCCGGCCGCGCTCAACGCCCGCGCGAAGACCGGGTCGTTGACCGGCGCGTCGGCCCTGTCGGGCTATGTCACCGACGCGGACGGACGCGAACTCGTCTTCGCCGTCGTCCTCAACAACTACCTCGCCTCGTCGGTGAAGGCGCTGGAGGACGCGATCGTGGTGACCCTGGCCGGGTCGCGGGAGGAGGCCGCGGTGCCGGCTCCCGCGCTCAGGAGCGGGGGGCACGGCGACCTCGAGTGCGCGTGGCGCAAGCCCGCCCTGTGCTGAACGGAGGATGGCCCGCCCCGGACCCGTACGGGGGATTTCCGGATCCGGGGCGGTGCCGGTGCCACGGCCGTGTGGGAGAGGCCGCGGCTGTTCGGGGCGCCGGCGACGGGGGAGGACGCCGGCGCGGCCCTCAGGGGACAGGGGTCACGCGAAGGCGGGCGCGTTGCGCTTGGCCCAGCCCGCGAAGGAGCCCGCGGGACGGCCGAGGAGGCGCTCGACGTCGGGGCTGACGCGCTGCTCGGCGGGCAGCGGCTCACCGAGGATGTCGAGTGTGCCGTCGATGACCGGCTCCGGCATGAACCGCGCCATGTGCTCGCGCGCCTGCTCGCGGGTCAGCTCGACGAAGCCGACCTCCTCGCCGATGGCCTCGGCGAGCGTGGCGGCCTGCTCGCGCGGGGTGACGGCGGCCGGACCGGTCAGCTCGTACGTCCTGCCGGAGTGGCCGTCCTCGCGCAGCACCACGGCCGCCACGGCGGAGATGTCCGCCGGGTCGACGACGGGCAGGGCCACGTCGGCGAACGGGGCGATCACCGCGCGCTGGGTGCGGACCGCCTCGATCCAGGCGTAGGCGTTGGAGGCGAAACCGCCCGGGCGCAGGATCGTCCAGTCCAGGCCGGAGCCGCGCACGGCCTCCTCGAACTCCCGCAGCCGGCCGTGCGAGAGGGCGTCCGGGCGGGTGGCGTTGATCTGCGAGGACAGCAGCACCACGCGCCGCACCCCGGCCTCCCGGGCCGCGGTCAGCACCTCGGTGGCGGGTGCGCCGCCGCCCAGCAGATCACCGGCGAGCAGCAGGAACAGGGCCTCGGCGCCCTCCAGGGCGGGGCCGAGTGTCGAAGGGTCGGCGAGGTCGGCGCGGACATGCCGCGCTCCCTCCGGCAGGTCGTGGGAGAGGGGATTGCGGGAGACGGCCGTAACCTTCTCGCCCGCGGCGGCGAGCGCCTCGACGAGGGGACGGCCGACATTCCCGGAGGCTCCGGTGACAACGATCATGAGAACTCCCAAAAGCGTGTGAACAAGGATGAGTTGGTGCCAAGCGGTGCGATGTCTTCGACGTTAGCATCCTCGGTATAGTAGGTACCTAGAGGAAAGTGACTAGGGAGTCGCCGCGTCCTCCAGTTCCTCGTAGCGGACCAGCAGAGCGCGGCCCAGCCGGGCCAGTCGGACGCGGGCCGCGGGCGGGCCCACCACCTCCACCCGGTCGGCCAGACCCGCCAGCTGCGCCGCCAGCACCTCCAGGGACGGCCCGGCCGCCTCGATCTCCCGGCGGCCGTCGCGGAGCAGCCGCCCGATCCGCAGCCGCCCGCCGAACAGCCGCTGCAGCACGGGCAGGGCGTCCTGGTCGGCGTGTGCCGTCACGGTCGCCGCGAGCAGCCGGTCCTCCAGCCGGCCGGCCAGCGACCGCCAGGCCGCCGCCAGATCGAAACCGGCGGGCCGCCGCACCGGCTCACCGGTGGGCTCCGCCGAGGAGACCCGGCCCAGCCGGAAGGACCGCAGGCCGTGCGCGGTGCCGGCCACCAGGTACCAGTGGCCCGCCTTGTGGACGAGACCGAGCGGGTCCACGGTCCGCTCGTCCGGCTCCTCGCCGGGGCGGGCGTATCCCAGCCGGACCCGCACCCCGTCGAGGACCGCGTGCTCCAGCGCCGCCAGATGCGGATCGGCCGCCGTCACGGCGGTGCCCGACCAGTCCAGCTCGTCGACGATCCGCGCCCGGGACGCCGCCTCCGCGTGCGGCCGCAGCGGCTCCGGCACCGCGCGCAGCAGCTTGCGCAGCGCCGAGCGCAGTTCGGGGGAGGCGCCCGACGAGCCGGCCGCCAGGAACAGGGCCCGTACCTCCGGCGAGGTCAGCCCGGTCAGATCCGTGCGCGCCCCGCCGACCAGTTGCCAGCCGCCGCCCCGGCCGCGCTGCGCGTAGACGGGGACGCCGGACGCGGTCAGCGCCTCCAGGTCGCGGCGCGCGGTCCGCTCGGAGACCTCCAGCTCGGCGGCGAGCTCCGCCGCGGTGACCCGGCCGCGCGCCTGGAGGAACAGCAGGGCCGCCACCAGCCGGTCAGCGCGCATCACTGATCACCTCTTCGGGAAAATAGGCCGGAGGGTGGCCCATTTCGCCGGAAGACTCGACGGCATGACCGATCCCGTGAACACTTCCGCCACCCCGCTCGCAGACCCCCGCGACGGCCTGTTCAAGGCCGTCGACCTCGCCGGTGACGTGCTCGCCTCCGTACGGCCCGAGGAGTACGACCGCACCACGCCCTGTCCTGACTACTCGGTGCGCCAACTGTCCCTTCACCTCGTCTCCGTGCTCCGCCGGGTCGCCGTGATCGGCGCGGGCGGGCAGTTCTTCTCCGTCCCGCACTTCGCCGAGGACGTCGCCGACGGCGCCTGGACCGAGGCCTGGGCCGCCGGGACGAAGGAACTGCGCTCCGTCTGGTCGGATCCGGCGATCCTCGGCCGGGAGATCGGGCTGCCCTGGGGTCCCGTCCCCGGCGCCGCCGCCGCGGTCATCTACACCAATGAGTTCGTGCTGCACACCTGGGACCTGGCCAAGGCGACCGGCCGGGAGCCCGCGTGGGACGACGCCGTCCTGGCGGCTCCGCTGGCCGTGATGCACCGGGCCGTGCCCCGCGAACCGCGCGGCGGGCAGGTGCCGTTCGGTCCCGTCGTCGACGTCCCGGACGACGCCCCCGCCATCGACCGCCTGGTCGGCTGGTACGGCCGCAGGCCCTGACCCCGTGGCCGCCCGCGGGTGCCCGGAGGGGAGGGCACCCGCCGGCGGCCGGCCGGCGCTCAGGCGCCTATGGACTGCGGGAAGCGGAAGAACCGGTGCGGGTCGTACGTGTTCTTGACCCGGGCCAGCCGCGGGTAGTTCTCCGCGTAGTACGACTGCTTCCAGTCCGTCAGCGAGGGGTCCATCCAGTTCTGGTAGCTCTCGCCGTTGGACAGCGGGTCGATCGTGGCGAAACCCCGGTCGACCCAGGCGTTCGCGACCGCCTTGGCCTCGTCGGTCACCTGGGCCGGATCGTTGATCAGGACCCGGTAGTTGACCGAGAAGAGCGTGTCGCGGTGCACGTACGCGGTCGCCGTGCGGGACAGCTCGTTGGCGGCGCCGCCGAAGAAGTGGAAGTCCAGGTAGCGCGCCTGGCCCGCCCTGCGGTCCGCGTCGAACGCCCTCATGACGTCCGCCCAGCCGCTCGCCGCGTACGGCGCGCTGCCCAGACGGGTGCGCTCCAGGCCGTAGGCGGGGCGGGACAGGGTGCCGGCGGGCGTCTTCTCGGAGCGCTGGCACTGGTCCTCGGTGAGGGTGGCGCAGCCGAAGATCATCATCATGAGCTGCTGGTACGTCATCACGCCGTCCTGGCGCTGGACCGGCGCACCGGTCAGGGCGAGCAACCGGGCGGCCTCGGCGCTCAGTTCGGCCGGGGTGCCGCGGGAGGCGAGGAAGACGTTGGCCTGCGGCACCGAGCCCGGCGCCGCGTCGGGCTGCACCACGTAGGCGCCGCCGCCGATCGTGTGCGGGGCGTCCACCAGCCAGCGGGCCACGCCGTCGAGGACGTCGGCCATCCGGTCGTAGGGGAAGATCAGGTTGCTGATCGCCATCTGGTCCCCGGTGTGCGGGGTCACCGTGAACCGGGTGACGACGCCGAAGTTGCCGCCGCCGCCCCCGCGGATCGCCCAGAACAGGTCCGGGTTCTGCTTCGCCGAGGCGGTCACCACGCGCCCGTCGGCCAGCACCACCTGCGCGGCGGTCACCGCGTCGCAGGCCATGCCGGTCGGCCGGGTCAGGAAGCCGAAGCCGCCGCCCTGCAGGAAGCCGCCCGCGCACACCGTCGGGCAGCCGCCCTCGCTGACCACCAGGTGGTGCGGGGCCAGCGCGTTGAGGATGGTGACGTTCTTCGCGCCGGGGCCGATCTCCACCGACGAGGCGCTCTTCACCGTCACGGCGCCGAGCTGGGACACGTCGATGATCAGGCCCGGCGTCGTGGACCAGCCGCCGTAGTTGTGGCCGCCGCTGCGGACCGCGGTGCGCACACCGTGGTCCTGGGCGAAGCGCACACACAGCGAGACGTCCTCGGCGCTGCGGCAGTAGGCGACGGCCTGCGGGTTCACCGCGTCGAACTGCCCGAGCTCCAGCTGCCGGGCGACGGTGTAGTAGGGGTCGGACGGCAGCACGAGCCGGCCCGAGAGGCGGGCCGCGAGCCGGCCGTAGGGCACGCCCGAGCCTTCGGCGGCCACCGGAGCGGAGGGTACGAGAGCGAGACCGGCGGCTGCGGAGCCGGCACCGAGCAGGGTTCTACGACTGATCACACGGTGTCCCAGAGTCGATTACGGGTGACGGACGGTCGGGGGAGCGGCCCGCACAGGGTGCGGCGCTTGGGGGTGACACCACGCCCTGTGCGGGCCGGATCGGGGGCGGCGGTCAGGAGACCTTCTTGCCGCGCACGGCGGACTTGGCGACGCCCTTGAGCATCGCGCGGCCCAGGTCGCGCATCTCCTTGGGGCCGTTGGTGCTGGCCCACCACATGAACTTGATCATCGTGGGGGTGGTGGCCCGGTAGAAGCGGTGGTCCTCGCCGTCCTTCCAGCCGAACGGCGTGTTGACCGACTCGCAGTCGTTGATGGCCTGGAAGACGATGTCGGCCGCCTTGTCGCCGTCGATCTCGCCGGCCTCGTACTTCAGGCAGGTCTCGTGGGTGACGTCGAGCAGATGCTTGAAGGCGTGGCTGTCCGGCCACCACAGGCCCGGGTAGGGCGCCTTCTCCATCTCGCGGAAGTGCCGGTCGTCGCCGTCCAGGACGAACTCCTGGCGGGCCTGGATCTGGCGCATAGTGGCGGGCGTGGTGAAGCAGGCCCACACCCGGAACACCGCGTTCCAGAGCCGGAAGTGGGAGAACGCGATGTACGAGCTGTTCACGATCATGTCGTTGTACGTGAGCAGGCCCTGCTCCAGGCGCTCCACGTACTCGAAGCGCTCGGCGGAGAAGTCGTCGTCGCGCAGCGCCTCCAGGACGCGGTAGCACAGGGCGTCCACCACCTCGAAGGTGTTGGACAGGCCGCGCGAGTACAGAGGGTCCACGAAGCCGGCCGCGTGCGACATCAGGCACCAGCGGTCGCCCACGGTCTGCTTCGAGGAGTACTGGATCCGGTCCGGCGTGGAGATCCACTCACGCACCCGGCGCGCGCCCTCGAACTGGCGCTTCACGGCCGGGTACATGTCGAGGTAGTGCTGGAACTCCTCGTCCGGCGTCTTGTCCTTGGGCTGCGGGTACAGCCGCTCGTCGAAGGTCAGCCCGACGCTGCACATCGGGTTGCGGGAGTCCTTGTAGTTGTCGAACGGGATGATCCAGAACCAGCCGCGCTCGATCAGATGGTGCAGGGTGCCGCCGTGGAAGGGGGACTCGGCGGGCGGACGCAGCGCGTCGGGGTAGTTGCACACGTCGTCGTAGGGCTTGATGCCGACGTAGTGCGTGAACATGGAGCGGGCGTGGTGCCGGATCCGCGACGGCTTCTCGCGCAGGTCGAACTTCTGGGCGAGCGGGGAGCGGAAACCGCTGGCGTCGATGAGGTACTTCGCGCGGAAGACCTCGCCGTTCTGCCCGGTGACCGTGACGCCCTCGTCGTCGAAGTCCAGGTCGGTGGCCCGCCAGTTCTGGCGCAGCGTGCAGCCGTACTTCGCGGCCACGTTGAAGTAGTAGGTGTCGGTGTCCTGGCGGAACATGTGCGACGCCTCGGTGAGCATCTTCGGGATGACGAACATCGTCGCCTCGCGCGGGTCAGGCTCCCGGTCCGGGACGTGCCGCACGAAACCGAAGCTCTGCTTCCTGCCGTGATGGGCGCCGATGTACTTGGTGACGGCCTTGATGTCGAGCAGGTGCTTGAGCTCGGGCACGTCGTAGCGCACGGCGAGGATGTGCAGCCACTCGACGAGCTGCGGGTTCTGCGACTCGCCGACCGCGAACCGCGGGTGCTGGCCGGCGTCGACGAGCACCACCTTCGCGCCCTGCCGGGCCAGGATCGCGCCGGTGATCGAACCGCCGATCCCGGCGCCCAGGATGATGACGTCGCACTCGGTCGCCTCGCCGGGCCTCGGCGCCGTCTTCTGCGTCTCGGCCTTGCTGGGCATCTCTGTCTCGGCCTTGCCGGTCAACTCGGGACTCCTCTTCTGGCGGTGGGGGCTCAGCCGGCGGCGGGGGCGCCGAACCAGCGCTGCAGGGCGGTGGCCAGACCGTCGGCGGTGCCGTCCGTCCCGACCCAGGCGATGTAGCCGTCGGGGCGCACCAGCAGGTCGGCGGCGGGGGCCTCGGGGTCGGGCCGGGAGGCGGCGACGACGTCCACGCGGTCGGCCCAGCCGGCGGCGGCCTTCGTCAGGGCCTCGCCGCCGCGCAGGTTCAGCAGCAGCGGGCGGCCGCGTGTGAGCAGCTCGTACGTGCTGGTCTTCTCGTCGCCGGCCAGCAGGTCCTGGTCGGGCAGCCGGCGGCCGAGCAGCGGGTGGCCGCCCTCGCCCATGTCGTAGGTGATGTCGAGGCCGGTGACCAGGCCGACCAGGTGCTTGCGGACCGCCTCGATGCCGACGAGTTCGCCGAACAGCTCGCGCAGCGGCTGCATCTCGGGGCCGCCGAGGTAGAGGGAGCGCTGCACCAGGGTGTTGGCGACGATCCGGCCGCCGACCGGGTGGCGCTCGGTGTGGTACGTGTCCAGCAGCCCCTCGGGGGCGTGGCCCTTGAGGGCGGCGGCGAGCTTCCAGCCCAGGTTCACCACGTCGCCGACGCCGGCGCTGATGCCCTGCGCGCCGATGGGGAGGTGGATGTGGGCGGCGTCGCCGGCCAGGAAGACGCGGCCCGCGCGGTACTCGGCGGCCTGCCGGCTGGCGTCGGTGAAGTAGCTGGTCCACAGCGGCCGGTAGCCGGTGATGTCCTCACCGGTGACGCGCTGGAAGGCGGCGGCCACCTCGGGGAAGGTGGGCGCCTCCGTCGTCGGGCGGACCCCGGCGCCGCGCTCGAAGACGACCACACGGGTGGCCTGCGGGCCCAGCGGCAGCACCACGACCATGCCGGACTCGCCGACCTCGCCCGTCGGGCGGATGCGCAGCTCGTTGGTGGCGACGTCGGCCATCAGCATCTCGATGGTGGCGCTCGTGCCGGGGAAGTCGATGCCGGCCAGGCGCCGCACGGTGGAGCGGGCGCCGTCACAGCCGACGAGATAGGCGGCCCGCAGCGTCTCGACGCCGTCGGGTCCGGCGACCTCCACGGTGACGCCGTCGTCGTCCTGCGTCATGCCGACGACCTCGTGCCCGCGGCGGACCTCGGCGCCGAGGCCGGTGGCCCACGTGTGCAGGATCGCCTCGGTCCGCGACTGCGGAACGCCCCGGACGCCGAAATTGCCGCCCTCGATGATGTGGTAGTCGATGGGCAGTCCGCCGAAATGGCCGAAGGGTATCGTCTCGAGTTCACCGAATTCATCGAGAAGTCCGCGCTGCCCGAACTCCTCGATGGTGCGTGCGGAAAATCCGAGGGCGCGGGACTGCTGCATCGGTGCGGTCAGCCGGTCGAGCACCAGCACCTCGTGGCCCGCCAGGCGGAGTTCACCGGCGAGCATGAGTCCGGACGGGCCGGCCCCGGCGACAATCACGTCGGCATGAAAACGGTTCATGTTTCCTCTCCCAGTGGATTTTTCACCAGTATTCCGGGGGAGTCGGGGAAGCTGAACTGCCCTAAGTACAGGTCTCTGACAAGTTTCGTCAGAGGTTCTTCAGCAGGGTCAGGGGGTGGAAATACGCCGAGGACGCCGGCGGTTTCGCGTCCGGCGCCCTCGGCGGGTGTGCGGCCCGCTCACAGCAGGCCCAGGACCCGGTCCACGTCGATCTCGATGACGACCAGGCCCGGCGGCTCAGGCGGCGGCGACCAGTACCGCTTGGCGTACCGCCGGGCGCCCTCCTGGACCCGGAACGGGTCGTCGTGCACGGTGGCGGTGCCCTCCAGGGTGATCCAGCGGGGCCCGGCGGTCTGGCACAGGGACACCCGGCTGCCGGGCGCGGCCAGTACGTTGCGGGCCTTGCGCCGGGTCACCGCGGTCATCACCCGGGCCAGTCCCGCCTCACCGTCCCAGGTGAAGCGCACGGGCGTCACATGGGGCGAGCCGTCGGGGCGGAGGGTGGTGAAGGTGCACAACTGGTTCTCGGCGAGGAAGTCCTCGGCCGCGGAGGACAGACGCGGTGACGTCGGCATACCGGGGTCCGATCTCAGGCGTTGGGGGCGGTGGCCGGCTGGTCCGCGGCCTTGGTGAGGGGCAGCAGGATCAGCGTGAGGACCAGGCCGGCCGCGGCGAAGCAGCCACCGGCGAGGAACGCGTCGTGGAAGACCTCGGTACGCGCCTCGGTCACCCGCGCGGGCACCCCGTCCGCCCACTTGGTCAGCTCCTCGACCTGGCGGAAGGCGTAGGTCGCGGCCACGGCGAGGCCCAGGGCGCCGCCGACCTCCTGCGCGGTGTTGATGAGACCGGCGGACAGACCGGACTCGTCCTCCTCGGTGCCGGTGAACGCGGCCACCTGCACCGGCACGAACGACAGGCCGAGACCGAGGCCGGAGATCAGGAAGGCGGGCAGCAGGTCCACCGCGTACGAGGCGTCGGACGGGGCCCGCCACAGCAGGAACATGCCCACGCTGGTCAGGGTGAGGCCGACCATCAGCACAGGCTTGGCGGCGACCTTCGTCACCAGCTGGGAGGCGACCCCCGCGCCGACCGCCACGATCACGGCGAGCGGGACGTACGCCAGACCGGTGCGCAGCGCCGACCAGTTCAGGACCTGCTGCATGAACAGGCTGGCGAAGAAGAACAGGGTGACGCAGGTGCCCAGCAGCAGGATCGCGACGACGTTGGAGGCCCGCAGCGACTTGCGCTTGAAGACGCCGAGCGGGATCAGCGGCGCCTGGGCGCGGCGCTCGATCAGCAGGAACGTGATGAGCAGGACCGCGGAGAGGGCGAAGCCGCCGTAGACACGGGCCGTCGGGACGTCGGAGTCGTCGACGGTCTGGCCCAGGCTGAAGATGAGCAGGACCAGACCGGCGGTCAGGGTGACGGCGCCGGCGATGTCGAAGGACCTGCTGCGCTCGGCGGCCCGGCTCTCCGCGACGACCCTGGGGGCGAGCACGGCCAGGACGAGGCCGATCGGCACGTTGATGAAGAAGATCCAGCGCCAGCCCGGGCCGTCGGTCAGCAGACCGCCGAGGGTGACACCGGCGACGGCGGCGATGCCGCTCAGCGCGCCCCACGCGCCCAGCGCCTTGTTGCGCTCGGCGCCCTCCTCGAAGTTGTTGGCGAGCAGGGACAGCGCGGCGGTCGCGATGAACGCGGCGCCGAGGCCCTGGGCGCCGCGCGCCACGATCAGCATGGCCGCGCTCTGCCCGAACCCGGCGAGCAGCGAGGACAGGGCGAACAGGATCAGGCCGGTCTGGAGCATCCGGCGGCGGCCGAAGGCGTCGGCGAGTCGTCCGGTCAGCAGCAGGAAGCCGCCGAGCAGCATGCCGTAGGTGGTGACGATGTACTGCAACGACGTCTGGGAGATGTTCAGTTCGTCCTCGATCGTCGGCAGGGCCACGTTGACGATCGACACGTCGAGGAAGGTCATGAACCCGGCCAGGCAGAGGAACGCCAGGATGAGTCCCGGGCGCCTCGGCGGGGCCGACGCATCGGTGGAGTGGGGAAGGCGCAGCGACTCTTGGGTCGACATGTCGCTCCTAGTGGGAGGTGAACGGAAGGGTTCCGTAGGGACGGGACAAGGAGGGAAAGGACATGGCGCGGGGCCGGGAGCGGGGAAGCTCACCGCCTTCCGGGAAGCTAGCATCCTGGGTAAAGTAGGTACCTAGAGGAAAGTGGCTTCCTAGGAGGATCCGCATGGACAGCACGGGCACCATGGGCGGCGCCGTGAAGCACGGCGCCGGGGTCGACTCGGAGCTGGCGTGCCCGGTCTCCCCGGTGGTCGACATCGTCTTCAGCCGCTGGACGACACCGATCCTGTGGACGCTGAACGAGTTCGGCCGGCAGCGCTTCGTCGAGCTCCAGCGCAACATCCGCACCATCACCCCGAAGGTGCTCACCCAGCGGCTGCGCCAGATGGAGCGCGACGGCCTGGTGGTGCGCACGTACCACCCGGAGGTGCCGCCCCGGGTCGAGTACGAGATCAGCGAGCTCGGCCGCAGCCTGGCGCCGATCTTCGCCCACCTCGCCGACTGGTCCGCGGAGAACCTGCACAAGGTCGAGCGGGCCAGGCGGGAGTTCGACGACGCCGACCTGCCGGCCGCGGCGTCGCGCTGACGGCTCAGCCCCGTGCCGGCGCCGGGGCGTCCAGGGCGCGCATCGCGCCCTGGTAGAACACCAGCGGATCGGCCTCCTCCTCGGAGGTGCCGAGGGCGGTGACCTCGCCGACCACGATGGCGTGGTCGCCGCCGTCGTACTCCTCGGCGAGGCGGCACTCCAGGAACGCGAGCGCCTCGGTGAGGACGGGCAGTCCGCCGCCCGAGCGGTGGTGCGGGACCTCCGCCAGCCGCGCGGACTCACGGCCCGCGAACTTCCAGGCGAGACCCTCCTGGCGGTGCGTCAGGAAGTTCACCACGAAGCCGCGGGAGCGCTGGAGCACCGGCCGCAACCGGGACTGCCGGTGCAGGCAGAACAGCACCAGCGGCGGCTCCAGCGAGACGGACGTGAAGGAGTTCACCGTGGTCGCGGCGCCGTCCTCCGGGCCGCCGGTGGTGATCACGGTGACGCCGGTGGCGAAACTGCCGCACACCGTGCGCAGCGCGCGGCCGTCGACCGGTGGTCGCGGCTGCCGCTCGTGCGGGGACAACGGCTGGACGGGTATCACTGGATCCCCCTCGTCAGGTGCGCGGCGCGGTCGCGTCCGCGACGGGTGTGGGTGCCTTGGGGAGGTCGCCGGCCGTGAGGTGCTCGCGCCGGGACAGCAGCGGGGCCGCCATCGCCGTCGTCACGAGGGCCATGATCACCAGCATGGTGAACATCCGCCCGTCGAGCACGCCGAGGCTCACCGCGGCGTTGAGGATGATGAGTTCGGTCAGGCCCCGGGTGTTCATCAGCACGCCCAGGTCCTTCGCCTCGCGCCAGGACAGCCCGGACAGCCGGGCCGGGGCGATCGCGCCGAGCAGCTTGCCCGCGCAGGCCACGGCGATGACCAGGGCCAGCGACAGGCAGTCGGCCGCCGTCAGCGAGCCGAGGTCGACACCGAGGCCGGTGACGATGAAGAAGACCGGCAGCAGGACCACGCTGACGTCGTCCAGCGGCCGGCGCAGATGCGCCGCGAGCACCCGCCGGGGTTCGCGCGGCATCACGAAGCCGAACAGGAACGCGCCGAAGATCTGGTGGATGCCGATCCAGGACGTCAGCCACGACGAGGCGAACACGCCCGCGCACAGCACCGCGAGCAGTGCCGCCCAGCGCTCCGTGGCCGCCCACCGCCAGACCAGCCGCGAGATCAGCGGCCGCACGACGACGAGCATCACGGCCACGTACACGACGCTCAGCGCGCCGATCCGCGCCAGGTCCGCGTAGTCGCCGTCCGAGCTGACCAGCGCCGAGACGTACGCCAGCAGACACCAGGCGAGGACGTCGTCGATCGCGGCGCTCGCCAGCGACAGGGCGCCCACCCGGGTGTCCATCAGCTTGTTCTCGGTCAGGATCCGGGCCAGCACGGGGAACGCGGTGACGGACATCGCGGTGCCCATGAAGGTGGCGAACGCCAGGAACGAGATGTGCTTCCCGGCCACCGTGTCGTGGTGCGGGTACAGCACGGCGGCGGCGGCCACCCCGAGTCCGAAGGCCAGCACGATCGACGACAGCGAGACCCCGGCCGCCAGGCGGGCGTGCGGCCGGATCAGCCGCCGTTCGAACTCCCAGCCCACCACGAACATGAAGAGCACCAGGCCGACCTGCGACACCGCCGACAGCAACGGGCGTACGTCCGCCGGAAACAGTCGGTTCGTCAGATCACCGGGGAACAGGCCCAGCAGGCTCGGACCGAGCACGATGCCGGCCGTGATCTCCCCGATCACCTTCGGCTGGCCGACCTTGCGGGCGAGCGCCCCCAGCCCGGCGCCGACCAGCAGGATCACCCCGATGCCCAGCAGCATGGCGGCGATCTGGTCCTCCTGGACGCCGGCCGCCAGGGCCCTCATCGGGCGTCCGCCGGGCGCGGCGGACTGCCCGTCGACCACACCAGCCGGAACGACAGCTCCGTCAGCCGCCAGCCGTGATCGGTACGCCGGGCCGCCCCCCGCACGAGCGTGCCGGAGACGAACAGCGGATCGCCGGGGGTGTCCGGGTGGTGCACATGCGTGGAGACCAGGTTGGCCCGCAGCACCGCCCGCTCGTCACCGGTGAGGTCCACGACCGCCGGCGAGTTGAGGTGCTGGGTGCGGGCGAACGCGTCCAGCGCCCGCCGGTGCCAGTCGGCCAGACCCCCGACGCCCTCGTGCCGGGCCATCGGGAACTCCACGCGGGCGTCGTCGGTGAACAGCCCGCGCGCCCAGTCGTCGTCGAGCTTTTCGTCGTCGAGACCTATGAGATATCGGTCGAGCAGCCCGCCGATTTCGGCTTTCGCAGTGAGGGAATTCATTACCCGAGCATCGCGTGCGGGCCAATGGGCGCCCAAGAGCACTTGTCGAAGACCTGACGTTGCCGCAGAAGATCTGACGCTGCTGGGAAAGACCTGACAATCCGCGCGGAGTCCTGAACACAACGCCCTTCACCAGCGGTTGCGGCCTTGTCATGCTGGTTCGGAAGCACCGATCACCATTCGAGTTCTGCTTCTTTCATCAACCGATCGACCGGAAGAGAAGAGAGAATGCCGAAGATCGCCGCCGATGGTAAGAACCTGACCGTCCTCAACCTGTTCTCCACCGACTCCGCGGAGAAGCAGGACAGCCTGCTCGCCGCGATGCGGGAAATCGTCGACTCCGCGGCCTACGAAGGCTGGCGGTCCAGCACCGTGCACAGCGGGCAGACCAAGTTCGGCACCGCCAACTTCATCCAGTGGCGCTCCACCGAGGACCTGGAGGCCCGGTACGCCGGCGAGGAGTTCAAGCACCGCACGCTCCCCCTGTTCGGTGAGATCACCACCGCCATCCGGCTGCTGCAGAACGAGGTGGTCTTCACCCAGCAGAAGCCCGGCGCCGACGAGACCGAGATCTCCCCGGAGCGCGACGACTACACCGTCATCGACCTGTACGGCGTCACCGAGAAGCACCAGGACGACCTGGTCGAGGCGCTCGGCGCGTCCCAGGACTGGCTCCAGAAGGTCCCCGGGTACCGCAGCCACACGGTGCTGCGCGGACTGCGCGGACGCAACGTCGAGGGCAAGTGGGTCGTCGTCTACTCGCAGTGGGACAGCAAGGAGGCCTACGACGCCTTCCTCGCGCAGCCGGCCGCCGAGCGCTCGGCGGAGCGGCAGAAGGTCGACGCCGCCGTGGACGCGCTGGCCACCTGGCGGGACTCCAACACCTACCGCGTGGTGCACACCCGGTCGGCGGGCGAGTGAGGGCAGGGGGTGCCGGCCGGGCGGGGCCACCCGCCCCGGCGTGACGGCCCCCCGGTGGAGTCCAGATGCGCGTACTTGTGATCGACCCGGATGACGGGTCCGCCGAACCCCTGGTCTGCCGCCTGGTGCGCAACGGGCACCAGGTCCGGCGGGCCCGCACCGGCCGGGCGGGCCTGCAGGCGTGGGAGCAGGCCGAGGTCGTCCTGCTCGACCTGGACCTGCCGGACCTCGACGGTCTGCAGGTGTGCGCCGAGATCAGGGCGCGCGGCAGCACTCCGCTGATCACCTTCACCGGCCGGGACTCCGAGCTGGACCGGGTGCTGAGCCTGCGCTCCGGCGCGGACGACTGCCTGGTCAAGCCGTACGGCTTCCGGGAGCTCGCCGCCCGGATGGAGGCGGTGACCCGCCGCGTCGCCACCGGCGGCGGCCCGGCCGGGGTGTCCTGCGGGCTCCTGCGGCTGGACCCCGGCACCCGCGAGGCGTGGCTGGGGGAGCGGCCGCTGGAGCTGACCCGCAAGGAGTTCGACATCCTGCTGCTGCTCGCCTCGGCGCCGGAGACCGTGATCTCCCGCCGGAACCTGATCGCGGGTGTCTGGTCGGACGAGTGGGCCATCTCCACCCGCACCGTGGACACCCATGTCAGCGCGTTGCGCGCCAAGCTGGGCGAAGGCTGGATCACCACGGTCCGCGGCGTCGGCTACCGGCTGGAGGACACCGCCCGCACCGCCCAAGACCGCGGCCGTGCGGGGCCCGGCACCGGGGCGGGTCCGGCGGGACACCTCGACGGGATGGCCGGCTGAGCACCGGCGGCCCCCGGGTGCGGGGGCCGTGCGGGCCGCCCGTCAGGCCGCGCTGTCCCCGTCGGCCTCGGCATCCTCCGCCTCCAGCGCGGCGTCGCGCGAGGCGAGGAGGGCGACGGCCCGCTCCTCGGTGAGTTCCAGCGTCGGCAGGATCTGCGGCATCGCCACGCTGGGCAGCAGATGCCGGAACATCGCGATGACCCGGCGGGTGAGATCCCGCCGCTGGCACAGCACCTGCGACGTCCACTGGATGCCGGTGAAGGCCCCGGACAGCAGCTCCGCCGTCTCCGCCGGATCGACGTGCGGCAGCAACTCCCCGCGCTCCCGCGCCGCCACGAGCAGCTCGGTCAGCCGGTCCGCCCACTCCTGGAACGGCCTGCCGTGGAACGGGTTGCCGGCCTCCCCGTTCTCGCTCCACTGGTCCATGGCGAGCCCGACACTGGCCCGGGTGAGCGGGTCGTGCTGCAACTGGTGGGCGAACAGCAGCCCCTGGTCGGTGAGTTCCTGCAGCTTCGTGCGCTGGGCGGGCAGCGGTCCCAGCTCCAGCTGCGCCGCTATCACCCCGAGGGCCAGGTCCTCCTTGGACGAGAAGTGGAAGTACAGGGCCCCCTTCGTCACGCCGGCCCGCGCGATGATCTCCGTGATGGTGGCCGTGCTGTAGCCACGCTCGTCGAACACCTCCGCCGCCGCCAGCAGGATCGACGTGCGGGTCTGGATCGCTCGTGCTTGACGTGCCATGCCCCCGTGCCTGTTTCTATGTCAGAGCTTGGTCAGGTTCCCCCGCAAAGAGAACCGGACTGCCAGTCTTTTGTCGAGAGGGGAACTATTTCCGCATGCATCGACTCAGGGGGCACTCCATGGCTGATCCTGCTATATCCGTAGTCGACAGGTTCGTCGGTCCCCGTCCGCATCTGAGCCGGGCGCAGGAACGATCCGACACCACCTCGGTGGCCTCACCGGCCCGTCCGGTCCGCCCGCGCCCCGAGAACGCCACGGCGCACCGCTCCGAACAGACCCTCGTACGCCTCGCATACCAGACCGACTCCCCGGTTCTGATTGCCGACGGCCGGGCCACCGGAGAGCTCTGCCACCGCCCCGACGCCGCCGACCGCTTCCCCGTCGACTGGCTGCGCCTGTCCGAGCACCGCTTCCTCGTCACCGTCGACTGGCCCGCCGACCACCGCTTCTTCACACCGCGGCCCGGCGGACGGCAGGACCCGATGCTGGTCGCCGAGACCACCCGGCAGGCCACGATGATGCTGGCGCACGCCGAGTACGGGGTCCCGGTCGGCGACCAGTTCCTGATGCAGGAACTCGGCTACCGGCTGCTGACCGAGGACTTCACCGTGCTCGCCGCCTCGGGGCCGATCGACGTGGTCGTCGAGTGCTCGGACGTGCAGCTGCGCGCCGGACGCCTCGTCGCGATGCGGGTCGACCTGCGCTTCCAGCGGCTCGGCCGGGTGCTCGCCACCAGCATGGGTGTCCTGTACTGCACCTCCGCCCGCGTCTACCGCAGACTGCGCGGCGCGAGCATGGGCGCGGCGGGCGGCGCGGTGCCGCTGCTGCCCGCCGTCCCCGCCCACGAGACCGGCCGCACCGACCCGGCCGACGTCGTCCTCGCCCGGTCCAAGCACCGCCCCGGCTGGCGGCTGCGCCTGAACACCGCGCACCCGACGCTCTTCGCCCGCCCGAACGACCACGTCCCCGGCATGGTCCTCCTCGAAGCCGCCCGCCAGGCCGCCACCGCGCTGACCCCCGGGCACGACTTCCACCCGGCCTCGATGCGGATCACCTTCCACAAGTACTGCGAACTGACCGAGCCCTGCTGGCTCCTGGCCGGCCACGAGACGCACACCGAACAGGGGCCGGTGGTGCGGGTGCGGGGCGTCCAGGGGGAGGAGCCCGTCTTCACCGCGACCCTGGGGACCGCCGTACGGGGCGACGGGTGAGCCCGCACGTCCTGGTGACGGGGTCCGGTGGGTTCGTCGGCGGCCACGTGGTCGCCGCGGCCGGCGCCGCGGGGGGCGTACGGCTGCGGCTGCTGGTCCGCACCGACCCGTCCGGCCCCGGCCCGGCGGCCGGCACCCCGGTCACCCGTGTACGCGGCGACCTCACCGAGCCCGCCTCGCTCGCCGGCGTCTGCGACGGCGTCGACGCGGTCGTGCACTGCGCGTCCCGCGTCGGCGGCGACCCCGAGGAACTGCGGCGCACCAACGACCTGGGCACCCGCGCCCTGGTCGAGGAGGCACGGCGGGCCGGCGTCCGGCGGTTCGTGTACCTGAGCACCGCGGCGGTGCACGGCAGGGGCCCGTTCCGCGCGGTCCGGCCGGGCGAGGTCCCCCTCGCGCCGGTGTCCGGCACCAGCAGGACGCGGGCGGCGGCCGAGGGCCACGTGCTCGCGGCGGGCGGCACGGTCCTGCGGCCCCACCTCGTGTACGGGGCGGGCGACCGCTGGGTGGTGCCCGGTGTGCTGACGCTGCTGCGCACGCTCGGCGCCCCGCCCGAGGGGCTCGGCCGGCAGTCGACGGTCGACGCCGCCGCCCTGGGAAGGGCACTGCTTTCGGCCGCGCTCGCCCCGCCGGACCGCGTGGGCGGTGTCCGGTTCGTCAACCATCCCCGGCCGGTGGCGGGTGAGGATCTGTTGACCGCGGTCGCCGAAACGTACGGTCTCTTTCCGGGGGCCGTGCCCGGCCTGCCCCTGGAGGAGGCGCGCGCCCGGCTGCGCGGTCATCCGGTCGCCATGCACCACCTCGAACTGCTCGCGGTGGACCACTGGTTCGACGACGCGCCGGTCTGGGACGCGCTCGGCTGCTCCCCCGGCCCGGCGTTCGCCGAGGGCTTCCCCCGGTACGCGGCCCGGTACCGGAACGCGGAGCCGGTCCCGCCGCCGGAGCCCGGCCGGGCTCAGTACACGCCCGACGCCGCCCGCTCCGTGCCCAGCGCCTCCTCCGGGGAGCAGGGCAGATAACGGGAGGCGGCCAACGCGTACTCCACCACCTCGGTGGTCCCGCCGGGGTTCAGCCGGCCGAGCAGATCGGGTACGGCGAGCCCCGGCAGGAAGCCCTGCCAGAACCCGGTGAAGGCGAGCTGTGTCCGCTCCGCCTCACCCCCCTTGATCAGCACCCCTATACCGGTCGTGGCGGCGACGATGGCGCAGGTCACGGCCTGGAGGTGGACCTGCTGCGCCAGGCTGCCCTCCTGCCGCGCCCGGTCGAGCAGACGCTGCACGGCGGCGTGCCAGGCGTGCAGGAACTGCTCCCGCCCGCGCCGGGACCGGTCGTTGTCCAGCCGCAGTCCCGCCCGCGCCACGACGTCCCAGGAGAGCAGCTGGCTCAGGGTGTGGGAGACGTCGGTGAGCGCCTGGAGCGGCTCCGAGTTGTGCTCGTAGGCACTGCGGGCGGCGTGCCACAGGGTGCCGCGCGCCTCGCTCACGACGGCCTGGGCCAGCTCCTCCTTGTTCGCGAAGTGGAAGTGCAGCGCGCCGGTGCTCATATTGGCCCGTGCGCTGATGTCGGAGAGTCTGGCCGAGGCGTAGTCCTCGCGGTCGAAGACCTCGGCCGCCGATTTGAGCATCAGCCGCCGGGTGCGGATCGCCCTCTCCTGTTGTAGTCCCACCTGCGTGCATCCTCTCATCCCGCCCGTCCCGAAACGGACTTGAAGGTCTGTTTGGCGGGCGCGAGTGCCCACCCCGGGGGTGCGTCGGGGTGGTCGGCGGCCCTCAACGTTATCGACACTCCGTCAGTACTGCCCAGAAGATCACACTTTTCCACCTCAGGACCAGGCCGAGGGCGAAGTGGAAGCGGGGAATCAGACGGCCGAGAACGTTCTGGACGGTATACCACCGCGTCCGGAGGAGCGGAACACATGCGGCGCGACCGTTTTCAGCTCTCTACCTGCGCACCTCTGGATGCGCAGGGAGAGGTCAAGAACATACCGCGTCCGCCGTCAGTGACTCTTCGCTCCTGGTTCACGGTCGAAAATTACTCGCGAGGCGAAGTGAAGATCTTGAAAGAGGTAACGCTACGCGGCGGAATTGCTCCTTCAGTTCGTATCAACTCAGGCGAACTTCGCATCTGTTGTGACGGATGGTGAGTTTACCTAGTCTTTTTTTGACAAACCGAGAGGTAGGTTTTTAGGCTCGACCAGCGAAGTGCTCGAGCGGGAACTACGTGTTCAGGGGGAGAGCAGTGAGTCAACGCGTCATGAGCAGCACTCTGGAGATCCGTCAGTCCATCCCGTCCCACATCCGCAAGCCGGCCACCAACTGGCGGGTCCTGGTCGTCGAGAACAACACCGGCGACCGGGAGGCGCTGGCCGCCGGACTCCGGCGGCACGGTCACCATGTCGAGGGGGTCGCCACGGGGAACGCGGCCCTCCAGTCGTACCAACTCTCGGACATCGTCCTGCTCGACCTCGAACTGCCCGACGTGGACGGCCTGGAGGTGTGCCGTTCCATCCGCGCGCTCAGCGACGTGCCGCTCATCGCCGTGACCGGGTGGGGGACGGAACTGGACCGCGTCCTCGGCTTGCAGGCCGGCGCCGACGACTACCTCGTCAAGCCGTACGGGTTCCGGGAGCTGATGGCCCGCATGGACGCGGTGATGCGCCGCTCGCGTCCGCAGATCCAGGCCGAACAGGTGGTCCTGCGCGGTCCGTTACGCATCGACGCGGCCTCCCGCGAGGTCAGTCTGCACGGCCGCGTCGTGGAACTCACCCGCAAGGAGTTCGATCTCCTGCACCTGCTGGCCTCCCACCCGGAGACCGTGATCTCGCGCAAGCGCATCATGCAGCAGGTCTGGGGCGGCTCCTGGTCCCGCCGCACCGTGGACACCCATGTCAGCAGTCTGCGCGGCAAACTCGGCGGCAGCGACTGGATCGTCACCGTGCGCGGGGTGGGCTTCCGCTTCGGCAGCGGCTGACGGCACGAACCGGCGGGACGCGACGCGCGTCACCGCCGGCCGAGGTGAAGGGCGGGCTCCGTATGACGGAGCCCGCCCTTTCGTCTGCCCGGCACCCTTTTCGAGCCCCGGAATCCATCCCTTCCGTGCAGCCCGGAATCCCCGTACCGCCAGGGGCCCGACGGGCCGTCTGACGCTTTTCTGACACGTGCCTGGCCCTGCGCCAACAAAGCGGTAGCGGTCCTGTCGATCTGGTCCGAAGGCTTAATGGGCGACCGTTGAAGACCACCCTCTCCCGAGCCGACGATGGACAGGTATTCGGGCGCCGGCCCAGGAAGTCGAAATACCCCGGGCGCGCTCGATCATCCCTGAATTCCAGCCGAGCGAGGAGAGGGCCGTCGTGCGCAAGGTGCTCATCGCCAACCGTGGCGAAATCGCTGTCCGCGTGGCCCGGGCCTGCCGGGACGCCGGGATCGCGAGCGTGGCCGTCTACGCGGATCCGGACCGTGACGCGTTGCATGTCCGCGCCGCGGATGAGGCGTTCGCCCTGGGCGGTGACACCCCGGCCACCAGTTACCTGGACATCGGCAAGGTCCTGGCCGCCGCCCGTGAGGCCGGGGCGGACGCGGTCCACCCGGGGTACGGGTTCTTGTCGGAGAACGCCGACTTCGCCCAGGCCGTCCTGGACGCCGGGCTGATCTGGATCGGCCCGCCGCCGCAGGCCATCCGCGACCTCGGGGACAAGGTCGCCGCCCGGCACATCGCCCAGCGTGCCGGTGCCCCCCTGGTCGCCGGGACGTCCGACCCGGTCTCCGGCGCCGACGAGGTGGTGGCCTTCGCCGAGGAGCACGGCCTGCCCATCGCGATCAAGGCCGCCTTCGGTGGCGGTGGCCGCGGCCTGAAGGTGGCCCGCACCCTGGAGGAGGTCCCCGAGCGCTACGACTCCGCCGTCCGTGAGGCCGTCGCCGCGTTCGGCCGGGGCGAGTGCTTCGTGGAGCGCTACCTCGACAAGCCCCGCCATGTCGAGACGCAGTGCCTGGCCGACACCCACGGCAACGTCGTGGTGGTCTCCACCCGTGACTGCTCGCTGCAGCGCCGCCACCAAAAGCTCGTGGAGGAGGCCCCCGCGCCGTTCCTGTCCGAGGAGCAGGTCCGCCAGCTGTACTCGGCGTCGAAGGCGATCCTGAAGGAGGCCGGGTACGTCGGGGCCGGCACGGTGGAGTTCCTGGTGGGTGTGGACGGCACGATCTCCTTCCTGGAGGTCAACACGCGTCTGCAGGTCGAGCACCCGGTCACCGAGGAGGTCGCCGGGATCGACCTGGTGCGGGAGATGTTCCGTATCGCCGACGGTGAGGAACTCGGCTACGGCGACCCGGTCCTGCGGGGGCACTCCTTCGAGTTCCGCATCAACGGCGAGGACCCGGGGCGGGGCTTCCTGCCCGCTCCCGGCACGGTCACCACGTTCGCGCCGCCGTCCGGTCCGGGCGTGCGTCTGGACGCGGGGGTGGAGTCCGGCAGTGTGATCGGCCCGGCGTGGGACTCCCTGCTGGCCAAGCTGGTCGTCACCGGTGCCACCCGTGAGCAGGCCCTGCAGCGGGCCGCGCGTGCCCTGGAGGAGTTCACGGTCGAGGGCATGGCCACGGCCATCCCGTTCCACCGGGCCGTGGTCAAGGATCCCGCGTTCGCTCCCGAACTGACCGGGTCGAGCGAGCCGTTCACGGTCCACACCCGGTGGATCGAGACCGAGTTCGTCAACGACATCAAGCCCTTCACCTCCCCCACCGACACCGACACCGACGAGGCGGGACGCGACACCGTGGTGGTCGAGGTCGGGGGACGGCGCCTGGAGGTGTCGCTGCCGGCGTCCCTCGGGATGGCCCTCGCCCGCACCGGCCTCGCCGCCGGGGCCCGGCCGAAGCGCCGCGCGGCGCGGACCTCGGGCCCCGCCGTCTCCGGCGACACCCTGGCGTCCCCGATGCAGGGCACCGTCGTCAAGGTCGCGGTCGAGGAGGGCCAGGAGGTCGAGGAGGGCGACCTGATCGTCGTCCTGGAGGCCATGAAGATGGAGCAGCCCCTCACCGCGCACCGGTCCGGCACCGTCAAGGACCTGACCGCCGAGGTGGGCGCCTCCCTCACCTCCGGCGCGCCGATCTGCGAGATCAAGGACTGAGGACGTCCGAGGAGGTGCGAACCGTGACATACGACGACGGGCGCGAGCCGCCCGCCCCCCAGCCGCCCGCGTGGCTCCTGGCCGGCGAGGACGACGAGAACGACAGCGAACAGCCGCACATCTGCCGGGGCATCGACTGACGAAAGCGCGCTCCGTCCTTTCCCGGACGCGGGGCGATTCCGCCCGCCCGCACGCCTCCTTCATCCCACGCACCCTTTTCCAAGGAGAGAGCTCATGCACAGCACTTTGATCGTGGCCCGGATGGAACCGGGCTCCGCGGTCGATGTCGCCAAGCTGTTCGGCGCGTTCGACGAGACCGAGATGCCGCATCTGATGGGCACCCGGCGCCGGCAGCTCTTCCAGTACCGGGGGCTGTATTTCCACCTCCAGGACTTCGACGCCGACAACGGCGGCGAGCTGATCGAGAAGGCCAAGTCCGACGAGCGTTTCGTGCGGATCAGCGAGGACCTGAAGCCCTTCATCGAGGCGTACGACCCGGCCACCTGGCGGTCGCCGGCCGACGCCATGGCCCAGCGCTTCTACTCCTGGGAGGCGTCCCGATGAGCGGTCGTCGTGTCGTCATCACCGGGATCGAGGTGCTCGCTCCCGGGGGCGTCGGCAAGGACGGCTTCTGGGGCATGCTGAGCGAGGGCCGGACCGCCACCCGCGGGATCACCTTCTTCGACGCGAGCCCCTTCCGGTCCCAGGTCGCGGCGGAGATGGACTTCGACCCGGAGCGGCACGGACTCACCCCGCAGGAGGTCCGCCGGATGGACCGGGCCGCCCAGTTCGCGGTGGTCGCGGCCCGCGGCGCGGTCGCGGACAGCGGCATCGACCTCGCGGCCCACGAGCCGCACCGGGTGGGCGTCACCATCGGCAGCGCGGTCGGCGCCACGACCGGTCTCGACGAGGAGTACCGGATCGTCAGCGACGGCGGCCGGCTGCACCTGGTGGACCACGCCTACGCCGTACCGCACCTGTACAACTACCTCGTCCCGAGCTCCTTCTCGGCCGAGGTCGCCTGGACGGTCGGCGCGGAGGGCCCCAACACCGTGGTGTCCACGGGCTGCACCTCCGGCATCGACTCCGTCGGCTACGCGGTCGAGCTGATCCGGGAGGGCTCGGCGGACGTGATGATCGCCGGCTCGTCGGACGCGCCGATCTCCCCGATCACCATGGCCTGCTTCGACGCCATCAAGGCGACGACCCCGCGCAAGGAGGACCCCGAGCAGGCGTCCCGGCCGTTCGACGGCACCCGCAACGGGTTCGTGCTCGGCGAGGGCTGCGCCGTCTTCGTGCTGGAGGAGCTGGACAGCGCCCGGCGCCGCGGGGCCCACGTCTACGCCGAGATCGCGGGCTACGCCACCCGCAGCAACGCGTACCACATGACCGGTCTGCGGCCGGACGGCGCCGAGATGGCGGAGGCCATCACGGTGGCGCTGGACGAGGCCCGGATGAACGTGGACCAGATCGACTACATCAACGCGCACGGCTCCGGCACCAAGCAGAACGACCGGCACGAGACGGCCGCCTTCAAGAAGAGCCTCGGCGACCACGCGTACCGCACCCCGGTCAGCTCCATCAAGTCGATGGTGGGCCACTCGCTCGGCGCGATCGGCTCCATCGAGATCGCCGCCTCGGCGCTGGCCATGGAGCACCACGTGGTCCCGCCGACCGCGAATCTGCACACCCCGGACCCCGAGTGCGACCTCGACTACGTGCCGGTCACCGCCCGTGAGCAGCTGACCGACGCGGTGCTGACGGTCGGCAGCGGGTTCGGCGGCTTCCAGAGCGCGATGGTGCTCGCCCGTCCCGAGAGGAGCATGACATGAGCGCGGTGGTGGTGACGGGTCTCGGCGTCACGGCACCCAACGGCCTGGGCGTCCAGGACTACTGGGCGGCGACCCTCGCCGGGAAGAGCGGCATCGGGCGGATCACCCGCTTCGACCCCTCGCAGTACCCGGCCCGCCTGGCCGGGGAGATACCCGGCTTCGCGGCCGAGGAGCACCTGCCGAGCCGGCTGCTGCCGCAGACCGACCGGATGACCCGGCTGGCGCTGGTCGCCGCCGACTGGGCGCTGGAGGACGCCGGGATACGGCCGCAGGACCTGCCCGACTCCAGCATGGGCGTGGTCACCGCCAGCTCGTCGGGTGGCTTCGAGTTCGGCCAGGGCGAGCTCCAGGCACTGTGGAGCCGGGGCAGCCAGTACGTCAGCGCGTACCAGTCGTTTGCCTGGTTCTACGCCGTCAACAGCGGCCAGATCTCCATCCGGCACGGCATGAAGGGCCCCAGCAGCGTGGTCGTCAGCGACCAGGCCGGCGGTCTGGACGCGGTCGCGCAGGCCCGCCGGCAGATCCGCAAGGGCACGGCCGTCGTCGTCTCCGGGGCCGTGGACGCCTCCATCTGCCCGTGGGGCTGGGTCGCCCAGCTCGCCGCGCAGCGGCTGACCACCCGGGACGAGCCGGCCCAGGCGTATCTGCCCTTCGACGCGGCCGCCGACGGCTACGTCCCCGGCGAGGGCGGCGCGCTGCTCGTCATGGAGTCCGAGGAGTCGGCGCGCTCCCGCGACGCGCGGATCTACGGCGAGGTCGCCGGGTACGCCGCCACCTTCGACCCGGCGCCGGGCAGCGGGCGCCCGCCGGGGCTGCGCCGGGCGATCGAACTCGCCCTGGCCGACGCCCGGATGGCCGCCGGCGACATCGACGTCGTGTTCTGCGACGCCGCCGCCGACCCCGAGCTGGACCGGGCCGAGTCGGAGGCGATCACGGCCGTGTTCGGCCCGAACGGCGTCCCGGTCACCGCGCCGAAGACGATGACCGGCCGCCTGTACTCGGGCGCGGCCCCCCTGGACCTGGCCACCGCGCTGCTGTCCCTGCGCGACGGGGTGATCCCGCCGACGGTGCACGTCACGCCGTCGCCCGAGCACACCCTCGACCTGGTGGTCGACCGCCCGCGCGAGGCCGGACTGCGCTCGGCGCTGGTCCTGGCCCGCGGCCACGGCGGCTTCAACTCGGCGGCGATCGTCCGGGCGTCCGCCTGACCGACCCGCCACGACCCACGCGAACGAACGAGAGGAACCCCACGTGTCCACACAGCAGTTCACCCTCGACGACCTCAAGCGCATCCTCATCGAGGGCGCCGGCGCCGAGGAGACCGTCGACCTCGACGGCGACATCCTCGACGCGGACTTCGAGCACCTCGGCTACGAGTCGCTGGCCCTGCTCGAGACCGGCGGCCGGATCGAGCGCGAGTACGGCATCACCCTCGACGACGACGTCCTGTCCGAAGCCAACACGCCGCGCGCCCTGATCGACGCGGTCAACGGGCAGCTGCGGGGCGGGTCGCAGGCCGCCGCCTGACCCTCCGCGACACCCGGCACTCCCTGACCCGCCGCCGTCGGCGCCCCCTGCGGCCGACGGCGGCGCACCCCTCGTAGCCATGACCGCAAAGGAGTTGGAAGAGACATGCCGCAGCAGCAGACGCAGCGGGTCGCACTGATCACCGGGGCCACCAGTGGCATCGGACTGGCGGCCGCCCGGCAGCTGGGCTCCGCCGGACACCGGGTGTTCATCGGGGCCCGCAACGCCGACAACGTGGCCGCGACGGTCAAGCAGCTCCAGGAGGAGGGCGTCGAGGCCGACGGCGCCGCGGTGGACGTCCGCTCGCGGCACGCGGTCCGCGCCTTCGTGCAGGCCGCCGTCGACCGGTTCGGCGGCGTCGACGTCCTCGTCAACAACGCGGGCCGCAGCGGCGGCGGTGTCACCGCCGACCTCGCGGACGAGCTGTGGGACGACGTCATCGACACCAATCTCAACAGCGTCTTCCGGATGACCCGCGAGGTCCTCACCACCGGCGGCATGCGCGACCGCGGCTGGGGCCGGATCATCAACATCGCCTCCACCGCCGGCAAGCAGGGCGTCGTCCTCGGCGCCCCCTACTCCGCCTCCAAGCACGGCGTCGTCGGCTTCACCAAGGCCCTCGGCAACGAGCTCGCGCCCACCGGGGTCACCGTCAACGCCGTCTGCCCCGGCTACGTCGAGACCCCCATGGCCCAGCGGGTCCGCCAGGGCTACGCCGACGCCTACGGCACCAGCGAGGACGCCATCCTCGAGAAGTTCCAGGCGAAGATCCCGCTCGGCCGCTACTCCACCCCGCAGGAGGTCGCCGGGATGGTCGGCTACCTCGCCTCCGACACCGCCGCCTCCGTCACCTCCCAGGCGATCAACGTCTGCGGTGGCCTCGGCAACTTCTGACCCCCGACCACCGAGAAGAAGAGGACGAGGACGTGACCACGACGGACGCAACGACCCGCGAGGTGGCGCACGAGATCACCGTCTCGGCCCCCGCCGACGCCGTCTACCGGCTGATCGCGGAGGTGGAGAACTGGCCGCGGATCTTCCCGCCCACCATCCACGTGGACCATCTGGAGAAGGGCGGGCGCGAGGAGCGCATCCGCATCTGGGCCACCGCCAACGGCGCCCCGAAGAGCTGGACCTCGCGCCGCACACTGGACCCGGAGAACCGCCGGATCACCTTCCGCCAGGAGGTCTCCGCGCCCCCCGTCGCCGCGATGGGCGGCGCCTGGGTCATCGAGGAACGCCCCGGCGGCGAGTCGCTGGTGAGGCTGCTGCACGACTACCGGGCCGTCGACGACGACCCCGAGGGCCTGGCCTGGATCGACGAGGCCGTCGACCGCAACTCCCGCTCCGAGCTCGCCGCCCTGAAGGAGAACGTCGAACGGGCCCACGCCACCCGCGAGCTGACGTTCTCCTTCGAGGACACCGTGCTCATCGAGGGCGCCGCCAAGGACGTCTACGACTTCATCGACCAGGCCGACCGCTGGGTCGACCGGCTGCCGCACGTGGCCCGCGTCCGCTTCGAGGAGCCCGCGCCCGGCCTGCAGGTGCTCGAGATGGACACCCGGGCCAAGGACGGCTCGACGCACACCACCAAGTCGTACCGGGTGACGTTCCCGCACCGCGCGATCGCCTACAAGCAGGTGACGCTGCCGGCGCTGATGACCCTGCACACCGGCCTGTGGACGTTCGAGGAGTACCCGCGCGGGGTCGCCGCGACCTCCCAGCACACGGTCGTGCTCAACCCCGACAACATCCAGAGGATCCTCGGCCCCGACGCGACCGTGGAGGACGCCCGCGAGTACGTCCAGGGCGCGCTGAGCACCAACAGCCGGGCCACGCTGGGCCACGCCCGGGACCACGCGGAGAAGAGCCGCTGACCATGGCCACCGACACCTCCGGAGCCGGCCGGGTCGTCGTGGTGGGAGCGGGCCCCGTCGGCCTGTTCCTCGCCGGGGAGCTGCGCCTGGGCGGCGCCGACGTCGTCGTCCTCGAACGGCTGCGCGCCCCCACCACGGAGTCCCGCGCCTCCACGCTGCACGCCCGCACGGTCGAGCTGTTCGACTGCCGGGGCCTGCTGGACGCGCTCGGCGACCCGCCCAGGGAGCCGCGCGGCCACTTCGGCGGCGTCCCCATGGACCTGACCGTGCCCGGGCCGTACTCGGGCCAGTGGAAGGTGCCGCAGACCCGGACCGAAAAACTGCTCCAGGACCGGGCCCGCGCCCTCGGCGCCGACGTCCGGCGCGGCTGGGAGGTCCGCGGACTCGTCCAGAGCGACACACACGTGGAGCTGACGGTGGCGGCCCCCGACGGCGAACGGCGGCTGCGGGCGGCCTACGTCGTCGCCTGCGACGGCGAGGACAGCACCGTTCGCGCCCTGACCGCAGCGGCCTTCCCGGGCTCCCCGGCGGCCCGCGAACTGCTGCGGGCCGACATCGCCGGGATCGACATCCCGAACCGGCGGTTCGAACGCCGGGAGCACGGGCTGGCCATCGCCGCCACGATGCCCGGCGGCACCACCCGGGTGATGGTGCACGCCTTCGGCCGGCCCGCCCGGCCGCGCACCGGACCGCCCGCGTTCGCCGAGGTCGTCGACGTCTGGCGGCGTGTGACCGGGGAGGACCTGAGCGGCGGGCACCCGGTGTGGCTCAACGCGTTCGGGGACGCCAACCAGCAGCTGGAGCGCTACCGGCACGGCCGGGTGCTGTTCGCCGGGGACGCCGCCCACCGGCAGATGCCCAGCGGCGGCCAGGCGCTCAACCTCGGTCTGCAGGACGCGGCCAACCTGGGCTGGAAGCTCGCCGCGGTGGCCCGCGGCCGGGCCTTCGACGGGCTGCTCGACACCTACCACGACGAGCGGCACGCCGTCGGGCGCCGGGTGCTCGCCAACATCCGCGCCCAGGCGCAGCTGCTGCTCGGCGGGCCCGAGGTGGAGCCGGCGCGCGCCCTGCTCGGCGAACTCATCGCCGCGGGCCCCACCCGGGACCACCTCGCGGCCATGATCACCGGGCTCGACATCCGGTACCCCGCGGGCGGCGGCACCCACCCCCTGCTCGGCGCCCGGCTGCCGCTCGGCACGCTGCCCACGCCGGACGGCCCGGTCGGCGTCGCCGGGGCACTGCGGGACGGGCGCGGGCTGCTGCTGGTCGCCGACACGGCCCGGGCGGAGCTGCGCTGGCTCGGCAAGATCTGGGCCGACCGCGTCACCCCGGTGGCGGTACGGGCCGGCACCGGCGCGCCGCTGCACGGCGCCGAGGGGCTGCTGGTGCGCCCGGACGGCCATGTCGCCTGGGCGGGAGCGGACCCGTGGGCGGCCACGGCGGCGATCCGGCACTGGTTCGGACGGCCGGATCCCGGGCTGTGATCCCGCGCGAGGCCGAACACCGCAAGTCACGGCAAGTCGTACATGTTCCTATCGATTCGGGCGACGCGCAGAGAGGGAAGCACTGTGGACACGGATGTGATCGTGGTCGGTGCGGGGCCGACCGGCCTCATGCTGGCCGGAGAACTGCGGCTGGGCGGAGCCCGGGTCGTGGTCGTGGAGAAGCTGGCCGAGCCGACCGGGCAGTCCCGCGGACTCGGCTTCACCGCCCGCGCCATGGAGGTGTTCGACCAGCGGGGCCTGCTGCCGCGCTTCGGAGCGCTGGAGAAGAGCCCGATGGGCCACTTCGGCGGCATCCAGTTCGACTACACGGTCCTGCAGGACGCCCACTTCGGCGCGCGCGGCGTCCCGCAGTCGCAGACCGAGGCCGTCCTGGAGGAGTGGGCCGGTGAGCTGGGCGCCGACATCCGCCGGGGCTGGGAGCTGACCAAGCTGTCCGAGGACGGCCACGGCGTCGAGATCGTCGCGGCGACCCCCGACGGTGAACAGCGGCTGCGCGGCGCCTACCTGGTCGGCTGCGACGGCGGCCAGAGCGTCGTGCGCCGGGCCGCCGGCTTCGACTTCCCCGGGCTGCCCGCCACCCGCCGGATGTACCTGGCGGACGTCACCGGCTGCGCCATCCGCCCCCGCTTCCTGGGCGAGCGGCTGGAGCACGGCATGGTGATGGCCGCTCCGCTCGCGCCCGGCGTCGACCGCGTCATCGTCTGCGAGCACGGCACCCCCGCAGGGGACCGCCCGCAGCACGTCGAGTTCGAGGAGGTCGCCGCCGCCTGGGAACGCATCACCGGCGAGTCCCTGGCGGGCGGCGGCGCCGACTGGGTCAGCTCCTTCACGGACGCCACCCGGCAGGTCTCCGCCTACCGCAAGGGCCGCGTCCTGCTCGCCGGCGACGCCGCGCACGTCCACCTCCCCGCCGGCGGACAGGGACTCAGCACGGGCGTGCAGGACGCCGTCAACCTGGGCTGGAAGCTGGCCGCGGTGGCCCGCGGCGCCCTGCCGGACACCCTGCTCGACACGTACCACGACGAACGGCACCCGGTCGGCGCACGCCTGCTGATGAACACCCGGGCCCAGGGCATGATCTTCCTCGGCGGCCCCGAGGCCGACCCCGTCCGCGCCGTGTTCGGGGAGCTGATGGAGCTGGAGGAGGTCCGCCGCCGGCTCGCCGGCATCGTCAGCCACCTCGACGTCGGCTACGACCTCGGCCCCGGCACCCACCCCCTGCTCGGCCGCCGCCTCCCCCCACGTCCGCTGGAGCTGCCCGACGGCACCCGCACCGGCACGGCCGACCTGCTCCACCCGGCCCGCGGCGTCCTGCTCGACCTGTCCGGCGATCCCGCCCCGCGCGAGACGGCGGCCCGCTGGGCGGACACCGTCACCGTGGTCACCGCCCGCCCCGAGGACCCCGACGCCTTCGCAGGGGCCACCGCCCTCCTCGTCCGCCCCGACGGACACGTGGCCTGGGCGGCCGGCGGCGACAGCGCGCAGGACGACGTGGCCGCCGGCATCGACCGCCTCGTGAGCGCCCTGCACCACTGGTTCGGCAGCCCGGAGGTGGCGTAGCACGATGACCACCGCGCCCCTGTCCGTCGGCCCCCGTGTACGGCGGATCACCCTGAACGCCGCCGGGCACACCCTGTCCGCCCTGCTGAGCGCGCCCCCGGACACGCCGCCGCGTGCCACCGTGGTCGCGCTGCACGGGGCCGGGATGAGCGCGGGGTACTTCGACGGCGGGGCCCAGCCCGACGCCTCCCTGTGCGCGCTGGGAGCGCATCTCGGCTTCCAGGTCCTCGCCGTCGACCGGCCCGGCTACGGCGACTCCGCCGCCGGGTTCCCCGAGGGCCTGGACCTCGCCGGGCAGGCCCGCGTCCTGGGGGCCGCGCTCGACGACTTCCGCGCCGGGTACGACACCGGCGTCGGAACGTTCCTGCTCGCGCACTCCTTCGGCGGCAAACTCGCCCTGACCCTGGCCGCCGAGGCCCCGCCGCCCGGACTGCTGGGCCTGGACATCTCCGGCTGCGGGCACCGCTACGCCCCCCGCTCCGAGGAACTGCTCACCGGCACCGACCGGGCCCGCTGGAAGCACAACTGGGGCCGGCTCGCCCTGTACCCGCCGGCCACCTTCCGCCGCAGCGCCGACTTCGTCCGGCCGGTGCCCGAGCGGGAACTGCGGGCCGCGTCCGCCTGGCCCGACGTCTTCGACGCCCTCGCCCCGCGCGTGCGCGTCCCCGTACGGCTGACGTTCGCCGAGCACGAACTGTGGTGGCGGCACGACGCCGACGCCCTCGACGACCTGCGCACACGGCTCAGCTCCGCCCCGCGCGTCGTCGTCGACCGGCAGCCCGACGCCGGGCACAACATCAGCCTGGGCCGCACGGCCCGCGCCTACCACCTGCGCGCGCTCGCCTTCTTCGAGGAGTGCCTGCCCGAACGGGACGGTCCATGACCGGGTCCGCCACCGGGAAACGGGGACCCGGGCGGCTGCTGGCCACCGGGACGCGCTCGCTGGGCGTGCGCAACTTCCGGCTCTTCGCCACCGGGCAGGTCGCCTCCGTGACCGGCACCTGGATGATGGTCGTCGCCCAGGACTGGCTCGTCCTCGACCTCACCGGCGACTCCGGCACCGCCCTCGCGACGGTCACCGCCCTCCAGTTCACCCCGATGCTGCTGCTCACCCTGTACGGCGGCCGCATCGCCGACCGGTACGACAAACGGGCGCTGCTGACCGGGGCCAACATCGCCTCCGGGCTGCTCGCGCTGCTGCTCGGCCTGCTCGTCACCGGCGGCGCCGCCCGGCTGTGGCACGTGTACGCCTTCGCCCTGGCCCTCGGCGTCGCCAACGCCGTCGAGGTGCCCGCGCGGCTGTCCTTCATCGCCGAGCTCGTCGGACCGGAGCTGGTGCCGAACGCCTCCGCGCTCAGCGGCGCCTACTTCAACATCGCGCGCGTCCTCGGCCCCTCGCTCGCCGGGCTGCTGATCGAGGCGGCCGGCACCGGCACGGTGATGCTCCTCAACGCGGCCAGCTACGCGGCGACCGTCGCCGGGCTGCGCGCCATGCGGCCCGGCGAACTGCACCGGTCCGCGCGGCCCGCCGCCCGCGACGCCCGCGTCGTGGAGGGACTGGCCCATCTGCGGTCCCGGCCCGACCTGGTGGCGACGCTGTCCCTGCTCGCCGCCGTCTCCCTGTTCGGCCTCAACCTGCAACTGACGCTGCCGCTCATGGCCCGGACCGTCTTCCACACCGACGCCGCCGCGTTCGGCCTGCTCACCGCCGCGCTCGCGGCCGGCTCCCTGCTGGCCGCCTTCACCAGCACCCTGCGCCGGGGCCGCCCCCCGGCCCGGCTGGTCATCGGCTGGGCCTGCGCCTTCGGCGCGCTGGCCGCGGCCACCGGCTGGGCGCCGAACCTGACGGTGGCCCTGCTCCTGCTCGTCCCGACCGGCTTCGCGTCCCTGTACTTCGCGCAGGCCGCCAACCACCGCGTCCAGCTGGGCAGCGACCCCGCCTACCGGGGCCGCGTCATGGCCCTCTACACCCTGATCCTGCAAGGCACCGCCCCGCTCGGCGCCCTGTTCGTCGGCGCGGTCACCCAGTACCTGGGCACCCGCTCCGCGCTGTGGGCGGGGGGACTGATCTCCCTGGCGGCCGCGCTCGTGGCGGCGGCCGCCGACCGCGGCGGCGCGCGCGCCGGCGCCGCCGCCGGGACCGAGCCGGCGCCCCACCCCACCACCCGCACCGGGAGCCGCCCGTGAACCTCCCCCTCGGCCCGCACCCCGCCCGCGGCGCCCGGCAGCTCGGCCCGTCCGACCTGCACCTGTGGCTGCTGCCGGCGCCGGAATCGTCGCGCGACGCGCCCGTCGGCGAACTCGACGAGGACGAGCGCCGGCGCGCCGCCGCCTACCGCCGGCACGCCGACCGGCAGATGTACGTCGCCGCCCATGTGGGCCTGCGCCGGGTGCTGTCCGTCTACACGGGCGTCGCGCCCCGGCGGCTGGTCATCGGCCGGGAGTGGTGCGAGGAGTGCGGGGAACGGCACGGCCGGCCCGTCCTGGTCGACCTGCCGGGCGCCCCCGAGTTCTCCCTCTCCCACAGCCACGGGCTCGCCCTGGTCGCCGTCGCCCGCACCCGGGTCGGCGTCGACGTGCAGGCGCTGCCGTCTCCCGCGACCGTCGACGCCTGCCTGCCCCTGCTGCACCCGGCCGAGCGCCGGGAGATCGCCCGCGTCCCGCCCGAGCGGCGGCCGACGGCCTTCGCCCGGCTGTGGTCCCGCAAGGAGGCGTACCTGAAGGGTCTCGGCACCGGGCTCGCCCGCGCCGCCGACCTCGACTACCTGGGCGAGGGCGCCGAGTCCTGGCGCCCGGCCGGCTGGACGGTGCGCAACATCCCGCTGTGCGAGGGCCACGTCGGCGCCGCCGCGCTGGCCGGCGCCGGCGACCGGCGGGCCGCCCTGCACCCGGTGCCCGCCGACTGGCTGCACGCCCGGGACGCCGTGGACCGCGTCCACGCCGTCGAACCGGGACTGCGCACGGTGCTGCGCGCCCACGACCCGTCGTCCGTCCGCCCGCACGACCTCATCGACACCAGGAACAGGAAGGAAAGGGCCCAGGCATCATGACCGTCGTCGATCCCGAGACGCTCCTGCCCGACACGGACGCCCCCGAGGCGGACCGGTTCTCCGAACTGGCGGCCATCAAGGAGCTCGCCCGCACCGGCCCCGACCCGAGGGCCACCGAACGCCAGCACGCCAAGGGCAAGCTGACCGCCCGCGAACGCATCGAACTGCTCCTGGACCCCGGCTCCTTCAGCGAGGTGGAGACCCTGCGCCGGCACCGCGCGCAGGGCTTCGGGCTCGAGGACAAACGGCCGTACACCGACGGGGTGATCACCGGCTGGGGCACGGTCGAGGGCCGCACGGTCTTCGTGTACGCCCACGACTTCCGCATCTTCGGCGGCGCCCTCGGCGAGGCCCACGCGCAGAAGATCCACAAACTGATGGACCTGGCCATCGCGGCGGGCGCCCCGCTCGTGTCGCTCAACGACGGCGCGGGCGCCCGGATCCAGGAGGGCGTGTCGGCCCTCGCCGGCTACGGCGGCATCTTCCGGCGCAACACCAAGGCGTCCGGGGTGATCCCGCAGATCAGCGTGATGCTCGGCCCGTGCGCGGGCGGCGCCGCGTACAGCCCGGCGCTCACCGACTTCGTCTTCGCGGTCCGGGACATCTCCCAGATGTTCATCACCGGGCCGGACGTGGTGAAGGCGGTGACGGGGGAGGAGATCACCCAGAACGGCCTCGGCGGCGCCGACGTCCACGGCGGCACCTCCGGCGTCGCCCACTTCGTCTACGACGACGAGCGCACCTGCCTGGAGGAGGTCCGCTACCTGCTGACCCTGCTGCCCTCCAACAACCGCGAACTCCCGCCCGCCCACCCCACCGGCGACCCGGCGGACCGCCCCGGCGACGCCCTGCTCGACCTGGTCCCCGCCGACGGCAACCGCTCCTACGACATCCGCAAGGTCATCGAGGAGATCGTCGACGACGGCGACCACCTGGAGGTGCACGCCGCGTTCGCCACCAACCTCGTGTGCACGCTCGCCCGGATCGACGGGCACGTCGTCGGCATCGTCGCCAACCAGCCCGCGTCCATGGCCGGCGTCCTCGACATCAAAGCCAGCGAGAAGGGCGCCCGGTTCGTACAGTTCTGCGACGCCTTCAACATCCCGCTGGTCACCCTGGTCGACGTGCCCGGCTTCCTGCCCGGCGTCGACCAGGAGCACGAGGGCATCATCCGGCGCGGCGCGAAACTGCTGTACGCGTACTGCAACGCCACCGTGCCCCGCGTCTCCGTCGTCCTGCGCAAGGCGTACGGCGGCGCCTACATCGTCATGGACTCCCGGTCCATCGGCGCGGACATCGCCCTGGCCTGGCCCACCAACGAGATCGCCGTGATGGGCGCCGAGGGCGCCGCCAACGTCGTCTTCCGCCGCGAGATCGCCGCCGCCGACGACCCCGAGGCGATGCGCCGCCGCAAGATCGAGGAGTACCGCAGCGAACTCGTCCACCCCTACTACGCGGCCGAGCGCGGCCTCGTCGACGACGTGATCGACCCCCGCGAGACCCGTCTCGCCCTCAGCCGCGCCCTGACGATGCTCGCGACCAAGTCCGAGTCCCTGCCCACCCGCAAGCACGGCAACCCGCCCCAGTGAGGAGCACTCCATGACCCCGACCCCGGCCGACCTGCTCGCCGCCACCTCGGTACGTGTCCTGCGCGGCGCCCCGAGCCCCGAGGAACTGGCCGCCTTCACCGCGGTCCTCACCCTCCGGCTCGCCCCGCCCCCCGCCGCGGCCCCGCCCCGCCGGTCCACAGCCCCCTGGACCCGCCCCGACCGCACCCGCCCCTACACGAGCCCCCGGGCCTGGCACACCTGACCCCGGCCGGCACCAGGCTGCTCCGGGTCGGCCCCCGGTCACACCGGCGCGCCCGGGCTCCCTCGGGGCGCCCGGCACCTGGCCCGGCGTGCGACCGGGGGCCGGGGGCCGCCGTCGGCCCCCGGGGGCCGGCGCTCGCCCGTCGGAGCGGTCCGCCCTCCGGCTTCCATGAGCGTCCGGCCGTACCACCCGCCCCGGCGCCCGAGCCCCGCCGCGATCGGGGGGTGGGCCGGCCGGCGTACGTGCCGGGGCGCGTCACGCACCCCGCCCGCGCCCCAGCATCCGTGCCCCCACCGACACGAGCAGGGCCGTCGCCGCCGCCGTCACCGGGACCGCGTAGCCGGTGGACGGGGACGTGTGTTCCACCGTCCATCCGCCGGCCGCGCTGCCGCAGGCGATGCCGCCGAGCAGGGCCGTCACCGCCAGGGTCATGCCCTCGTTGAGACGGCCCGGCGGGGTGCGCCGCTGTACCAGGGCCATGTTGGTGATCATCGTGGGGGCGGTGGCCATCCCGGCCAGCAGGAGGGCCCCGGCCAGCACCACGAGCGAGCCGGTGCCGGAGGCGGCCAGGGCCGGCAGGAGCAGCAGCGCGGTCATCGCCGCCACGCACCACGGGTAGCGGCGCTCGGGGGAGCCGGTCAGCCGCAGCCGGCCGTACACCAGACCCGCGACGCAGGACCCGGCCGCCTGGAGCCCCAGCACCGCGCCGGCCGCGGCCCGTTGCCCCTGCGCGTCGGCGTACGCGATCGTGACGACCTCCGTCGACCCGAACACCGCGCCCAGGGCGAGGCAGACGGCCAGCAGCGCGGGCATGCCGGGCGCGCGCAGCGGCGCCGGGCCGGGCGCCGAGGTCGAACCGTGCGCCGGCGGCTCGGTCGACCGCTGGGCCGCGAAGGCCAGCACCCCGGTCACGAGCAGCGTCACCGCGACGAGCGTGCCCGCCTGGGGGAAGAACGTCCCGCACAGGAAGGCCGCGAGCACCGGGCCCAGCATGAAGCACAGTTCGTCGACGGCCTGTTCGAGGGAGTTCGCGGTGTGCAGGGCCCCCGCGTCGTCCTTCAGCAGATGGGCCCACCGGGCGCGGGACATGCCGCCGGTGTTGGGCGTGCTCGCGGTGGCGGCGTACGCGGCGAACAGCGTCCAGGAGGGCGCGCCGTACCGCACGCACAGCACCAGGGCGAGACTGCCCAGCGCCGCGAGCAGCGTGGCCGGTACGGCGACCCGGGCCTGCCCGTACCGGTCGACGAGGCGCGCGATCCCGGGGGCGACCACGGCGGTCGCCGCGAGTCCGGTCGCGGTGACGGCCCCGGCGAGGGCGTACGACCCGCGGGTCCCCGCGATCATCACGACCGCGCTCACGCTGAACATGCCCATGGGCAGACGGGCCGCCAGATTGGCGGCGGTGAACGCGAGCGCGCCCGGCCGGGCGAACAGCCGCCGGTAGGGCCCCGGCGGGCGGGCCCGCCCACGGGGGCGGAAGTCGACGGCGACGAGCGCGTCGGCGGTGACGGTGGACAGCGGGATGTCCCGGACTTTCCCGTCGTCAGGGGCACTTGTGGAGGTCGGTCGCGGCATGGGCCCAGCCTCGGCGGTCGCCGATCACCGGGTCCAACACCTGCTCCGCGCGGATTCACGCACTCCTGTTGTAAGTTCGGCGCATGCCGGCCCCCGCCCACCTCGACCCCCGCCTCCTGCGCGCCTTCCTGGCCGTCGCGGAGGAACTGCACTTCACCCGCGCCGCCGCCCGCCTGTACGTCGCCCAGCAGGCGCTCAGCCGGGACGTGCGCCGCCTGGAGCGCGAGCTCGGCGCCGAGCTGTTCGTGCGGACCACCCGCCAGGTCACCCTCACCCCCGACGGCGAGCGGCTCGTGCCGTACGCCCGCCGCGCCCTCCAGGCCCAGGACGACCTGCTCGCCGCCTTCGGGCAGGCCCGCGCCCTGCTCGTGGACCTGAACTCGCCCGGCCTGCGCACCACTCGCCGGATCCTGCACCGGGCCCGCGAACTCGCCCCCGAACTCGAGCTCATGGCCCGCTACGAGAGCGGTCTGACGGGTGCCGCCGGCGACCTGCTCGCCGGCCGCCTCGACGCCTCGTTCGGCCGGTTCGCCGGCCTGGACCCGGCGCTGCGGGCCGGCCTCGACCACCAGCCGGTCCGCTACGAACCGATGGCCGTCCTCCTCCCCGAGGACCACCCCCTGGCCGCCCGGGACGAGGTGCCGCTGGCCGCCCTGGCCGGCGAGACGGTGTACGCCGGCGCCGGCAACCCCCGCACCCCGGAGTGGACCGACCTCGCGCGCCGCCTGTTCGAGGGGCGGGGCGTCGCGATCGCCGCCCCCGCGCCCCTGGCCGTCGGTGACGAGGAGTTCCAGCGGCTCATGGCGAAGACGCGGGTCCCGGTGCTCGCGGTCGTCGACTTCCCCCCGATGCCGGGCTCGGTGCTCCGTCCGCTGACGGATCCGGTCCCGCTGTCACCAGTATCACTTGTATGGAGAAAGGGTCTCGAACATCCCGGACTTATGGCCCTTCGTCGGGCAGCCGCCCAGGTCGCAAGGGAGGAAGGGTGGCTGAATCGCCCACCTGAGGGCTGGATTCCGGCCAGTGACGCATGCGTCATGGGCGTCCATTAGTTGGCACGCGGCAACCACGAAACCTCCGCGTGCGCTACATTCTTCGCCTGAGCACAGTGTGATAAAGGGGGGCGCTCGGCCGGGTGGGGGCTCGGCACGGCGACGAGTGCTCGGAGTCGTGTGCGCACCCGGAACGGTCCCGTGGGGGGATGTGCGTGCGCGTGAAGAAGTGGCGAGAAGACGCCCAACCGGAGTGGCCCCAGGCCGCGTACCGGTCGGTGGGCAGTTCTTCCGCGGGGGGTGCCGGGGTCGACACCCAGGCATTCCCGGCGACCGGGGAGACCGGGCTCCCGGGTCGGGGTCCGCGCTCCCGGACCGAGGCGAGGGAGACGGACATACTCCAGGGTGGCAGGCGTGCCTCGACGGACGCCGACAAGACGGAGATCCTGCGCGGCGTTCCCGCCGCGTCCGGCGACGAGACCGCGGTCCTGCCCGGCGTCGGAAGACCGGCGGGACCGCCCCGGCACGTGGCCGGCCACACCGACCCGTTCGCGGCCGGCGGCCCCCGCACCGCACCCGTGCGCGACCCGTGGGCCGAGCACGAGCAGGCGGCGGGCCCCGGGGGCCCCGGCGCCACCCACGACCCGCACGAGGTCACCGTCCAGCTCGACGGCATAGGGCTCCAGCTCGACGGCATGCTGCGCGCCGCCAAGGACGCCCCCGGCACCCCCGAGGGCTCCGACGGACCGGTGTTCGTCGACGAGACGGGCCGCCGCAGCCGCCGCTTCCGTCGGCTCGGCATGGCCGTCGCCCTGGCCTGCGCGGTCTACGCCGTGGTCATCGTCGCCACCCTGCTGTCCGGGAACTCCGACGCGCCCTGGCTGCCCGTCGAGGGCCCCCGGGAGAAGCCCGCCGGTCAGGTCGACACCTCGCCGCTGCCGGCCGAGTCGGTGACGGCGCCCTCCGAGATCGCGGACGTCTCTCCGGGCGCCTCCCCGTCCGCGTCCGCCGGCGAGAGCCTGCTGCCCGGCACCGGCGGCACCGCGCCCGGCGCGTCCGCGGACGCCCAGGACCCGGTCGGCTCCGGCGAGCCGAAGCCGGGCAACACCAAGGGGACGTCCAACCCCGGCACCAACCCGACGCCCGACCGGCAGACGCCCACGAACCCGGTCACCGACCACCCCGCACCGAGCCCGACGGACGGCGGCGGCACCACCACGGAGCCGACCGACCCCACGACCACCGAAGACCCCGGCACGGGGACGGTCGCCCACGGCCCGAGCAACCCCGAACCCGTCGCGCTGGAGCCCGGAGGCGCCGCCTCCGCTCCCGCCGCCCCGTTCCCGGAGAACACCTTCTGATGGCATCCCGCACCCGCCGCCGTGGGGCCGAGCACGGAGCCCGCGGCGGCTCCTCGCGTCGCCACGCACCCGAACACCGCGCCCGCGGCGCCGCCCCGCGCCGCCGCCGCGTGCCCATGCGCCTGCTGCTGCCCTGCCTCGTCCTCGTCGCCCTGATGGCGATGCTGATGCTGCGGGGCTACGTCCACAGCGAGATCCTGGCCGACCACCGGATCCGGCCCGAGGCCGCCTCCGACAAGGTCCCGGAGAAGATCATCGAGGGCGGGCCCGTCATCGACACCCGCGGCGGCCGCGCCGAGACCCTGAGCCTGCGCGACCACCGCCTGGTCCTCACCTTCGACGACGGCCCCGACCCGGAGTGGACCCCCAAGGTCCTGGACGTGCTCAAGAAGCACCACGCCCACGCCGTCTTCTTCGTCACCGGCACCATGACCTCGCGCTACCCGGACCTGGTCCGGCGCATGGTCGAGGAGGGCCACGAGGTCGGCCTGCACACCTTCAACCACCCCGACCTGTCCTACCAGTCGAAGAAGCGCATCGACTGGGAGCTGTCCCAGAACCAGCTCGCGATCACCGGCGCCGCGGGCATCCGCACGTCCCTGTTCCGGCCGCCGTACTCGTCGTTCGCCGACGCCATGGACAACGAGTCCTGGCCGATCACCGAGTACATCGGCCAGCGCGGCTACCTCACCGTCGTCAACAACACCGACAGCGAGGACTGGCAGAAGCCCGGCGTCGACGAGATCATCCGCCGCGCCACCCCCAAGGGCGGCAAGGGCGCCATCGTCCTGATGCACGACTCCGGCGGCGACCGGCACCAGACGGTGCAGGCGCTCGACCGGTTCCTGCCGGACCTGCAGGCCGAGGGCTACAAGTTCGGCAACCTCACCGAGGCGCTCGGCGCGCCCAGCGCCCACAGCCAGGTCACCGGGCTCGACCTGTGGAAGGGCAAGGCCTGGGTCTTCCTCGTCCGGGCGTCGGACAACATCACGTCCGTACTGGTCGTCGGCCTCGCGGTGATCGGCTTCCTGGTCATCAGCCGCTTCGTGCTGATGCTGCTGCTGTCGGGCGTCCACGCGCGCAGGGTGCGCCGCAAGGGCTTCCGCTGGGGCCCGGCCGTCACCGAACCGGTCTCGGTGCTCGTCCCCGCGTACAACGAGGCCAAGTGCATCGAGAACACGGTGCGTTCCCTCATGGCGAGCGAGCACCCCATCGAGGTGATCGTCGTCGACGACGGGTCCAGCGACGGCACGGCCCGCATCGTCGAGGCCATGCGGCTGCCGAACGTCAGGGTCGTCCGCCAGCTCAACGCGGGCAAGCCCGCCGCGCTCAACCGTGGTCTGGCGAACGCCAGTTACGACATCATCGTGATGATGGACGGGGACACCGTCTTCGAGCCGGCCACGGTCCGCGAACTCGTCCAGCCCTTCGGCGACCCGCGCGTCGGCGCCGTCGCCGGAAACGCGAAGGTGGGCAACCGCGACTCCCTCATCGGCGCCTGGCAGCACATCGAATACGTGATGGGCTTCAACCTCGACCGCCGTATGTACGACATCCTGCGCTGCATGCCGACCATTCCGGGCGCCGTCGGCGCCTTCCGGCGGTCGGCGCTGGAGCGGGTCGGCGGCATGAGCGACGACACGCTCGCCGAGGACACCGACATCACCATGGCGATGCACCGGGACGGATGGCGCGTCGTCTACGCCGAGAACGCACGCGCCTGGACCGAGGCGCCGGAGTCCGTCCAGCAGCTGTGGTCCCAGCGCTACCGCTGGTCGTACGGCACCATGCAGGCGATCTGGAAGCACCGCCGCGCCCTCGTGGAGAAGGGACCCTCGGGCCGCTTCGGCCGGGTCGGCCTGCCCCTGGTGTCGCTCTTCATGGTCCTGGCGCCGCTGCTCGCCCCGCTCATCGACGTCTTCCTGATCTACGGCCTGGTCTTCGGCCCGACGCAGAAGACCGTCGTCGCCTGGCTGGGCGTCCTCGCGATCCAACTGGTCTGCGCCGCCTACGCCTTCCGGCTCGACAAGGAGCGCATGACGCACCTGATCTCGCTCCCGCTCCAGCAGATCCTCTACCGCCAGCTGATGTACGTCGTCCTGCTCCAGTCCTGGATCACGGCCCTCACCGGCGGCCGCCTGCGCTGGCAGAAGCTGCGCCGCACCGGCGTGGTGGAGGCACCCGGCGGCCCCGTGCCGTCGCAGCGTTCGGCGGGCACACGTGACGGCGATCGGAGGCCGGTGGGATGACACACGGATACCAGCCCATGGGGCCCGGAGCGGCCGGGCCCGGGGCACCGGAGCCCGCCTGGCAGAACGACCCCGCCTGGCAGAACGACCTGGCATGGCGGACGGAGCCGTACCCCGGCCCGTACGGGCACCCGGACGGCGTCGAGCCGACGGCCACCGCCGTCGTACCCGAGCCCGCCGCCCCCGCGCCGGCCCCCGAAGCCGCGCCGGCCGCCGCGCCGAAGAAGCCGGGCCGCGACCGCTATCTGGACCTGCTGCGCTCCATCGCGCTCGTCCGCGTCGTCGCGTACCACCTTTTCGGCTGGGCCTGGCTGACGGTGCTGTTCCCGTCCATGGGCGTGATGTTCGCGCTGGCGGGCTCGCTCATGGCGCGCTCCCTGAACCGCCCGGCGTGGGGCGTGATCAAGAGCCGGGTCCGGCGTCTGCTGCCGCCGCTGTGGGTGTTCAGCGCGGTCGTGCTGACGATGATGTTCGCCGGCGGCTGGAACCCGACGAAGGACCCGGACCTGGGCGGCGGTCTGTGGGCCGTCGTCGACCTGTTCAACTACCTCGTCCCGGTCGGCGCCCCGCCGTACCCGTGGCAGCTCGGCTCCGAGTCCGGGCTGCTGGAGAACACCTGGGCGGTGCAGGCGGCCGGCGTGCTCTGGTACCTGCGGGCCTACCTGTGGTTCGTCGTGGCGTCCCCGCTGCTGCTGTGGGCGTTCCGCCGGGCCCCGTGGCCGACCCTGCTGGCCCCGCTCGCCCTGACGGCCGTCGTGGGCACGGGCGTCGTGACGATCCCCGGCGAGACCGGCAACGCGATCTCCGACTTCGCCGTCTACGGCGGCTGCTGGGTGCTGGGCTTCGCCCACCACGAGGGCCTGCTCGCCAGGATCCCGCGCTACGTGGCCGTTTCCTGCGCCTCGCTCGTCATGGCCTTCGGGCTGTGGTGGGCCTCGGGCCACCTCGGCCCGGACGGCTGGGACCTCAACGACATCCCGCTCTCCCAGGCGACCTGGTCCTTCGGATTCGTCGTGATCCTGCTCCAGTACTCCCCGTCCTGGCAGGAACTGCCGGGCAGGCTCGCCCGCTGGGACAAGCTGGTCACGCTGTCCAACAACCGCGCGGTCACGATCTACCTCTGGCACAACCTCCTGATCATGGCCACGGTCCCGATCCTGGACCAGCTGTACAACCTGCCGTTCATGGAGAGCGAGCGGGCCTCGGCCGCCCTCGACTCCACGTACATGATCTGGATGTTCTTCCTGGTCTGGCCGCTGATAGGGCTGGCCGTCGTGGCCGTCGGCTGGGTCGAGGACATCGCCGCCAAGCGCAGCCCGCGCCTGTGGCCGAACGGCACGAAGAGGAAGGCCGCCGCGTCCGGCGACGGCGGCCACGGCGGCCGGCGCCGCAGATGACACCGCCCCCGTCCGCCCCCGCGAACCCCCGTCCCCGCAGGTCCGCCGTCCTCGATGTCGGACCCCCGTGGAAGACTGGCCGGGTCGCGGTGGTGGACGGGGTCGCCGGGTGGGCCGGTGGGGGAGTGGGTGCCTGGTGAGCAAGCGGCAGGTCCAGAAGATGCTGCGGTTGATCGCGAGCGGTCAGCCGGTGGAGTTCACGAGCCCCATGGCCTCGGTGAAGAAGCTCGCCTATCTCGCCTTCGTCGCCCAGCAGTTCGGCTACGAGTACCTGGACGTCCGGCAGGGCGGGCGCAACAACGCCCTCGTGATGCTGATCGCGCCGGACCCCAGCCCGCAGGCCCGCGCCCGGGCCGCGCAGAACTGGGCGCGGTACCCGGACGCCGGTGACGGCGTGTCCGTGCCGCCGCTCGTGCCCGACGCGCACGAACTGCTCAAGGCACGCATCAACTTCGACCTCACCGGCCGGCATGTCGAGAAGCGCATGTACTGGGTGGCCGGCTGTATCACGCTCAGCTTCCTCGTCGCCGCCCTGAAGGCGGACGTGGAGGGCGACTCCGTCCTCTTCGCCGTCCTCAGCTGGGTGGGGCTCATGGCGCTGCTCGGCGTCGGCGTCGTCGTCACCCGCAAGCGGAACGCCAAGTTCGCCGCGCGGCTCCAGGCCGCCGGCTTCACGCCGGTGCGGGACGAGACGGGCCGCCTGCGGTACCTGCCCGCGAGTGGCCACCTCCCCGGACACGGCAACCCGTTCGGCGCGAGCGGGCCGTACGGCCACCAGGCGCCGGCCGCCGCGCCGGGCGTCCCCGGCGGATACGGGCAGCAGGCCCCGGCGCCGGCTGCGTACGCCCAGCCCGCCGCACCCGGCCCCTACCCCGCCCAGCCCGCCCAGCCGGCCGCTCCGGGCCCGTACGGGCAGCAGCCCGCCCCGGGCCCGTACGGCGCGCCCTCACAAGCGCCCTACGCTCAGCCGGAGCAGCCGTACGGGCAGCCGCAGTCGCCATACGGTCAACCGCAGCAGCCGTATGGTCAGCCGCCCCAGCAGCCCCCGCAGCCCCAGCCGTACGGCCAGCAGCCGCCCTACCCGCAGCAGAACCCTCACTGGCAGCCCCCGCAGCACCCCTGACCGGGCCGTCCGGGCCCGGGCGGCGGGACCTCTCATCCGCCCCGGCCGGCGGGTGAGAGCAACGTTCCTTGCCGGTCACCGGGTGCCACAGCCCGGAAACGCGCCCTCCCTACCTTCGGGACCAGCCACTCGCAGGCGACCGAGCCCGAAGACCGTGGAGGCGCCATGACAGCCCCGAGCACTGCCCCCGTCGCGAGCAGGGGAGGCCGCTGGATCGACCGCTGGGACCCCGAGGACGAGACCTTCTGGAACACCACCGGGGAGCGGATCGCCCGCCGCAACCTCCTCTTCTCCGTGCTCTCCGAGCACATCGGGTTCTCGATCTGGACCCTGTGGTCCGTGATGGTGCTGTTCATGGGACCGGAGTACGGCCTCACCCCGGCCGACAAGTTCACCATCGTCTCGATGGCCACCCTGGTCGGCGCCGTCGCCCGCGTCCCCTACACCTTCGCCGTCGCCGTCTTCGGCGGCCGGATGTGGACGGTGGTCTCGGCGAGCCTGCTGCTGGTGCCCACGGTCGCCGCGTTCGTGGTGATGGAGCCGGGGACCTCCTTCACCGCCTTCCTGATCTGCGCGATGCTGGCCGGCGTCGGCGGCGGCAACTTCGCCTCCAGCATGACCAACATCAACGCCTTCTTCCCGCTGCGGAGGAAGGGCTGGGCGCTCGGGCTGAACGCCGGCGGCGGCAACGTCGGCGTCCCCGTCGTGCAGTTGGTCGGTCTCGCCGTGATCGGCGCCGGCGGCGGCCCGCGTCTGCTGCTCGGCGTCTACATCCCGTTCATCGTGGTCGCCGCCGTCCTCGCCTGGCTGAGGATGGACAGCATCTCCTCCGTCCGCAACGACACCGGTGCCGCCAAGGACGCCGCGAAGGACCCCCACACCTGGATCATGTCCTTCCTCTACATCGGCACCTTCGGCTCGTTCATCGGCTACAGCTTCGCCTTCGGCCTGGTCCTGCAGACGCAGTTCGGCCGCACGCCCCTGCAGGCCGCCTACGTCACCTTCGTCGGCCCGCTGCTGGGCTCCCTGATCCGCCCCGTCGGCGGCGCGCTCGCCGACCGCTTCGGCGGCGCGCGGATCACGCTGTGGAACTACGTCGGCATGGCCGCCGCGACCGGCGTCGTCGTCGTGGCGTCGGTGCGCGAGTCCCTGCCGCTGTTCACCGCCGCGTTCATCGCCCTGTTCGTCCTGTCCGGGCTCGGCAACGGCTCGACGTTCAAGATGATCCCCGGCATCTTCCACGCCAAGGCCCTTGCCCGGGGCCTGGAGGGCGAGGCGGCCGCCGCCTACGGCCGCCGGCTCTCCGGCGCCTCCATGGGGCTCATCGGCGCGGTGGGCGCCCTCGGCGGCCTCGGCATCAATCTGGCCTTCCGGCAGTCCTTCCTCTCGGTGGGCTCCGGCACCGGCGCCTTCGTCGCCTTCCTCGCCTTCTACGGCCTCTGCTTCGCCGTCACCTGGGCCGTATACCTTCACCGCCCGGCGCCCGCGGCGGCCCCCACGGCTTCGACGATGGAGACGAAGCCGCAGCTCAGCTACGCCGAGGTGTGACGTAACACCGCTGACACGCGGCCGAACCGAGCCTGTCACGCACCGTTGACAGGCTCGCCCGGCATGCGGGCGCGCCCGTGCGGGCGTCCGGCGCAGGTACCACGACTCGAGTGCGGAACGAGAGTTATGTACGACGAACAGCAGCAACCCGAACAGGGACCCCTCGCCGGGTTCACCGTGGGCGTCACCGCCGCGCGCCGTGCCGACGAGCTCGGGGCGCTGCTCCAGCGGCGCGGCGCCGCCGTCGTGCACGCCCCCGCGCTGCGCATCGTGCCGCTCTCCGACGACAGCGAACTGCTCGCCGCCACCAAGGAGATCATCCAGCGGCACCCGGACGTCGTGGTCGCCACGACCGCGATCGGCTTCCGGGGCTGGATCGAGGCCGCCGACGGCTGGGGCCTCGGCGAGGACCTGCTGAACCGGCTGCGCGGGGTGGAACTGCTCGCGCGCGGGCCCAAGGTGAAGGGCGCGGTGCGGGCGGCCGGACTGACCGAGGAGTGGTCGCCGTCCAGCGAGTCCATGGCCGAGGTGCTGGACCGGCTGTTGGAGGAGGGCGTCGACGGCCGCCGGATCGCCGTCCAGCTGCACGGCGAGCCGCTGCCCGGCTTCGTGGAGGCGCTCAGGGCGGGCGGGGCGGAGGTGCTCGGGGTGCCCGTGTACCGGTGGCTGCCGCCCGTGGACATCGGACCCGTCGACCGGCTGCTGGACGCGGCCGTCTCCCGTTCCCTGGACACGGTGACCTTCACCAGCGCCCCGGCCGCCGCGTCGCTGCTGACGCGCGCCGAGGAGCGCGGACTGCTCCCGGAACTGGTGGCGGCGCTCGGGCACGACGTCCTGCCGGCCTGCGTGGGCCCGGTGACCGCGCTGCCGTTGCAGGCGCGGGGGATCGACACCATGCAGCCCGAACGCTTCCGCCTCGGCCCGCTGGTGCAGTTGCTCTGCCGGGAACTGCCCCGCCGTGCGCGGACGTTGCCGATCGCCGGGCACCGGGTGGAGATCCGCGGCCACGCGGTGCTGGTGGACGGGGAGCTGCGGTCGGTGCCGCCGGCCGGGATGTCCCTGCTGCGGGCGCTGGCCCGGCGGCCGGGCTGGGTGGTGGCCCGCGCCGACCTGCTGCGCGCGCTGCCCGGCGCCGGACGGGACGAGCACGCCGTGGAGACGGCGATGGCCCGGCTGCGTACGGCGCTGGGGGCGCCGAAGCTGATCCAGACGGTGGTGAAACGGGGATACCGGCTGGCGCTGGATCCGGCGGCGGACGCGAAGTATGGGGGCGAGTGAGGGCGTTTCGGTTCCCGGGGCCGGGCCGTACCCGGCGTACAGGTCGCCGTCTCGGGGGCTGCCGCCCCCGGACCCCGCTGTCGGCCCTGAAGGGGCCTCGTCCTCAAGCGCCGGACGGGCTGGGTGTGCGCCCGCCTCGGTACGAGGGGTTCCGGACCCGGCACGAGGGGTTCCGGACCCGGGCGTCGGCGGGCACTGTGGGAGGGAACGGTTCCCCAGCCCCTCCACGCATCCACCGCCCCCCACCGCCCGGGGACGGTGACCCCTAGGCGGTGACAGGCACATGGCACCGGGTACGGCCACGGCCGCGTACGACCCGCGTTTCGGCGCGGGCCGGATCAGCCTCGACCTTCTCGCGACCGCGCACCCCTGTGAACGGTTCGTCTCCGTCGAGGTGCTGTGCGCGTGGATCACCGAGTCCGGTCTCGTGCCGCCGCACACCCCGCTGGGCCACGCCGACGCCTCCTGGGTGGCCGGATTCCGTGAAGTACGCGCCTGCGTCGACCCGTTGGTGCGCGGGGCGCTGACCGCGGCGGCGCCCCGGCCGCCGTACGACAGGGCGCTCGAGCGGGTGAACGACCTGGCCCGAGCCGCGCCGCCCGCCCCGCGGGCCGTGCGGTGCGGGGACGGCACGCTGGTGCGGCGGCTGGAGCGGCCGCCCGAGTGCGCGGAGTTGCTCGGCGCCCTCGCGCGGGACGTGCTGGAGCTGCTCACCGATCCCGTCGCGCGGGCCGGCCTGCGGGAGTGCGAAGGGGACAACTGCCCCCTCGTGTACCTCGACACCTCGCGGGGCCGCCGGAGGCGCTGGTGCTCCAGCGAGGTCTGCGGGAACCGCGAAAGAGTGGCCCGGCACCGCCGCCGCGCGGCCCTCGCGCGGACCTGACCGCCCGTTATGCCCCTTGTACGGCACGGCCGTCGACGTGATTTCGATTACACGTTGTTTACCTACGCCACCGTAGGGAAGCGTGGAGATGATCTTGCCGATGTGACGGATATGTAAAGATCGCACGGTGGGAATGTGGCGCCATGTCCCGCTCGTCACGTCACTCCGAAGAAAACTGTCGCCTCACTTTGAACACGCAACCCGCCGTCTGCGTACGGGTGGTCGAGCGACCGACTGGGGGAACCCCCGGACATCGGAGGTGGGCGTGCGCAAGGATTCCGTCGTGGCCAATGAACGTGGATCGAGGGCCCGACATCGCATGTCCCAGCCCTCGGAACCTGATGAGGAGCTGATGCGTGCGCTGTACAGAGAGCACGCCGGACCCCTCCTTGCGTATGTCCTCCGTCTGGTCGCCGGTGATCGGCAACGAGCAGAGGACGTCGTGCAGGAGACGCTCATCCGTGCCTGGAAGAACGCCGGACAGCTCAATCGAGCGACCGGATCGGTACGCCCCTGGCTGGTGACGGTCGCCCGGCGCATCGTCATCGACGGCCACCGCAGCCGGCAGGCCCGGCCGCAGGAGGTCGATCCGTCGCCGCTGGAGGTCATCCCCGCGGAGGACGAGATCGACAAGGCGCTGTGGTTGATGACGCTGTCGGACGCGCTCGACGACCTGACCCCCGCCCACCGGGAGGTGCTCGTCGAGACGTACTTCAAGGGGCGTACGGTCAATGAGGCGGCCGAGACCCTGGGCATACCCAGCGGCACCGTCCGCTCAAGGGTTTTCTACGCCCTGCGGTCGATGAAGCTGGCTCTGGAGGAGCGGGGGGTGACGGCGTGATGAGCGGATACGGGGGAAACCAGGGATTCGGCATGGGTGGTTCGGGTATGTCTGGGTCCATGAGCCCCACGCAGGGACGACCGGGCCCGAGCGAGCACGAGACCGTCGGCGCCTACGCCCTCGGGATTCTCGACGACGCCGAGGCAACCGCTTTCGAGGCTCATCTGGCCACCTGCGAATGGTGCGCCCAGCAGCTGGACGAACTCGCCGGAATGGAACCGATGCTGGCCGCCCTCGCGGACCTGCCCGGTGCCGGCACAACCGCCATCGGCGACTCGCTGTCGGCCAAGCCCAGCCCGCGCCTGGTGAACAAGCTGGTCGACGAGGTCGCCGAGCGCCGCGCCCAGAAGCGCCGGCGCGGCTTCTACCTGGTGGCCGCGGCCGCCGCGCTGATCATCGGCGGACCCGTCGTGGCCGTCGCGACGAACGGCGACAGCGGAGGCGGCGGCACCGAGGGGAACCGGACCGTGCAGGCGGCCAACCCCGCCAAGGAGCTCTTCACCGGCATCGAGGACAAGGTCACGGGCACCGACTCGTCGACCGGCGTCACCGCGACGGTCGCCCTGTCCGAGAAGCTGTGGGGCACCGAGACCGGCCTGGAGCTCAAGGGCGTCAAGGGCCCGCTGAAGTGCTCCATGGTCTTCGTGAGCAAGGACGGCGCGCGCGAGACGGCGGCCTCCTGGGCCGTGCCGAAGTGGGGCTACGGCCTCCCGGACGCGAAGACCGAACAGGCCAGGAACCCGCTCTACGTCAGCGGCGGCGTCGCCATGTCCCCGGACAAGATCGACCACGTCGAGATCATCGACTTCGACGGGAACAAGCTCGTCCAGGTCGACGTGTAGGGCCTGTCGTAGCGCCACCGGCCCCCCTTCGCGTACGGTTGACGGCTGCCCAGCACGTCAGAAGGGGGCCCGGTGGCCGCTCAGGCGCAGGACAGTGCGCTCGACTCCCTGCGAGACCGAGAGATCGGCGTCGAACAGGAACACCTGGACCGGGTGTACCGACGCCTCGAGGAGAAGATCCACGAGGCGGAGTTCCTCATGAACGACGCGGCCCAGCGCGGCCAGGTCGGCACACCCGGAGCGCTCGCCGAACGCGACGCGCAGGTCTTCCGGGCCGGCGTCCACCTCAATCGGCTCAACAACGAGTTCGAGGACTTCCTCTTCGGCCGGATCGACCTGCTCCTCGGCAAGGACGGCAAGAAGGGGCCCGACGGCGCCTACACCGCGGTCGAGCCCGCCGAGGGCGCGGTCCGCGACGACAACACCGCCGACGTCGCCGAGACCCTGCACATCGGCCGCATCGGCGTGCTCGACCAGGACTACGCCCCGCTGGTCATCGACTGGCGGGCCCCGGCCGCCGCGCCCTTCTACCGCTCCACGCCGGTCGACCCCGGCCGGGTCGTACGGCGCCGGGTCATCCGCTCCAAGGGCCGCAAGGTCCTCGGCGTCGAGGACGACCTGATGCGCCCCGAGCTCACGGCGTACCTCGACGGGCGCGAGCTGCCCGTCATCGGCGACGGCGCCCTCATGGCCGCCCTCGGGCAGGCCCGCGGCCACACCATGCGGGACATCGTGGCGTCCATCCAGGCCGAGCAGGACCTGGTCATCCGCGCCCCCGCCGCCTCCGTCACCTACGTCGAGGGCGGCCCCGGCACCGGCAAGACGGCCGTCGCCCTGCACCGCGCCGCCTACCTGCTCTACCAGGACCGGCGCCGGTACGCGGGCGGCATCCTCATCGTCTCGCCGACCCCGCTGCTGGTCGCGTACACCGAGGGCGTGCTCCCGTCGCTCGGCGAGGAGGGCCAGGTCGCCATCCGCGCGATCGGCTCCCTCGTCGACGGTGCCGAGGCCACGCTGTACGACTCCCCGGCCACGGCCCGTGCCAAGGGCTCGTACCGCATGCTCACGGTCCTGCGGAAGGCGGCGCGCGGCGCGCTGGAGCTGGGACCGGGCGCCCGCGCGCGGGGCGGGAACCGCGGCGGGCAGCTCGCGTTCGGCGACGACCCCGCCCAGGTGCCCGCCGGACCCCCGACCCGGCTGCGCGTGGTCGCCTTCGGGCGCCGGCTGGAGCTGGAGGCCGACGCCCTCGACCGCGTCCGGCGCACCGCCCTCGGCGGGACGGCCCCGGTGAACCTGCTGCGCCCGCGCGCCCGCAGGTTGCTGCTCGACGCCCTGTGGGAGCAGTCCGGCGGCGCCAAGCGGCACAGCGACCCCGAGCTCGCCGCCGAGCTGCGCTCCTCCTTCGACGAGGACGTGACCTCGGAGGACAGCTTCATCTCGTTCCTGGACGCCTGGTGGCCGGAGCTCACCCCGGCCGCCGTCCTCGCGGCGATGGCCGACGAGCGCCGGCTCGGCCGCTGGGCCCGCCGGGTCCTCAACTCCGGCGAGGTCCGCAAGGTCGCCCGCTCGCTGCGCCGCGACGGCCTGTCCGTGCACGACATCGCCCTGCTGGACGAGCTCCAGGCGATCCTCGGCACCCCGGCCCGACCGCGCCGCAAGCGCGAGCTGGACCCGCTCGACCAGCTCACCGGGCTGGAGGAGCTGATGCCGGGGCGCGAGGAGTCGCAGCGCGAGCGCGCCGAGCGGCTGGCCGCCGAACGCACCGAGTACGCGCACGTCATCGTCGACGAGGCCCAGGACCTCACGCCGATGCAGTGGCGCATGGTCGGCCGCCGCGGCCGGCACGCCACGTGGACGGTCGTCGGCGACCCGGCCCAGTCCTCCTGGTCCGACCCGGACGAAGCCGCCGAGGCGCGCGACGAGGCACTGGGCAGCCGGCCCCGCCGCCGCTTCCAGCTCACCGTGAACTACCGCAACCCCGCCGAGATCGCCGAGCTCGCCGCGAAGGTGCTCGCCCTCGCCATGCCGGGCTCCACCTCCCCGTCGGCGGTGCGTTCGACCGGCGTACGGCCCCGCTTCTCGGTCGTGGAGGACACCCTCGCCGGGACGGTCCGCGAGGAGGCGGCCCGGCTGCTGGACCAGGTCGACGGCACGGTCGGCGTCGTCGTCGCCATGCAGCGGCGCGAGGAGGCGGCCCGCTGGCTGGCCGGGCTGGGCGACCGGGTCGTCGCGCTCGGCAGCCTGGAGGCCAAGGGGCTGGAGTACGACGCCACGGTGGTGGTCTCCCCGGCGGAGATCGCCGACGAGTCCCCGGCCGGGCTGCGCGTGCTGTACGTGGCGCTGACCCGCGCGACCCAGCAGCTCACGGTCGTGTCGGCGGAGCGCGACGAGCCGGACGCCGCCGGGATCCCGGACCTGCTGAGGGACTGATGAGAAGGAACACCGCCGGAGGGAATGGCCTCACGGCATCCGTTTGTTAGCCTGGACGTGACACCGGCTCGATCCAAGCCCCCGGGCCCAACCTTCGTCGCTACGAGCGACCACTTGCCGCGAGGCGAGCATGGCGGGTCGGTGTCACCTACGTAGGGCAGAGGCCCGCGTCACGAAGGTGACGCGGGCCTCTTCTCATGGAAGACGTGGCGAACAATACGTTCGCAATGTAAGCCCGGCTAACTCCTACTCGACGGTAGGTGCGACGATCGGACGGCAGATCGCAGCTAAACGGTGAAAGCAGAGGAAGTCGGCCATGGCAACGGCGCCCAGCGTCTCCTACTCGATGACGGTCCGGCTGGAGGTGCCCGCGAGCGGAACCGCGGTCTCCCAGCTCACCACGGCCGTGGAGTCCCACGGAGGCTCGGTGACCGGCCTCGACGTGACCGCGTCCGGGCACGAGAAGCTCCAGATCGACGTCACCATCGCCGCGACCTCCACCGCGCACGCCGAGGAGATCGTCGAGCAGCTCCGCCAGATCGAGGGCGTCACGCTCGGCAAGGTCTCCGACCGTACGTTCCTGATGCACCTCGGCGGCAAGATCGAGATGGCGTCCAAGCACCCCATCCGCAACCGTGACGACCTGTCCATGATCTACACGCCCGGAGTGGCCCGGGTCTGCATGGCGATCGCCGAGAACCCCGAGGACGCCCGCCGCCTGACCATCAAGCGCAACTCCGTCGCGGTCGTCACCGACGGCTCCGCCGTCCTGGGTCTGGGCAACATCGGCCCCAAGGCCGCGCTGCCGGTCATGGAGGGCAAGGCGGCCCTGTTCAAGCGGTTCGCGGGCATCGACGCCTGGCCGATCTGCCTGGACACCCAGGACACCGACGCGATCGTGGAGATCGTCAAGGCGATCGCCCCCGGCTTCGCGGGCATCAACCTGGAGGACATCTCCGCGCCGCGCTGCTTCGAGATCGAGGCGCGGCTGCGTGAGGCCCTGGACATCCCGGTCTTCCACGACGACCAGCACGGCACGGCGATCGTCGTCCTGGCGGCGCTGACCAACGCGCTCCGGGTGACGGGCAGGGCGATCGAGAACATCCGCGTCGTGATGTCCGGCGCCGGCGCCGCGGGCACGGCGATCCTGAAGCTGCTGCTGGCGGCCGGGGTGAAGAACGCGGTCGTGGCCGACATCCACGGTGTCGTGCACACGGGCCGTGAGGACCTGCGGCAGGCTCCCGCGGACTCGCCGCTGCGCTGGATCGCCGACAACACCAACCCGGAGAACCTGACCGGCACCCTGAAGGAGGCCGTGCGCGGCGCCGACGTCTTCATCGGCGTCTCGGCCCCGAACGTGCTCGACGGGGACGACGTGGCCGCCATGGCCGAGGGCGCGATCGTGTTCGCGCTCGCGAACCCGGACCCCGAGGTCGACCCGGCAATCGCCCGTCAGACGGCCGCAGTTGTGGCCACGGGCCGCTCGGACTTCCCGAACCAGATCAACAACGTGCTGGTCTTCCCGGGTGTGTTCCGCGGTCTGCTGGACGCGCAGTCCCGCACCGTCAACACGGACATGATGCTCGCGGCCGCGAAGGCCCTGGCGGACGTGGTGACCGAGGACGAGCTCAACCCGAACTACATCGTCCCCAGCGTCTTCAACGACAAGGTGGCGGGTGCCGTCGCCGGCGCGGTCCGCGAGGCCGCGAAGGCGGCGACCGCCTCCCAGGGGGCGTAACGGCCCTGCTGCGGGGTAACCGGCACATGTGACCGGGCTGTGAGGATCGCCACGGCAAGCCCTTGTGACGGCGCGTCGCGGAACCTGAGCCCTGTTTTCGCCGTTTATCGTGACGGCCAGGCTCAGGCCCTCTCTTCGTGTGACTCCCAAGGGTGTTCTCACGACTCCTCCGGGTGCCGGATTGGCTTTACCGCCGCAGGTAGGGGCAGGATGCGTCCCTGGGCGCGAGGGTCTGGCCACGGACCCGGTCCGGGGACCGACCGAGGACCCTGGCAGCATCGACACCGCTGTGCCCGACATGCGGCTCCGCCGCGTGGCACGCCTCAAGGCAATTGAACACGGGAGTAACAACATGAACCGCAGTGAGCTGGTGGCCGCGCTGGCCGACCGCGCCGAGGTGACCCGCAAGGACGCCGACGCCGTGCTGGCCGCGTTCGCCGAGATCGTCGGCGAGGTCGTCGCCAAGGGCGACGAGAAGGTCACCATCCCTGGCTTCCTGACCTTCGAGCGCACCCACCGTGCCGCTCGCACCGCCCGCAACCCGCAGACCGGCGACCCGATCCAGATCCCCGCCGGCTACAGCGTGAAGGTCTCCGCGGGCTCCAAGCTCAAGGAAGCCGCCAAGGGCAAGTAAGCGCTCCGCTTCGAGCGAGAGACGCCGAAGGGGCGGTCACCCGGAACCGGGTGACCGCCCCTTCGCCATGCGGAACGTCAGCCGAGAGCCTTGCCCGGGAGTTCGACCTTCGCGCCCAGCTCGCCCAGCTTCTCCATGAAGTTCTCGTAGCCGCGGTTGATCAGTTCGATGCCGTGGACCCGGGACGTGCCCTGGGCCGCCAGCGCGGCGATGAGGTAGGAGAAGCCGCCGCGCAGGTCGGGGATGACCAGATCGGCGCCCTGGAGCTTGGTGGGGCCCGAGACGACGGCGGAGTGCAGGAAGTTGCGCTGGCCGAAGCGGCAGGCGGAGCCGCCCAGGCACTCGCGGTACAGCTGGATGTGCGCGCCCATCTGGTTCAGGGCGGACGTGAAGCCGAGCCGGGACTCGTAGACCGTCTCATGGATGATGGACAGGCCCGTCGCCTGCGTCAGCGCGACCACCAGGGGCTGCTGCCAGTCGGTCTGGAAGCCCGGGTGCACGTCGGTCTCCAGCACGGTGGACTTCAACTGGCCGCCCGGGTGCCAGAAACGGATGCCCTCGTCGTCGATCTCGAAGGCCCCGCCCACCTTCCGGTAGGTGTTGAGGAACGTCATCATCGAACGCTGCTGCGCGCCGCGGACGTAGATGTTGCCCTCGGTCGCGAGCGCCGCCGACGCCCAGGACGCGGCCTCCAGGCGGTCCGGCAGGGCGCGGTGGGCGTAGCCGTCGAGCTTGTCCACACCGGTGATGCGGATGGTGCGGTCGGTGTCCATCGCGATGATGGCGCCCATCTTCTGCAGGACGCAGATGAGGTCCTCGATCTCCGGCTCGACGGCCGCGTTCGAGAGCTCGGTGACGCCCTCCGCGAGGACGGCCGTCAGCAGCACCTGCTCGGTGGCGCCGACGGACGGGTACGGCAGGCGGATCTTGGTGCCGCGCAGCCGCTGCGGGGCCTCCAGGTACTGCCCGTCGGCCCGCTTCTCGATCCGCGCGCCGAACTGCCGCAGCACGTCGAAGTGGAAATCGATGGGCCGGCCGCCGATGTCGCAGCCGCCGAGGCCGGGGATGAAGGCGTGGCCGAGGCGGTGCAGCAGGGGGCCGCAGAACAGGATCGGGATGCGGCTCGAGCCCGCGTGGGCATCGATGTCAGCGACGTTCGCGCTCTCCACGTACGTCGGGTCCATCACCAACTCACCGGGCTCCTCGCCCGGGCGGACCGTGACACCGTGCAGTTGGAGCAGGCCGCGTACGACCCGGACGTCCCGGATGTCCGGGACGTTGCGCAGTCGGCTGGGGCCACTGCCCAGGAGGGCGGCGACCATGGCCTTCGGTACGAGGTTCTTCGCACCGCGGACACGGATCTCGCCCTCGAGCGGGGTTCCGCCGTGGACAAGCAGTACATCGTCATTGCCGTTGACGGTCATGTATCTCGCGTTCCGATGAGTCGGGCAGGGGCCAGAAGGGAAAGGGTAATCGTCGCGCACCCCCCTCGAGTAAGCCCGAGCGGGGCTCAGCAACGTCATAGTCGTGTCACAACACGAACGGTTCCGCGCCGGGCACGGGCGGTCACCGTCCTGGCCCGCGCGCCGGGGCAGGCCCCCGTGTCCCACGGGCCCCGCCGTCCCCGGCCCCACCAGGACGCTCCTCCCGCGCCTGCCGCGCTCCCCCGCGAAGCGGCGTTGCCTCCCCATACGGGGCGAAGATGCGGGATCATGTCTGGCATGACCGAGGTGTCCTCGCTCACAGGGCGGCTGCTCGTGGCCACGCCCGCCCTGGCGGACCCGAACTTCGACCGAGCGGTGGTGCTCCTTCTCGACCACGACGAGGAGGGCTCCCTCGGCGTCGTCCTCAACCGGCCGACCCCCGTCGACGTCGGCGACATCCTGGAGGGCTGGGCGGATCTGACCGGTGAGCCCGGTGTCGTCTTCCAGGGGGGCCCGGTGTCGCTGGACTCGGCGCTCGGCGTCGCCGTGATCCCGGGCGACGCGGCCGGGGAGAGCGCGCCGCTGGGCTGGCGCCGGGTGCACGGCGCGATCGGCCTGGTGGACCTGGAGGCGCCGCCGGAGCTGCTGGCCTCGGCCCTCGGCTCGCTGCGGATCTTCGCCGGGTACGCCGGCTGGGGCCCCGGCCAGCTGGAGGACGAACTGGTCGACGGCGCCTGGTACGTCGTCGAGTCCGAGCCCGGCGACGTGTCGTCCCCGGCGCCGGAGCGGCTGTGGCGGGAGGTGCTGCGCCGCCAGCGCAACGAGCTCGCGATGGTGGCCACGTATCCGGACGACCCTTCGCTCAACTGATGGCTGTGCGCTTCAGTACCCTTGGCGGTATGAGCACTCTCGAGCCCGAGCGCGGGACTGGTACGGGGACCCTCGTCGAGCCCACGCCGCAGACTTCCCACGGCGACGGTGACCACGAGCGCTTCGCCCACTACGTCCAGAAGGACAAGATCATGGCGAGCGCCCTCGACGGTACCCCCGTCGTGGCGCTCTGCGGCAAGGTCTGGGTGCCCGGCCGTGATCCCAAGAAGTATCCCGTGTGTCCCATGTGCAAGGAGATCTACGAGTCCATGGGCGCCGGTGGCGACGACAAGGGCAAGGGCAAGGGCGACAAGTAGAACCGTCCTCCCCCGGGCCGGCGTGACCCAGGCCCCCAGGTGTGTTTCGCGCACCTTGGGGGCCTTTGCGCTGCCCGGGCGTTGCACGGAGTGCGTCCCCCGGTCACAGAGTGGTTGAGACCTCTTGTGGTCGTGTTCATGAACTCCCTAGCCTCCCGGTGTTGTGCACAGCGAAACCGTCATTGCACATGATGCAACGCCTCATCGGAGGAGTGCCATGAACACCCGGAAGCCGGCTGCCCGTGTCCTCGGGGCCACGGCCCTCGCGGCCGCCACCCTGATCGTCTCCGCCTGCGCCCCCAGACCACCGGCGACTCCTCCTCCGACAAGGACGAGAAGACCGGCACCCTGCGGGTCTGGCTCTTCCAGGAGGTCGGCAACAAGCCCAAGGAGAAGGTCGTCGACGCGGTCGTCGCCGGCTTCGAGAAGGAACACGAGGGCACGAAGGTCGACGTCGAGTACATCCCCGTCGAGACCCGCGCCCAGCGCGTCAAGGCCGCCTTCAACGACCCCAAGTCCGCCCCGGACCTCATGGAGTACGGCAACACCGACACCGCCGGCTACGTGAAGGACGGCGGACTCCTCGACGTCACGAAGGAGTTCACCGACTGGGACGAGGCGAAGGACACCGACCCCACCGCCCGCCAGTCCGTCACCGTCGACGGCAAGGTCTACGGCGCGCCCTTCTACGTCGGCGTCCGTGCCCTGTACTACCGCACCGACGTCCTCGACGAGCTCGGTCTGCAAGTGCCGAAGACGATGGACGAGTTGGCCACCACCGCCCGCAAGATCCGCGCCGGGAGGCCCGAGTTGTACGGCCTGGTGGTCGGCGGCGCCTACACCTACGGCGCCATGCCGTTCGTGTGGGCCAACGGCGGGGAGCTCGCCGAGGGCAAGGGCGGCTCGTACGCCTCCGCCATCGACAGCGCCCAGGCCCAGAAGGGCATCAAGGCCTACACCTCCCTCTTCTCCGACGACAACTGTCCCGCTGCCAAGTGCGCCGGCATGGGCGGCAACGACACCGTCACCGCGTTCGCCGCGGGCAAGGCGGGCATGGCCATCGGCGGCGACTTCAGCCACGCCGCGGTCGAGGCCGGCAAGGTCAAGGGCAAGTACGCCGTCGTGCCCCTGCCCGGCGTGAAGGCCGGCTCGGTCGCACCCGCGTTCGCGGGCGGCAACAACATCGGCGTCCTGAAGAGCACGTCCCACCGCACGCTGGCCGTCGAGCTGATGGAGCGGCTGGCCGCGAAGGACACCCAGGAGTCGATGTTCGAGGCGATGGGCTTCCTGCCCACCTTCGCCGACGTGCGCCGGCAGGCCGCGGCGAAGAAGCCGTACGTGAAGCCGTTCGTCGAGACGCTGGCCGCCGGGACCAAGTTCGTGCCCGCCTCGCCCGCCTGGGCCCAGATCGACTCGTCGCTGGTCCTGCCGACCATGTTCCAGGAGGTCGTCAGCGGCAAGAAGGACGTCGCCGGGGCCTCGCGCGACGCGGCGAAGAAGATGGACGCGGCGTTCGGCTCCGCCGGATGACAGCGCCCGCCCGGCCGCGGGCCCGCCGCCCGCGGAGCACGACACCCTGGCTCTATCTGGCACCCGCCCTCGTCGTCATCGGCGCACTGCTCGTCTACCCCGTCTACCAGCTCGGCCTGATCTCCTTCTTCGAGTACACCCAGGCCCAGGTGAGCGGCGGCGAGCCGACCACCTTCCAGGGGTTCGGGAACTACGCGGAGCTGTTCTCCGACGAGCAGTTCTGGCAGGTGCTGCTCGCCACCGTCGCCTTCGCGGCGGCCTGCGTCCTGTCGACGCTGGCCGCCGGCTGCGCGCTCGCCGTGCTGCTGACGCGGGTGCGGGCCGTGCCGCGGCTGGCGCTGATGCTGGCCGCGCTCGGGGCCTGGGCCACCCCCGCCATCACCGGCTCCACGGTCTGGCTGTTCCTGTTCGACCCGGACTTCGGGCCGGTGAACCGGCTGCTCGGGCTCGGCGACCACGCGTGGACGTACGGGCGCCTCAGCGCCTTCTTCCTGGTGCTGCTCGAAGTGGTGTGGTGCTCCTTCCCGTTCGTGATGGTGACGGTCTACGCCGGGATCCGGGCCGTCCCCGCCGAGGTACTGGAGGCGGCCGCCCTGGACGGCGCCTCGCAGTGGCGGATCTGGCGCTCGGTCCTCGCGCCGATGCTGCGGCCGATCCTGGTGGTCGTCACCATCCAGTCGGTGATCTGGGACTTCAAGGTCTTCACCCAGATCTACGTCATGACCAACGGCGGCGGCATCGCCGGCCAGAACCTCGTGCTGAACGTGTACGCCTACCAGAAGGCCTTCGCGTCCTCGCAGTACAGCCTGGGCTCGGCGATCGGTGTCGTGATGCTGCTGATCCTGCTGGCGGTCACGCTCGCGTACCTGCGGCTGCTGCGCCGGCAGGGAGAGGAACTGTGAGGCCGATGAACGCGACGCGCCTCGTACGGCGTCCCTGGCGGCTGCTCGCGGAGGCCACCGCGCTGCTCATCGCCGTGGTGGTCGCCTTCCCGCTGTACTGGATGGTGCTCGGCGCCTTCAAACCGGCCGGGGAGATCGAGTCCACCGAGCCACGGCCATGGACCCTGTCGCCCTCCCTGGATTCCTTCCGGAGGGTCTTCGAGCAGAACGAATTCGGCCGCTACTTCGTCAACAGTCTCGTCGTCGCGTGCACGGTCGTGGTCGTCTCGGCGCTCATCGCGTTTCTCGCCGCGACCGCGGTGACGCGATTCCGGTTCCGCTTCCGGACCACCCTGCTCATCATGTTTCTGGTGGCCCAGATGGTGCCTGTGGAGGCCCTGACGATCCCCCTGTTCTTCCTCATGCGGGACTTCGGCCAGCTGAACACGCTCGGGTCGCTGATCCTGCCCCATATCGCCTTCTCGCTGCCCTTCGCGATCTGGATGCTGCGAGGGTTTGTGAAGGCCGTTCCGGAGGCCCTGGAGGAGGCCGCCTACATGGACGGCGCGAGCCGGTCGCGATTCCTGTGGCAGATCCTTTTCCCCCTGGTCTTCCCGGGCCTCGTGGCCACGAGCGTGTTTTCCTTCATCTCCGCCTGGAACGACTTCCTGTTCGCCAAGTCGTTCATCATCAGCGACACCTCCCAGTCGACCCTGCCGATGGCCCTGCTCGTCTTCTACAAGCCCGACGAGCCGGACTGGGGCGGCGTGATGGCGGCGTCCACGGTGATGACGATTCCGGTGCTGATCTTCTTCGTCCTCGTACAGCGGCGACTGGTGTCGGGGCTGGGCGGGGCGGTAAAGGACTGACGTGGCTGACGTGACTGACGTGACTTCCGCGAGGGAACTGATTCCCGCACCGCGCGCGACCGAGGGCCCGAGGGAGGGCACCCTCACGCTCGGCGCGGACACCACCCTGTGGGCGGCCGACGGCACGGGCACCACGGAACGCTGGCTGCGCGCCACCCTCGGCGCGGCGTTCGGCCTGCCCCTGCGACCTGGGCCGCGGGACGCGCGCGGCGCCATCAGGCTGCTCCTGGACGACACCCTGGAAGCGGAGGCGTACCGGCTCACCGCCGGCCCGGACGGCGGCGTCGAGATCCGGGGAGGCGACGCCGCCGGTGTCTTCTGGGGCGCCCAGACCCTGCGTCAGCTCCTCGGCCCGGAGGCGTTCCGCCGCGCCCCGGTCCGGTCCGGCGCCCTTCCCGTCGTCGCGCACGGGACCGTCGAGGACGCCCCCCGATTCCGCTGGCGCGGCCTCATGCTCGACGTGGCGCGGCACTTCATGCCCAAGGAAGGCGTCCTGCGCTACCTGGACCTGATGGCCGCCCACAAACTCAACGTCTTCCACTTCCATCTGACGGACGACCAGGGCTGGCGCGTCGAGATCAGGAAGTACCCCCGGCTCACCGAGACCGGTGCCTGGCGGACGCGCACCAAATTCGGCCACCGCGCCTCCCCGCTCTGGGAGGAGAAGCCGCACGGTGGCTTCTACACCCAGGACGACATCCGCGAGATCGTGGCGTACGCCGCCGAGCGGCATATCACCGTCGTCCCGGAAATCGACGTGCCCGGGCACTCGCAGGCCGCGATCGCCGCGTACCCGGAACTCGGCAACACCGACGTCGTCGACACCACCGCCCTCTCCGTCTGGGACTCCTGGGGGATCTCCCCGAACGTACTCGCCCCCACCGACACCACCCTGCGCTTCTACGAGGGGGTGTTCGAGGAAGTCCTGGAACTGTTCCCGGGCGAGTTCGTGCATGTCGGCGGGGACGAATGCCTCAAGGACCAGTGGCGCGACTCGCCCGCCGCGCAGGAACGCATCCGGGAACTCGGCCTCAAGGACGAGGACGGCCTCCAGGCCTGGTTCATCGGCCATTTCGACCGGTGGCTGTCCGCGCGCGGGCGCCGGCTCATCGGCTGGGACGAGATCCTGGAGGGCGGACTCGCGCCGGGCGCCGCCGTGTCGTCCTGGCGCGGCTACGCGGGCGGCGTCGCGGCGGCCCGCGCGGGGCACGACGTCGTCATGTGCCCCGAGCAGCAGGTGTACCTGGACCACCGGCAGGGCCCGGGCGCCGACGAGCCGGTGCCGATCGGGTACGTGCGCACCCTGGAGGACGTCTACCGGTTCGAGCCCGTGCCCGGGGAGTTGACGCCGGAGGAGTCCCGGCACGTGCTCGGCACACAGGCCAACGTGTGGACCGAGGTGATGGAGGACGCCGCGCGCGTCGACTACCAGACCTTCCCGCGGCTGGCCGCGTTCGCCGAGGTCGCCTGGAGCGGCCTGCCCGCCCCGGCGGAGCGGGACTTCGCCGGCTTCGAGCGGCGGATGGCCGCCCACTACGCACGGCTCGACGCCTTGGGCGTCGCCTACCGGCCGCCGGCCGGGCCGCGCCCGTGGCAGCGGCGCCCCGGGGTGCTCGGCCGTCCGATCGACGGACCGCCTCCGAACAGATAATGGAAAAACCGGCGACGGGTCACCGAAGAGTGTCAATCGGCACTCATCGGTGATGCCTTCCCAAAGCAGACCATCTCCCCGATGAGGTGGGCGAATGCCTCCTAGCGGACCCGTGTCCGCGTGCCCTGGGAAGATGTGCCAGAGTTGCCACGTCCGCCCTGTCAGCACGTACCGTACGGCAACACAGGTGGGACCAGGTGGGGCAGCGGGAAGGGGCAGCCGGTTTGACCACGCACGCACCGCAGGCGGCGCAGGCCGTCACGCTGCCCACGACGCTGGACGAGGCCGTGGCGGCGCTCACCGCCATGCCCGCCGCCGTGCCCGTCGCGGGCGGCACCGACCTCATGGCCGCCGTCAACTCCGGGCAGCTGCGGCCCGCCGCCCTCGTCGGACTCGGCAAGATCAGCGAGATCCGCGGCTGGCAGTACCAGGACGGCCACGCCCTGCTCGGCGCCGGACTCACCCACGCGCGGATGGGCCGCCCCGACTTCGCCGCCCTGATCCCGGCGCTCGCGGCCGCCGCCCGCGCCGCCGGCCCGCCGCAGATCCGCAACGCCGGCACCCTCGGCGGCAACGTGGCGTCCGCGTCCCACACCGGTGACGCGCTGCCGGTCCTCGCCGCCCTGGAGGCGACCCTGATCATCGCGGGCCCCGGCGGGGCCCGCCGCGAGATCCCGGTGTCGCACCTGCTGGCGGGCGTGGACACGCTGCACGCCGGAGAACTCATCGGCTACGTGCGCGTGCCGCTGCTGCACGCCCCGCAGGTCTTCCTCAAGGCCACCGGCCGCACCGGCCCCGGGCGGGCCCTCGCGTCCGTCGCGGTCGTCCTCGACCCGGCCCGGCGCGGCATCCGCTGCGCGGTAGGCGCCATAGCGCCGATGCCGCTGCGGCCCCTGGAGGCCGAGCAGTGGGTCGCCCAGCTGATCGACTGGGACAACAACCGCGCCATCGTCCCGGAGGCGCTGCAGGCCTTCGGCGAGTACGTCGCCGCGGCCTGCATCCCCGACCCGGCCCCGGCCGAGGACGGGACCGTGGCCCAGCACCCGCCCGCCGTTCTGCACCTGCGGCGCACCGTCGCCGCGCTGGCCCGACGAGCACTGGGGAGGGCGCTGTCGTGACCGACGACCGGCACGGAGAGGGCACGCCCCGCGGCAACGGCCGCTGGGACCCGCTGCCCCAGGGCGAGTACGACGACAGCGCCACCGCCTTCGTCGAGCTGCCCGAAGGCGGCATCGACGCCCTCCTGGCCTCCTCCGACAGCCCGCTCGCCGCACCCGGCCAGGGGTACGTGCCGCCGCGGATCACCGCCGCGCCCGGCACCACCGACCCGGCCGCCCCCGGCGGCTGGCCCGCCACGGGCACGCCCGGCGAGGACACCGGGTGGCCCGACCCGAACGTCGCGCCCCAGGAGGGCGGCGACCGGTTCACGTACAACCCCGCGGCCACCCAGCAGTGGAACATCCCGGACGCCCAGGGCCGGCCGCCCGGGCAGGACGTCACCGGGCAGTGGTCGATCCCGCTCGCCGGAGGGGACCTTCCGGACGAGTCGGGCGAGTTCACCACCTCCTCCCTCGTCGAGCAGTGGGGGGGCGGAGCCCCGGCCACGCTGCCGGGCGGCGCCTCCGCCCCCTGGGCGCCCCAGCCGCCCGAGCAGCCCTGGGAGCAGCCCGGCGAGCCCGTGACCGACGGACCGCGCGACGCCGGTGCCGAGCGGCCCGGCGCCCAGGGTCCCGGTCACGAGCAGCCCCCGGGGACGCACGCCGCCGAGCGAGCCGCCGAGAACGCCGCGAAGGCCGCCCAGGCCGTCCGTGAGGCGGGCGAGGCCGCGGCGGCCGCCGAGGACGCCCGCGACGCCGCAGAGGCCGCCCAGAGCCCCGCGGAGCCCTCCACCGAGGGCGACACGGACGGCGCCCGCGCCGAGGAGCCCGGCGAGACGCCCCCGCCCCCCGGCGAGGAACACCCCCTCGCCTCCTACGTCCTGCGTGTCAACGGCGTCGACCGGCCCGTCTCCGACGCCTGGATCGGCGAGTCGCTGCTGTACGTGCTGCGCGAGCGGCTCGGCCTGGCGGGCGCCAAGGACGGCTGCTCGCAGGGCGAGTGCGGCGCCTGCAACGTCCAGGTCGACGGCCGGCTCGTGGCGTCCTGCCTGGTGCCGGCCGTGACCGCCGCCGGCAGCGAGGTGCGCACCGTCGAGGGGCTCGCCGAGGACGGGTACCCCTCCGACGTGCAGCGCGCCCTCGCCCGCTGCGGCGCCGTGCAGTGCGGCTTCTGCGTGCCGGGCATGGCGATGACCGTGCACGACCTGCTGGAGGGCAACCCGGCCCCGAGCGAGCTGGAGACCCGCCAGGCCCTGTGCGGCAACCTCTGCCGCTGCTCCGGCTACCGGGGCGTCGTCCGGGCCGTCCAGGAGGTCGTCGCCGAACGCGCCGCCCACGATGCCCCCGAGGGGGACGAGGACGAGCCGCGCATCCCGCACCAGGCGGGCCCGGGAGCCGGCGGCGTCCACGCCTCGGCGTTCGAGGCGCCCGGCGCCATGGAACCGCATGACCCGTACGGCCAGGACGGAGGCCAGGCGTGAGCAACGAAGCCGCCACCGCGACCACCGCCGCGGAGGCGGCACCCGCCCCCGAGCAGGTCCCGCACGGCCTCGGCGCCTCCCTGCCGGCCGCCGACGCCCGCGCCAAGACCGAGGGCACCTTCCCCTACGCGGCCGACCTGTGGGCCGAGGGCCTGCTGTGGGCGGCCGTCCTGCGCTCCCCGCACCCGCACGCGCGCATCACGTCCATCGACACCTCCCACGCGCGGGAGATGCCCGGCGTCCGCGCCGTCGTCACCCACGAGGACGTCCCCGGCAGCCCGCTGCTCGGCCGCGGCCGGGCCGACCGGCCCGTCTTCGCCTCCGACGTCGTACGCCACCACGGCGAGCCCATCGCCGCCGTCGCCGCCGACCACCCCGACACCGCGCGGCTGGCCGCCGCCGCCGTCATCGTCGAGTACGAGGTGCTCGACCCGGTGACCGATCCCGAGCAGGCCTTCGAGGCCGAGCCGCTGCATCCCGACGGCAACCTGATCCGGCACATCCCGCTGCGCCACGGCGACCCCGACGCCGTCGGCGACATCGTCGTCGAGGGCCTGTACCGCATCGGCCGCCAGGACCCGGCCCCCATCGGCGCCGAGGCCGGACTCGCCGTGCCGCGCCCCGACGGAGGCGTGGAGCTCTACCTCGCCTCGACCGACCCGCACACCGACCGCGACCGCGCCGCCGCCTGCTTCGGCCTGGAGCCCGAGCGCGTCAAGGTCGTCGTCACCGGCGTCCCCGGCGCCACCGCCGACCGCGAGGACCAGGGCTTCCAGCTGCCCCTCGGGCTGCTCGCGCTGAAGACCGGCTGCCCGGTGAAACTCACCGCCACCCGCGAGGAGTCCTTCCTCGGCCACACCCACCGGCACCCCACCCTGCTGCGCTACCGCCACCACGCGGACGCCGAGGGCAAGCTGGTCAAGGTCGAGGCGCAGATCCTGCTGGACGCCGGCGCCTACGCCGACACCTCCTCCGAGGCGCTGGCCGCCGCGGTCGCCTTCGCCTGCGGCCCGTACGTGGTCCCCAACGCCTTCATCGAGGGCTGGGCCGTGCGCACCAACAACCCGCCCTCCGGCCATGTGCGCGGCGAGGGCGCCATGCAGGTGTGCGCCGCGTACGAGGCGCAGATGGACAAGCTGGCCAAGAAGCTCGGCGTGGACCCGGCCGAGCTGCGCCTGCGCAACGCGCTCGCCACCGGCGACGTCCTGCCGACCGGCCAGACCGTGACCTGCCCGGCCCCGGTCGCCGAACTGCTCCAGGCCGTACGGGACCACCCGCTGCCGCCGCTGCCCAAGGACACCCCCGAGGAGGAGTGGCTGCTGCCCGGCGGCCCCGAGGGCGCGGGCGAACCGGGCGCCGTGCGGCGCGGCGTGGGCTACGGCCTCGGCATGGTGCACATGCTCGGCGCCGAGGGCGCCGACGAGGTGTCCACGGCCACCGTGAAGGTCCACGACGGTGTCGCGACGGTGCTGTGCGCCGCCGTGGAGACCGGTCAGGGCTTCACCACCCTCGCCCGGCAGATCGTCCAGGAGACCCTGGGCATCGACGAGGTGCACGTGGCGCCGGTCGACACCGACCAGCCCCCGGCCGGCGCGGGCTGCCGCGGCCGTCACACCTGGGTCTCCGGCGGCGCCGTCGAGCGGGCCGCCAAGATGGTCCGCACCCAGCTCCTGCAGCCCCTGGCGCACAAGTTCGGCATGTCCACCGAACTGCTCCAGATCACCGACGGAAAGATCACCTCCTACGACGGCGTCCTGTCGACCACCGTCACCGAGGCGCTGGAGGGCAAGGAGCTGTGGGCCACGGCCCAGTGCCGCCCGCACCCGACCGAGCCGCTGGACGGCGCGGGGCAGGGCGACGCGTTCGTCGGCATGTCCTTCTGCGCGATCCGCGCGGTCGTCGACGTCGACATCGAGCTGGGCTCGGTGCGCGTGGTCGAGCTGGCGCTCGCCCAGGACGTCGGCCGGGTCCTCAACCCCGCCCAGCTGGAGGCGCGGATCGAGGCGGGCGTCACCCAGGGCGTGGGCATAGCGCTCACGGAGAACCTGCGCTCCGCGCGCGGGCTGATCCGCCACCCCGACCTGACCGGCTACGCGCTGCCCACGGCGCTGGACGCCCCCGACATCCAGATCGTGAAACTGGTCGAGGAGCGGGACGTCGTCGCGCCGTTCGGCGCGAAGGCGGTGAGCGCCGTACCGGTGGTGACGTCGCCCGCGGCCGTCGCCTCGGCCGTGCGCGCCGCGACCGGCCGCCCGGTCAACCGGCTGCCGATCCGCCCCCAGGCCGCGGTCGTCCACACCCAGTGACCGGGCCCGGCGGACCGCCGCCGGGCCCGGATCCGGCGGTAATTCGTCGCGTTGTGGGAACGTACCCGGGGTGCTTGGGCGTCTACTGAGGTGAAGCGCTTCCCACGGCCGTGTCGGGCCCGGTGCGATGTCAGTGGTGGCGCGTAGTGTTCTGGGCAGTGGGGACGACGGCCGGATGCGGTGGCCGGCCGATCAGGCCGTGTCGTGCCCAGGGGCGGTGAGCAAGCGCATGCGGGGGAGCCATGAGCACGACGATCACGACCCAGGCGGGTGACCGGACGATCATCCTGTCCGAGCCCGAACTCGACCCGTACGTCACGCACGCGTCCACGCGGCGCTGGCTGACCGGCCCCGGACTCCCCGGCGGCAACTCGGTGCTGAGCTTCGCCGAGCTGTCCCGCGCCGGTCTGCGCACGGTCGCCGACTCCACCGGGGACGCGGGCCGGCTCGCGGCCGAGCTGCGCGACCAGCTGGTGATAGGCGGACTGCTCGGCCCCGGCGGCCGGGAGACCGAGTCCGTCCTCCTGGACGGCGCGACCGGCGAGGTCTCCACGACCCATCTGCTGCACGACCGGCCCGACCTGATGGACCGCCGCGCCCTGGCGCCCTCTCTGCGCACCCTGGTCCGCTTCGCCGAGGCCACGGACGAACTGGCGGGTCTGCGCGGCCAGTTCGCCTCCTACGCCGGGCGGTACGGCACCAAGGCGGTCACGGAGGCGTCCCGGCATCTGCTGTCGGTGTTCGAGGAGGGCGCGGACGGCGAGCCCGCGCCGTTCTGGAAGATGGCCGCGCTGATCCGGCCGCTGGCGCTCGTCGCGGGCCGTGCCGGGCAGTCCGGGCTCGCCCTGGACCTGCCGCCGCGGCTGCTGGACGAGGAGTTCGGCCGGCGCGCGGTGGTCCGCTTCGAGGAGGTCGACTTCCCGGCCGCCCTCGGACACGAGCCGACCCGCCGCTTCCTGCGCGAAGTGGGCCTGCCGGAGGGCGGGTTCCTGTTCACGCTGGACACGGACGCGCCGCTGGCCGCCCTGGACGAGTACGAAGCCGACTGCGAGGCCTCGGCCGAACTGCCGCCGGGCGCCGCCTCCTTGATCCGCCTCGGCGACCTCGCGGAGGACGGCAGCCTCGTCCTCGACGGCGTGACCGGCGCGGTCCTGCACTGGAGCGGACGCGAGGCGCGCCTGTACCCGCTGAACACGGACGTCTCGACGCTCGCCTTCACCTTCTGGCTGCTGCACCGCGAGCGGGCGATCGACGCGGCGTCGGGCCACGAGTTGACGACCGCCACCTACGACCAGCTGGCGATGACGATGCTCCAGGTCCTGTCCGCCGTCGACCCGACGGGCACCGCGACGGGCGGCGCGGCCCGGCACTACTGGACCGAGGCGTTCCAGGACGAGACCGTCGGCGTACTGGAGTCCTGCGCCCGCTGACCCGGCGCGGGGCACTCCTGGGACCGACGGCCCCAGGAGCGTGCGCGCCCGCCGACCCGGCGCCGGTGCCCCCGGGACGAGCCGCCCCCCTGGACGAACTGCCCCAGGGAGCGGATGCCCGGCGTCCGTCAGCCGGCCTCGGTCCCCGCGGCGCGACGCCGGCGCACGGCCAGGAGGAGTCCGGCGCCCAGGGCCGCGGCGGCGGCAGCGGCGCCCGCGATCAGCGGGGTGCCGTCCGAGCCGGTGCTCGCCAGGTTCCCGTCCACCGTGCCGGTGCCGGAGCCGGAGCCGTCCGTCGAGGAACCACCGGTGCCGCCCGAGCCGCCGGTGGTCTGCCCGGACGGGTCGTTGCTGCCGGAGGAGCCGTTGCCCCCCGTGCCGCCCCCGCCGGAGGACCCCGCGGAGGGCGTCGGCTCGGGCTCGTAGTCGGTCGGGATGGCGACGCGGATGACGTCCTTGTCGTTGGCGGGGTTCTTGTCGAAGGCGGGGTGGATGTCGTACACCGACGTCGCCTTCACCTCACCCGTCGTCGTCTTGGTGTCCTCGCCGATCTCCAGCATGAACGTGAACAGCGCCTCCTCGCCGACGTCGAGCGTGTTGTCGGCCGGCGTGCAGACGTACGTCGACTTGCCCGGCGTGCCGCCCGGCCCGGTCGGGCCGTCGATGCCGAACGGCGCGCACGTCTTCGGCACCATGGAGGCGGTGGTGCCCTTGGGGATGCGAACCATCAGCGCCGTCTGGTCGTCGCTCTCCTGGTTCTGGATCCAGCCGGGCCCGTCGTTGCGCAGCCGCACGGTGATCGACTGCCGGTCGCCCGCCAGGGCCTCGGTGTCCTCCCCGACGGCCGCCAGGTCGGCCGAGCTGTCCGCCGTCAGCGTGAGCCGCCGGTGGCTGTCGTCGTACCCCTCGCCCGGGGCCTCACCGGTGGCGGAGGTGCCGTACTGGACGGCCTCCATCAGGGCCTCGGGCAGCGCCTTGAACCGCACGGGCGTCTCGATGGAGGCGCCCGGCTCGATGACCTCGTCGATCTCGCACAGCGCCTGGCGGACCCGGTCCTCGACGGTTGTGTAGGTGCAGCCGGGCACCTGAGCCGGGAAGTCCAGCCCACGGGTCAACCGGACCCGGAAGGTGAGTCCGTCCGCCGCGGCGGTGCCCTTGTTGGTGACGACGACGTCCTCGTCGTACACATCGCCGGGCTTGGGAGACGTCTTGGGCAGTTCCGAGATCACCAGGTTCGCCTCGCCCTCCTCCGCGTACGCCGAGGGAGCGGCGAGCGCGGGAACGGCGGCGGCGATCGCGGCGGCGGCCACCAGAGCGGCCGAGGTACGAAGGTGCGAGGTGCGGATGCGCTGGCGCACGGATGGGTCTCCTCGGTGGACAGAGAGCACGGCGGCGCCGAGGTCCACGACCCCGACACCAACAGGACCTCTCGTGGCCGCGGAGGGTTGTGCTCCCGTTCGGGGAGAGACGGGGGAGGAGCTGTGGGGCGAGGCGGAATGGGCGGAAAAAGGGGGCGGCACCTCGGTGGTGCCGCCCCTGCGTCGCCCGGTCAGGCATCGGAGGCCGTGGCGGGAATCGAACCCGCGTAACTCGCTTTGCAGGCGAGTCCCTGAACCACTCGGGCACACGGCCGTTCGCAGGCCCGGTGGGACGGGCCTGGTCGGTGGTTCGACCGTACGGGCGGGGTGGGACGGGGCTCAAGGGAAGCGTGCGGTCCGCAATGCGACTGCCACACCGCGTTCATGAAGCGGGCGGTCGTAGGACCGTCGTACGACCAAGGTCCGAGGCGGGGAGAGGCCCTCGACAGGGGTCAATGTCTGTCACGGCCCTTACTCTGGCGACCATGACTGCCCTCGAGCCGCGCGACGCCGATGTCGCCAAGACGTCCGCCGTCCCCTCCGCCGCCGCACCGGAGGAGTCCGTGCTGGGGCGGTCGTACCGGGCCCTGAGCATCGGGATCGTCTCCGTCGTGCTGCTCATCGCCTTCGAGGCGACCGCCGTCGGGACGGCGATGCCGGTCGCCGCGCGCGAGCTGGACGGGGTGTCGCTGTACGCCTTCGCGTTCTCCGGGTACTTCACCACCAGCCTGTTCGGCATGGTGCTGTCGGGCCAGTGGTCCGACCGGCGCGGCCCGCTCGCGCCGCTGACCTGTGGCATCGCCGCCTTCGGGGCCGGCCTGCTGCTGTCCGGCACCGCGGGGGCCATGTGGCTGTTCATCCTCGGCCGGGCCGTCCAGGGGCTCGGCGGCGGACTGGTCATCGTCGCCCTGTACGTCGTCGTCGGCCGCGCCTACCCCGAGCGGCTGCGCCCGGCGATCATGGCGTCTTTCGCCGCGAGCTGGGTCGTGCCGTCGATCGTGGGCCCGCTGGCCTCCGGCGCGGTCACCGAGCACCTGGGCTGGCGGTGGGTGTTCGTCGGCATCCCCGTGCTGGTGCTCCTCCCGCTGGGCCTCGCCCTGCCCCAGATACGCCGCCGCGCCGCCGGCCCCGTACCGGGCGCCGGGGGCAGCGCCTCCTTCGACCGGCGCCGTATCCGGCTCGCCCTCGCGATCTCCTTCGGCGCCGGGCTGCTGCAGTACGCCGCCCAGGACCTCCGGTGGATCTCCCTCGTCCCCGGCGCCCTCGGTGCCGCGCTCCTCGTGCCGGCCGCGCTCGGCCTGCTCCCGCGCGGCACCTACCGCGCGGCGCGGGGTCTGCCGTCCGTGGTGCTGCTGCGCGGCGTGGCCGCCGGGTCCTTCATCGCGGCCGAGTCCTTCGTGCCGCTGATGCTGGTCACCCAGCGGGGCCTGTCGCCGACGCTCGCCGGGTTCTCGCTCGCGGCCGGCGGTGTCACCTGGGCGCTGGGCTCCTGGGTGCAGTCCCGGCCGCGCGTGGAGCCGTACCGGGAGCGGTTGACGACCGCCGGGATGGTCCTGGTCGCCGCGGCCGTCGCGGCGGCGCCGAGCGTGCTGATCCACTCCGTGCCCGCCTGGACGCTCGCCGTGGCCTGGGCCTTCGGCTGCTTCGGGATGGGCCTGGTGATCTCCTCCACCAGCGTGCTGCTGCTCAAGCTCTCCGCCCCGGAGGAGGCCGGCACCAACTCCGCCGCCCTCCAGATCTCCGACGCCCTGTCGAACGTCGTCCTGCTGGCGGCGGGCGGCGCCGCGTTCGCCGCGCTGGGCGGGGGCGCGCTGAGCCACGCCCCGGTCGACCCGTCCGGTGCCGGTTCGCACCCGGCGGCGTTCGCGGTGGTGTTCCTGCCGATGGCGGCGGTCGCCCTGGTGGGCGCCTGGGTGACCACCCGGCTCCGGGAGCACTGAGCCCACCCCCGGCGAAGCCCTCCCGCTGTGACGTCAGTCCCACCCGCGTGTGACCCGGCCCGGTCCGCGCCGGGCGGGTGCCGGGCCGCCGGTAGGGTGGCCCGGTTGTCATACGCAGGCCGAGCCGCCCGCCCCGCGGACCGTGTGCGGCCCTTGAACCGACCCCCGTACGGAGACCGTGACTACCACCGCCGCCTCCTCGCACCACCTTTCCCCCGCCTTCCCCGGACGGGCCCCCTGGGGCACCGCGAGCAAGCTGCGCGCCTGGCAGCAGGGTGCGATGGAGAAGTACGTCCAGGAGCAGCCGCGCGACTTCCTCGCGGTCGCCACGCCCGGCGCCGGAAAGACGACCTTCGCCCTCACCCTGGCCTCCTGGCTGCTGCACCACCACGTCGTGCAGCAGGTCACCGTGGTCGCGCCGACCGAGCACCTGAAGAAACAGTGGGCGGAAGCGGCGGCCCGCATAGGCATCAAGCTGGACCCCGAGTACAGCGCGGGCCCGCTCGGCAAGGACTACCACGGGGTCGCCGTGACGTACGCGGGCGTCGGCGTGCGCCCCATGCTGCACCGCAACCGCGTCGAGCAGCGCAAGACCCTGGTGATCCTCGACGAGATCCACCACGCCGGTGACTCGAAGTCCTGGGGCGAGGCGTGCCTGGAGGCCTTCGAACCGGCCACCCGCCGGCTCTGCCTGACCGGTACGCCCTTCCGGTCCGACACCAACCCCATCCCGTTCGTGACGTACGAGGAGGGGGACGACGGCATCCGCCGCTCCGCCGCCGACTACACCTACGGCTACGGCTCCGCGCTCTCCGACGGCGTCGTGCGGCCCGTCCTCTTCCTCTCCTACAGCGGCAACATGCGCTGGCGCACCAAGGCCGGCGACGAGATCGCCGCCCGCCTCGGCGAGCCCATGACCAAGGACGCCGTCTCCCAGGCGTGGCGCACCGCGCTCGATCCGCGCGGCGACTGGATGCCGTCCGTGCTGCGCGCCGCCGACCAGCGGCTGACCGAGGTGCGCAAGGCGATCCCCGACGCGGGGGCCCTCGTCATCGCCTCGGACCAGGACTCCGCCCGCGCCTACGCCAAGCTGATCCGCGAGATCACCGGGCACAAGGCGACCCTCGTGCTGTCCGACGACGCCGGCGCCTCGAAGCGGATCGACGACTTCAGCGGCAGCGACGACCGCTGGATGGTGGCGGTCCGCATGGTGTCCGAGGGCGTCGACGTGCCCCGGCTCGCGGTCGGCGTGTACGCCACCACGATCTCCACGCCGCTCTTCTTCGCGCAGGCCGTCGGCCGTTTCGTACGGTCCAGGCGGCGCGGCGAGACGGCCTCCGTCTTCCTGCCGACCGTGCCCGACCTGCTCACCTTCGCCAACGAGATGGAGGTCGAGCGCGACCACGCCCTCGACAAGCCGAAGAAGGAGGGCGAGGAGGACCCGTACGCCGAGTCCGAGAAGGAGATGGAGGAGGCGAACAAGGAGCAGGACGAGGACACCGGCGAGCAGGACATGCTGCCCTTCGAGGCGCTGGAGTCCGACGCCGTCTTCGACCGGGTCCTCTACGACGGCGCCGAGTTCGGCATGCAGGCCCACCCGGGCAGCGAGGAGGAGCAGGACTACCTCGGCATCCCCGGTCTGCTGGAGCCGGACCAGGTGCAACTGCTGCTGCAGAAGCGGCAGGCCCGGCAGATCGCGCACAGCCGCAAGAAGCCGGACGCCGAGGCCGACCTGCTCGAGCTGCCCGCCGAGCGGCGCCCGGTCGTCTCGCACAAGGAGATGATGGAGCTGCGCAAGAAGCTCAACACCATGGTCTCCGCCTACGTCCACCAGAGCGGCAAGCCGCACGGCGTCATCCACACGGAGCTGCGGCGCGTGTGCGGGGGGCCGCCGAGCGCCGAGGCGACGGCCGGGCAGCTGCGCCAGCGGATCGCCAAGGTGCAGGAGTGGGCCACCCGGATGCGGTGACCCGGCGCGCCCCCGCGTGCCGCGAACTCGCGCGCCCCACAGGGCACCTCACGCCCGTCCCGCAACTCGGTGCGCCGTCCATATACGGGCGAACCCGTGCGGTCCGTACCAGCGCATGCCCGGATTCTGGACGGAGCCTTCCGCTCAGCGAACCGGCTTCGCTAATGTCCGCCTACGCACACGCCCCGTGGCAGCGCAGCCGCGGAGCGCAGCCGTGAAGCGACGCGGTCCGGAAGGCCGGACCGCCGGCCGATCGGCGGCCTCTGAAGCGCGTGACCGACGGGACTCGGTGACGCATCCGCCGCGACGAGGCCGTCGACCTCACCACTAAGGAGTGGGCGTCGTGACCGCGGAGACCTCTCAGACGCTCGACAGGGGACTGCGCGTCCTCAAGCTGCTGGCCGATACGGACCACGGACTGACCGTCACCGAGCTTTCCACCAAACTGGGCGTGAACCGGACCGTGGTGTACCGGCTGCTCGCCACGCTCGAACAGCACGCCCTCGTACGCCGCGACCTCGGTGGCCGCGCCCGCGTCGGGCTCGGTGTGCTGCGGCTCGGCCGCCAGGTGCATCCGCTGGTGCGCGAGGCCGCGCTGCCCGCGCTGCGCTCCCTGGCCGAGGACATAGGCGCGACGGCCCATCTGACCCTGGTGGACGGCTCGGAGGCGCTGGCCGTCGCCGTGGTGGAGCCGACCTGGACCGACTACCACGTGGCCTACCGGGCGGGTTTCCGGCACCCCCTGGACCGCGGGGCCGCGGGCCGCGCCATCCTCGCCGCCCGGAAGCAGCCCTCCGAGGGCCCCGGTTACACCCTGACCCACGGCGAACTGGAGGCTGGGGCGAGCGGGGCCGCCGCCCCGCTGATCGGCGTCACCGGCGTCGAGGGCAGCGTGGGCGTCGTGATGCTCGCCGACGCCGTACCGGAGCGGGTCGGGCAGCGGGTCGTGGACGCGGCCCGGGAGGTCGCCGAAGCGCTCCGCTGACGGTCCGCGGACCTGGCGCGCGGCCCCCTAGGCAGCCCCCGCGCCACCTCCGACACTCGTGTCATGACCTCACTGAGCATCCGCACCGTCCACGACCCCGCCGGGTTCGCCGCCGTCGCCGACTACTTCAGTGACGTGTGGAAGACCCCGCGCAGCGCGCCGCCGCTGCTGCCCGAGACCCTGAACAGCCTCGCCCACGCGGGCGGTGCGGTGCACGCCGCGCACGACGGGGAGCGGGTCGTCGGCGGCTGTGTCGCCGTGTTCGGGCCGCCGGCGGCCAGAGAGACGTACTCGCTGCTCGCGGCCGCCGAGCGGGGGCTCGGGCCGCGGCTCAAGGAGGCCCAGCGGGTGTGGGCGGTGGGGCTCGGGGCGCGCACCATGCGCTGGACCTTCGACCCGCTGGTGGGCCGCAACGCCCGCTTCAACTTCGTCAAGCTGGGCGCCGAGGGCACCGGCTACCTCGTCGACTTCTACGGACCCATGGCCGACGGCGTGAACGACGGCGACGAGAGCGACCGGCTGGAGGTCACCTGGGACCTGACCGGTACGCGGCGGCCGTCCGCCGACGCGACGGCCGTGCGCGAGGCCGCGCCCGTCACCCACCCGGCGCCGGACGGCGGGCCGCTCGCGCGCCGCGACCCCGGGGACCGGTACGTGTGGTGCCGGGTGCCGGACGACGTCGTGGCGTTACGGGCCACGGACCCCGAACTGGCCCTCGGCTGGCGGCGGGCCGTGCGCGAGGTGTTCACGAAGGCGTTCGCCGAGGGGTTCACGGCGACCGCCATGTCCCGCGACGGCTGGTACACCCTCACCCGCCGGGAGGACACCCCGTGAAACTGGAGCGCGTCGAACTGGTCCGGGTCGCGATCCCGCTCGTCACCCCGTTCCGCACCTCCTTCGGCACGATGACGACGAAGGACACCTTCCTGCTGCGGGTGGTCACCGACACCGCCGAGGGCTGGTCGGAGTTCGCCGGCGACCCGGAGCCGCTGTACTGCGCGGAGTTCGTGGCCGGGGCCGAGATCGTGCTGCGGGACGTCCTGCTGCCCCGGGCCGCCGCCCTGCCCGCGCTCACCGCCCACGCCCTCGGCCCGGCCCTGAGCGGCGTCAAGGGGCACGAGCTGGCGAAGGCGGCCCTGGAGACGGCGGTCCTCGACGCCGAGCTGCGGTCGTACGGCATGTCCCTGGCCACGTATCTCGGGGCGGTGCGCGAGCGGGTACCCGCCGGGGTGTCGGTCGGGATCCGAGCGACCGTCGGGGAGTTGCTGGACGAGGTCGAGGGGTACCTCGCCGAGGGGTACGTGCGGATCAAGCTGAAGATCGAGCCCGGCTGGGACCTGGAGCCGGTCCGCGCGGTGCGGGAGCGCTTCGGGGAGGCGGTGCCGCTCCAGGTCGACGCCAACGCCGCCTACACGCTCGCGGGCGCCGAGCACCTGCGGCGGCTCGACGCGTTCGGGCTGCTGCTGGTCGAGGAGCCCCTCACGGGAGGCGACCTGTACGCCCACGCCCGCCTCCAGCAGCGGCTCGCCACCCCCGTCTGCCTGGACGAGTCGCTGCACAACGCCCGCGACACCGCGTCCGCGATCGCGTTGGACGCCTGCCGGGCGGTGAACGTGAAACCGGCCCGGGTCGGCGGCTACCTGGAGGCGCGGCGCGTCCACGACGTGGCCCACGCGCACGGGGTGCCGGTGTGGTGCGGCGGCATGCTGGAGACGGGCATCGGCCGCGCGGCCAACCTGGCCCTGGCCGCGCTCCCCGGCTGCACCCTGCCCGGCGACACCTCGGCGTCCGCCCGCTACTTCGCCGAGGACGTCACGGAGCCCTTCGTCCTCGCCGACGGCCACCTGCCGGTGCCACGCGGCCCGGGCATCGGCGTCCGGCCGCTTCCGGAGACCCTGCGGCGCTTCACCACGGCGCGGCGGGACCTGTACCGCGGGTGAGGCCGCCGGGCGGCGGGGTTCCCCGGCACGGTGCGCGCGGCCTGTACCGGCCGGGGCCCCGAGGACCGGCGGACACCGGCCGGCGAGGACGCGACGGGCGGGCATCGAGGGATCGCCGGGCCATGGCCACCCGCGCGCGGCGGCGTCAGGCGCGGACCTGTACCGCGCGTGGGCCGCGCGGCACTCCGCGATCCGTGCCGCCCCGGCCGCCGCCCGAGGGGTCGCACCGGCCCCGGTCCGGGCCGACACGCCGCCACGTTAGATTTGACCCGTGCTCTCACGCCTCACGCGCCCCCGGGCCCTCGCCGTCTGTGCCCTGCCGGTGGCGGCCCTGCTCGCCACCGCGGCCTTCTCGCCCCTGCCGTTCTCGCTGGCGCAGCCCGGTCTGACGGCGAACGTGCTCGGCGACAACCGGGGCGAGCCGGTCATCACGATCTCCGGTGCGCCGACCCGGGACACCAGCGGCCAGCTGCGCATGACGACGATCGAGGCCACGTCGCCCGACACCGCGGTGCGGCTCGGCGACGTGGTCGACGCCTGGTTCAGCACCGACCAGGCGGTCATGCCGCGCGACTCGGTCTACCCCGGCGGCCGGAGCACGCGGGAGATCGAGCAGTTCAACACCCAGCAGATGAAGGAGTCCCAGAACGACGCCACCGAGGCCGCCCTGAACTACCTCGACCTCGACGGCAAGGACGTCAAGGTCACCCTGAAGCTCGCGGACGTCGGCGGCCCGAGTGCCGGTCTGCTCTTCTCGCTCGGCATCGTCGACAAGATCGACGGCGACGGCGGCGGCGGCGACCTCACGGGCGGCCGCACCATCGCCGGCACCGGCACCATCGACCCCGCCGGCAAGGTCGGCGCGGTCGGCGGGGTCGCCCTGAAGACGCAGGCCGCCCGGCGGGACGGCGCGACGGTGTTCCTGGTGCCGAAGGACGAGTGCGGCGACGCGAAGGCGGAACTCCCCGAAGGGCTGCGCCTGGTCCCGGTGACCACCCTGAAGGGCGCGATCGGCGCCCTGGACGCGCTCACGTCCGGCAAGGGCACGGTCCCGGCCTGCTGAGGCCGGGCGGTCACTTCACGAAGCCCTCCTGCTTCAGCCAGTCCAGCGCGACCTGGTGCGGGTCCTCCCCGTCCACGTCCACCTTCGCGTTCAGCTCCTGCGCCACCGCGTTGTCCAGCTTCTTCGTGATCGGGTCCAGGACGTCGGCGATGGCCGGCCACTTCCGCAGGGTCTTGGCGTTGATCATCGGGGCGGCGTTGTAGTTCGGGAAGAAGTGCTTGTCGTCGTCCATCACGACCAGGTTCATGGACTTGATCCTGCCGTCGGTGGTGAAGACCTCGCCGTAGGTGCAACTGCCCTTCGCCGTCTGGGTGTAGATGATCCCGGTGTCCATCTGCGTGATGTTCCGCGGCGGCACGTCCATGCCGTACCTCTTCTCCATGCCCCGCAGCCCGTCGGCCCGGTTGGCGAACTCGACCTCGACGCACAGCGTCACCGCGGACGGGTCGGACTTCGACAGGGCGGCCACCTCGGAGAGGTCGTCCGTGCGGTACCTGCGGTGGTTGGCCTGGTTCATGGCCAGCGCGTAGGTGTTGTCCAGCCGGGACGGCGGCAGCCAGGTCACCCCGTTGGCGGCGTCCTCCTTCTTCACCGCCTCCCACTGCTCCCGCGGGTCGGTGATCGGATCGCTGTGCCCGAGATACGTGATCCAGGCGGTGCCCGTGTACTCGAACCCGGCGTCCGCCTCCCCCTTGACCACGGCCTCCCGGCTGCCGATGGAGCCCTGGATGCCGGTGCGGTCCACCACCTCGGCACCGGCCGCCTCGAAGGCGATGCCCATCATCGCGCCGAGGATCAGCTGCTCGGTGAACGACTTCGACGTGACCGTCAGCTTGGCGCCCTCGAGGGGGTCGCCCCGCCCGATCGTGCCGGGCTCCACGTCGTCGACCATGGGGCTGCCGCTGGTCAGCCCGCAGGCCGCCGCCGTCATCAGCACTCCCGCCGCCAGCAGGACGGCCGGCCGCCTCACAGGTCCAGCCCCCTCGGCCGCAGCAGCACCTCGGCCAGCGACGCCAGCCAGTCCACCAGCAGCGCCAGCGACACGGTGAGGATCGAGCCCAGCACCAGCACCGGCATCCGCTGGTTGGTGATGCCGGCCGTGATCAGCACGCCCAGCCCGCCGCCCCCGCCGAACACCGCGAGGGTCGCCGTACCGACGTTGAGGACGAGGGCCGTGCGCACACCCGCCAGGATCAGCGGCACCGCCAGCGGCAGCTCGACCCGCGTCAGCACGCCCGCCGGGGACATCCCGATGCCGCGGGCCGCCTCCAGCAGCGTCGGGTCGTTCGCCTTGAGACCGGCGATCGTGTTGGACAGCACGGGCAGGACGGCGTAGACGATGATGCCGATCAGCGCGGCCCGGCGGCCGATGCCCAGCCAGATCACCAGCAGGGCGAGCAGCCCGATCGCCGGGGTCGCCTGGCCCATGTTGGCGAACGCCAGCGCCACCGGTGTGGCCTTGCTGAAGGCCCGCCGGGTCAGCAGGATGCCCAGCGGGATCGCGATGACCAGCACGAAGAACGTGGAGATCACGGTCAGTTCGATGTGCTCCCACAGGGCCTGCGAGACCTGGCCGTCGGAGAGCGCGTTCTCGGAGATCGGGTCGAGGTCGGCCTGCCGGAACCACAGCCAGGTCGCGAGCAGCAGCAGCACCAGCATCGTCGGCACGACGGTGAGCTTCTGCCAGCTCAGCTTGCGCGGCGGCCGCTTCGGGGGCGGGGGAGGGGGCGCCTCCTCGTCCTCGGGAGGGCCTTCCTCCCGCGTCGCCGCGCCCGGCGCCCGGGACGTGCTCACGCCGTCCGCCCTTCCGTGCCGCCCTCCTGCTCGGCGCGGGTGAGCCCGCTGCGCTGGCCCTCCAGCTCGTGCTGGGCCTCCAGCGCCTCCAGCCGGTCGGCCTCCAGCAGTTCGTGCACGGAGTTCATCAGCGTCTCCATGTCGACGACGCCCTCGTACTCGCCGCGCCGCCCGGTCACCGCCACCCGTCCGGTGTTGTCGGTGAGGACGGCCTCCAGGGCGTCCCGCAGGGTGGCGTCCCGGGTCACGGTGTCGCTGACCGGCGTCCCGGCCCGGGCCAGTGAACCGCGGGCGCGCATCAGGTCGCCGCGCCGCAGCCACTTGTAGGGGCGGCGCCGCTTGTCGAGCAGCAGGATCTCGTTGGTGCCGCTGGAGCGCAGCCGGTTGAAGATCTCCTGGAGCGGGTCGTCGATGGACACCGTCGGATAGTCGGTGATCTCCACGTCCCGCACCCGGGTCAGGTTGAGCCGCTTCAGCGCCGCGCCCGCGCCGACGAACCCGGACACGAAGTCGTCGGCCGGGTTGGTGAGGATCGCCTCCGGGGTGTCGAACTGGGCGATGTGCGAGCGTTCGCGCAGCACCGCGATCCGGTCGCCGATCTTGATGGCCTCGTCGAAGTCGTGCGTGACGAACACGATCGTCTTGTGCAGTTCGTGCTGGAGCCGGATCAGCTCGTCCTGGAGGTGGTCCCGGGTGATCGGGTCGACCGCGCCGAACGGCTCGTCCATCAGCAGCACGGGCGGGTCGGCGGCCAGCGCCCGCGCCACGCCGACCCGCTGCTGCTGCCCGCCGGAGAGCTGGCGGGGATAGCGGCCGTGGAACTCACCGGGGTCCAGTCCCACCAGGTCGAGCAGCTCCTCCACACGGGAGGCGATCCGCGCCTTGGACCAGCCGGTCATCTTCGGCACCAGGCCGATGTTCTGGGCGACCGTCAGGTGCGGGAACAGCCCGGCGGACTGGATGGCGTAGCCGAGGCGGCGGCGCAGCTTCACCGGGTCCATGTCGGTGACGTCCTCGCCGCCGATGCGGATGCGGCCGCTGGTCGGCTCGATCAGGCGATTGATCATCTTCAGGGTCGTGGACTTGCCGCACCCGGAGGGGCCGACGAAGACCACCACCTCGCCCGCCTTGATCTCCATGTTCACGTTGTCGACGGCGGGCTGCGGGCTGCCGGGGTAGCGCTTGGTCAGGTTCTCCAGCTCGATGGAGGCACCGTGGTGGTCGCTCTCAGACACGGATCCCCCTGGGAATGGTCAGCCGTCCGAGGACGACGTACGCGGCGTCGAACAGCAGCGCGAGGATGATGATCCCGACGGTGCCCGCGAGCACCTGGTTGAGCGCGTTGGCGCTGCCCAGCGAGGCCAGCCCCCGGAAGATCACGTTGCCGAGTCCGGGCCCCGACGCGTACGCGGCGATCGCGGCGATGCCCATCAGCATCTGGGTGGCGACCCGGATGCCGGTCAGGATCGGCGGCCAGGCCAGCGGCAGCTCCACCCGCAGCAGCTGCGCGAGCCGGGACATCCCGATCCCGCGGGCCGCGTCCACCAGGGACGGGTCGACGCCGCGCAGCCCGACGACGCAGTTGCGCACGATCGGCAGCAGCCCGTACAGCGTCAGCGCGATCACCGTCGGCGCCACGCCCAGTCCCACGATCGGGATGAGCAGGCCGATCATGGCGAGGGACGGGATGGTCAGGATGCCCGAGGTGGTCAGCGTGGCCAGGTTCCCGGCCCACTCGCTGCGGTACGTCAGCACCCCGATCAGCACCCCGATGAGGGTCGCCACCACCATGCACTGCAGGACCGCGCTGGCGTGCTGCAGGGCGTCGGCGAACAGCTGCTGGTGGCGGTTGCCCAGGTACTCCCAGAAGCTCACGAGGACTCACCCCCAGCTGATCGCGCCGCTAACTGCTGTCCCGGTCCTGCGCCGCCTGCTCCACCAGCGGGATGACCCGCAGCGGAACGGGGTTCTCCATGACGATCGCGGTAGAGGCCCGGACGATCCCATCGAAACCGACGACCCGGTCGATCACACGTTGGAGATCGGCGTTGGAACGCGCCACCAGACGGCACAGCATGTCCCCGGTACCGGTGGTGGTGTGCAGCTCCAGCACCTCCGGCACGGACGCCAAGTGCGCCCGTACGTCGGCTCCTTGGCCCTGCCGGATCTGCAGCGTGGCGAACGCCGTGACCGGGTAGCCGAGGGCCGCAGGATCGACCTCGGGCCCGAAGCCGCGGATGACTCCGTTCGACTGAAGACGGTCCAGCCGCGCCTGCGCGGTCCCGCGGGCCACCCCCAGCCGCCGGGACATCTCCAGCACCCCGATCCGCGGCTCGCGCGCCAGCAGCACGATGATCCGCCCGTCCAGCCGGTCGATCGCCATACGGCCCCCTTCCGGGGTGGTCATCCTGTACAGACAGTCCGCCGGGACAGCCCTGGCCCTATGCAGACTGCCCAGCGAAAAACGAAACTATTGCGCACCTTGCCGTGCCGGGTGAGGCTGCGCCTATGACGCAGACCACACACCACACTCCCGACACCGCACGGCAGGCCGACCCCTTCCCGGTCAAGGGAATGGACGCGGTCGTCTTCGCCGTGGGCAACGCCAAGCAGGCGGCGCACTACTACTCCACCGCCTTCGGCATGCGGCTGGTCGCCTACTCCGGACCGGAGAACGGCAGCCGCGAGACCGCCTCCTACGTGCTGGAGAGCGGCTCGGCCCGCTTCGTGTTCACCTCCGTGGTCAAGCGGTCCACCGAGTGGGGCGCCTTCCTCGAGGACCACGTGGCCGCGCACGGCGACGGCGTGTACGACCTCGCCATCGAGGTGCCGGACGCGCGCGCCGCGTACGCCTACGCGATCGAGCACGGCGCCACGTCCGTCGCCGAGCCGTACGAGCTGAAGGACGAGCACGGCACCGTCGTGCTGGCCGCCATCGCCACCTACGGCAACACCCGCCACACGCTGGTCGAGCGCGGCGGCTACGACGGCCCGTACCTGCCCGGCTACGTCACCGCCGACCCGATGGTCGAGCCGCCGGCCAAGCGCTCCTTCCAGGCCGTCGACCACTGCGTCGGCAACGTCGAGCTCGGCCGGATGAATGAGTGGGTCGAGTTCTACAACAAGGTCATGGGGTTCACGAACATGAAGGAGTTCGTGGGCGACGACATCGCGACCGAGTACAGCGCGCTGATGTCGAAGGTCGTGGCCGACGGCACGCTCAAGGTCAAGTTCCCGATCAACGAGCCCGCCATCGCCAAGAAGAAGTCCCAGATCGACGAGTACCTGGAGTTCTACGGCGGCGCCGGCGTCCAGCACATCGCGCTGAACACCAACGACATCGTCCACACCGTCCGCCAGATGCGCGCGGCCGGCGTGCAGTTCCTGGACACCCCGGACTCGTACTACGACACCCTCGGCGAGTGGGCGGGCGAGACCCGCGTGCCCGTCGAGACCCTGCGCGAGCTGAAGATCCTCGTCGACCGCGACGAGGACGGCTACCTGCTGCAGATCTTCACCAAGCCGGTCCAGGACCGCCCGACCGTCTTCTTCGAGATGATCGAGCGCCACGGCTCCATGGGCTTCGGCAAGGGCAACTTCAAGGCCCTGTTCGAGGCGATCGAGCGCGAGCAGGCCAAGCGCGGCAACCTCTGACGGCCCGGTCCGCCGGGGAGGCTCACTCCCCGGCGGACCACTCCTCGAAGTCCGGGACGTCCTCCATCGACGGCTCGCCGAGCTCCCGCAGCGCCTCCTCCGCCCTCGGCACCAGCGTCGGCGAGAAACGCGGACTGATCCGCAGCGCCTCCTGGAGGTGCCGCCGCGCCGGGCCCTCCCGGCCCAGCTCCCGCTCGATCATCCCCAGGTGACAGCTGTACAGCGCGCTGCGCACCGCGCCGCCCTTGGCCCGGTCGGTGGCCCGCCGGGCGAACGTCAGGGCCTCCTCGTCCTCCCCGGCCCGGTGCAGCGCCCAGCCCAGCGCGTCCGCGACCGCGATCCCCGGCTGGCGCCGCCACTCCGCGCGCAGCCGCCGTACCGCCGACTCCGCGTCCCCGTGGTCCGCCTCGAAACGGCCCAGCACCAGCTCCTCGTCCACCCCGGCCGCCGCGGCCCGCGCCGCCCGCTCGCGCAGCAGGTCGTACTGCACGCGCGCCGCCTGCCCCAGCCCCATCGACTCGTACAGCTCGCCCAGCTCCAGCGCGTACTCCGGCGACGGCTGCCGTGCGAGGGCCGCCCGGTAGGCGGTCAGCGCCTCCGTGGTGCGGCCCAGCGCGGCCAGCGCCCGGCCCTGCCCGGCCAGCGCCGCCCGCTGGTCCGGGTCGAGCCGCACCGCCTGCCGGAAGTGCCGCAGGGCCTCGTCGAGGTCCCCGCGTTCGAAGGCCAGCTGCCCGGCCCGCTCCAGATAGGCCGCCCGCTCGGCCGGGGCCGCCGCCCCGGCCGCCGCGTCGGACAGGGCCGCCGCCGCGTCCTCGTGCTGCCCCCGGTCCCGGTACACGGCCGCCGCCCACGCCTGCACCGCCGGACCCGAGCGCAGCTTCAGCAACCGGTCCAGGGCCCGCCCCGCCGCCTTGTCGTGCCCGAGCCCGGTGTGCGCGTCGATCAGCTGCGGATACGCCGTCCACTGCTTCGGGTCCGCCTTCAGCGCGGCCTCCGCCCAGGTCAGCGCCGCCCCGAAGTCCCGCCGGGCGTTCGCCAGCGCCGCCATGCCGCTCAGCGCGTCGGCGTTGCGGGAGCGGGCCTCCAGCGAGGCGCGCAGCGCCTTCTCCGCCTTCGCGTAGTACGCCGGTTGCGCGGTCCGCCGCCCCTGCTCGACGTACGCGCCCCCCAGCACGGCCCACGACACGGCGTCCCGGGGATGCGCGCGCACCTGCCGCTCGCGCCGTTCGATCAGCACCGCCAGATCGGGCAGCGCGGCCGGCACCCCCGAGGTCACCGCGGTCAGCGCCCGCGCCCCCGGGGCCGGTGCGGGCGGCCGCGCCGGCCCCGGCCCGGACGGCAGCAGCGCCAGCGCCCCGCCGAGCACGGCACACCCCGCCACCGACGCGACGAGGACCCGGCGCCGCAGGCGCCGCCGGCCGGTCGCGTCCTGTTCCTGGTCCACGGCCTCGTTCTCCATGGCGTCACTGTGCGCGAAGCGGCGCGTGGACACGACGACCACACCCGCCCGGGCACAGCTGCCGCGCGTGGGGTTCACACCGATGGCCCCGGGTGTCACGCTGTGATCATGAGCCGTACCGAAGCAGCACCCGACCAGGCCCTGGGTGACCTCACCGAGCGGCTGCTCGCCGGTCTGCCCGCCGAGGCCGTCCTCACCGACACCGACGTCACCGCCTCCTACGCGCACGACATGGCCAGCTTCTGCCCGGCCGGCGCCCCCGCCGTCGTCGTCCTCCCGCGCACCGTCGAAGAGGTCCAGCACGTGATGCGCACCGCCACCGCGCTGCGCGTCCCCGTCGTCCCGCAGGGCGCCCGCACGGGCCTGTCGGGCGGCGCCAACGCCTCCGACGGCTGCATCGTGCTGTCCCTGACGAAGATGGACCGCATCCTCGAGATCAACCCGGTCGACCGGATCGCCGTCGTGGAGCCCGGTGTCGTCAACGCGGCGCTCTCGCGCGCGGTGGGCGAGCACGGCCTGTACTACCCGCCGGACCCCTCCAGCTGGGAGATGTGCACCATCGGCGGCAACATCGGCACCGCCTCGGGCGGCCTGTGCTGTGTGAAGTACGGGGTGACGGCCGAGTACGTCCTCGGCCTCGACGTCGTCCTCGCCGACGGACGCCTGATGAGCACCGGCCGCCGCACCGCCAAGGGCGTGGCGGGCTACGACCTGACGCGGCTCTTCGTCGGCTCCGAGGGCTCGCTCGGCATCGTCGTGCGGGCGGTGCTCGCGCTGCGCCCCAAGCCGCCCCAGCAGCTCGTCCTGGCCGCCGAGTTCGCCTCCGCGGCCGCGGCCTGCGACGCGGTGTGCCGGATCATGGCCGGCGGACACGTGCCGTCGCTGCTGGAACTGATGGACCGTACGACGGTCGCGGCGGTCAACTCCATGGCGAAGATGGGGCTGCCGGAGACCACCGAGGCCCTGCTGCTGGCCGCGTTCGACACCCCCGACCCGGCCGCCGACCTCGCCGCCGTCGGCGCGCTGTGCGAGGCGGCCGGCGCCACCCAGGTGGTCCCGGCGGACGACGCCGCCGAGTCCGAACTCCTCCTCCAGGCCCGCCGGCTGTCCCTGACCGCGCTGGAGGCGGTCCGGGGCGTCACCATGATCGACGACGTGTGCGTGCCGCGCTCCCGGCTCGGCGACCTGATCGAGGGCGTGGAGCGGATCGCGGAGAAGCACCGGCTCACCATCGGCGTCGTCGCGCACGCGGGCGACGGCAACACCCACCCCACCGTCTGCTTCGACGCCGCCGACCCCGACGAGTCCCGGCGCGCCCGTGCGTCGTTCGACGAGATCATGGCGCTCGGCCTGGAACTCGGCGGCACGATCACGGGCGAACACGGCGTGGGCGTGCTGAAGAAGGAGTGGATGGCGCGCGAGATCGGCCCCGTCGGGATCGAGATGCAGCGCGGGATCAAGCGGGTCTTCGACCCGCTGGACCTCCTCAACCCCGGCAAGCTGTTCTGACCCGCCCTCCGGACGCCCGTCACCGGGCGAGCAGCTCGTCGAGCGCGTCGTCGATCCCGAGCTGCTCGGCCTCGCTGCCCGGGGGAACCGCCCGCAGCGTCCGCTCCAGCCACGCCGACACCTGCGCGGCGGGCGCCTCCAGCAGTGCGTCCCCGTCGGGCGAGCTCAGCGCCATCAGCACCACGCTGCGGCCCTCCGACTTCGTCGGCCACACCCGCACGTCCCCGTGCCCGCACGGCCGGAACACCCCCTCGATGAGCAGTTCGCGGGAGAAGGTCCAGTGCACGGGCCGCGCCGAGGTGATGTGGAAGGCGACGTGGACGGCGTACGGGTCGTCGCTGCGGTAGCCCAGCCGGGCCGGGACCGGGACGCTGCGCTCGGGCGACAGGATGAGCCGCAGCTCCAGTTCGCGCTCGACGACGGTGTGAGACATGGCAGGGGTCCTCTCTCGTGACACGTACGGGTTCCCCCGATGGGCCCGTACGAGTGGAGAGGGATGGCCCCGCGCGGCATTACGCGACTCGGGCGTCCTTTTTCCCGGCCCGGCCTCCCACCCGGCTTTCGTACCTGTGACGTACGTGCACGAGGTTGCCCGGAAAGGGGCGGGTCCCGTGGGACCGGCGGTGGCGGGTGCGTCCGTCTGGTAGATGTGGAGCCCCCGTAGTGACCCACGAGCAGATACCGGACGACGGACATGAGCGCCCCAACCCCGGCCCCCGGTGACGACCGGCCCCGCGAAGGGTATTACCCGGACCCGTCCATTCCTGGATATGTCCGGTACTGGAACGGCGCCTCCTGGGTGCCGGGCACCAGCCGTCCCGCCCCGACCGACGGCGAGCCGCTCGCCCCGCCGCCGGGCGCCCGGCCGGCCGGCGCGCCCGCCCCGGTCGAGGAGACCGGCCCGCACTTCTTCGACGAGGACCCGGTCGCCCGGCCCGCCGCAGGCGAGGCCCAGCACGGCAACCGCCCCGAACCCGCCTCCGCCTGGGGCGCCGACCGCTCCCGGCAGACCGGGTTCGGCGGCGACCAGGACCGCCGGGTCTCCTGGGGCGCCCAGCGGGAGGGCGCCGACCCGCGCGTCCCGGCGCCCGCCGAGCCGGAGGCGGAGTCCGGCGGCGGCGCCGCGCCCGACACCTTCCTGACGCGCCGGCCCGTGACGGACGGCGGGGGAGCGCGGTCCGGCGCCGCGCCCGACCCCGGCACCATGGCCATCCGCGCGGTGAACCCGCGCGGCGGCGCGCAGGACCCGCCGTCGGCCGCGCCGGGCACCGCGGCCAACGCCCCGCAGGGCCCCGGCTTCAGCGCCGGCAAGGCCGCCGCGGCTCCCTCGCCGGCCCAGGGGGCGGCCGCGGCTCCGCCCGCCGCCCAGCCCCCCGCCCCCGCGCCCCCTTCCGGCCCCCAGCAGGCCGGGCCGGGCATCCCCCAGCAGTCGGGCGGACCGCAGCCCGCGCCCGCTGCCCCCGCCGCGCCCGCCGCGTCCGGGGCTCCGATCGCGCCGGGCCCCGGCGGCGGTCAGTCTTCCTGGGCGCAGCAGGTCCACCGGCTCGCGGAGCCGGGCGCCGACGGCCGGCCGGTCGCCCCGTGGAAGCCGGTGCGGGAGGACCCGTTCGCGGCGGCCGCCCTGCGGCAGGCCGCCGCCCGGCCCGCCGGCCTCGGCAAGCGGCTGGCGGCCCGGCTGGTGGACACCGTGGTGCTCGCCGCCGTCACGGCGGTGGCGGCCGTGCCGCTCGGCACCAGGGCGCTCGACCACGTCAACGACAAGATCGAGGCGGCCAGGCTCTCCGGACGGACCGTCACCGTCTGGCTGCTGGACGGCACCACGTCGGTCTACCTCGGCATCATCCTGGCCGTGCTGCTGGTGGCCGGCGGGCTCTACGAGGCCCTGCCCACCGCCAAGTGGGGCCGCACGCTGGGCAAGCGGCTGTTCGGCCTGGAGGTGCGCGACATCGAGGCCCACGAGCCGCCGGAGTACGGCGCGGCGGTGCGCCGCTGGCTCGTGTACAGCGTGCCGGGCGTGCTCGTCATCGGAGTGGTCGGGGTGCTGTGGTGCCTGTTCGACCGGCCCTGGCGCCAGTGCCTGCACGACAAGGCGGCGCGTACGTTCGTCGCCGGATGACGAGGTCCGCCGTCCGGCCCGGATGACGGCGTACTCCGGACGGCCGCGCGCCGGATGCGCGGCCGTGCGGTTCGCGGTCGACTCGGGCCATGAGCAGCGAACCGCCTCCCGGCCCCGGCCGGCAGCCCCCGGACGACGACCCGTTCCGGAAGCAGCCCCCGCCCGGCGGTGGCCCGGACGGGCCGTACGGCGACCAGCCGCCCCAGGGCGGGCAGCCCCCGCCCCCGCCCGGTGGTGAGGGCGGCCCCTACGGCGGGCAGCCGCCCCCGCCTCCGCCCGGCGGCGGTGGCCCCTACGGCGGCGGTCCCTACGGGGGTGACCCGTACGGAGGCGGCGGCGGGCCCGCCGACCCGCTGGCCGGGATGCCGCCGCTCGCCGACAGCGGCAAGCGCACGCTGGCCCGGCTCATCGACCTGATCCTGGTGGCGGTCGTCGTCTGGCTGATCACCTGGGGGTTCGGGATCACCGAGTACGACGTGAACACCGACAAGGTGCAGTACGGCAAGTCCTTCGCCCAGTCGCTGGTCGCCGCGGTGCTCTTCGTCGGCTACGACACGGTCATGATCTCCCGGACCGGTCAGACGCTCGGCAAGAAGCTGCTGCACCTGCGGGTCGCCAACCTCGACAACGGGGCCACGCCCTCGGTGCAGACCACGCTGATCCGCTCGCTGGTGCTGTGGATCCCGTTCGCCTTCTGCTGCGCCTGCATCTGGACCGCGATCGCCGGCGGCTGGAGCTTCTTCGACCGGCCCTACAAGCAGGGCCTGCACGACAAGGCGGCGAAGACCGTGGTCGTCAGCACGGACGCGTGAGCGCGGGTCAGGACTTGGTGAGGGCGGGTTCCTCGGTCTTCTCCCGCTCCGCCCCGGCGGCCCGGCCCACCGTCACCACACGGGACCCGCGCGGCACGGGCACCGTCATGGCGACCAGGAGTCCGAGCAGCATCGCGGCGAAGGCGATGACCGCGATCCCGGCGCCCGAACTGGTCTGTGACAGCAGCAGCATGGCGAGCGTCGAGAAGACGACGGTGCACGAGCCGTAGGCGAGCTGTGCGGCAGTCGGACGAGGCATGGTCATCGTGTCCTCGGAATCGGGGGTGCACGGGGGTTTCGGCCTGGCTTTGCGCCGACGTCCGGGCGTTCCGCCATCCGACTCTAACGGCGTCCATGCCCGAGCGGAACGTTCGGTAAGCGTGACCTGACCAACAGTGCCGATGCACGGGGGGCGCACGGATTCATGGCGTCCACCCTGTGGACGGCGGCACGCGCCCGCCCTCCGGCCGCCGTTCGGTAAGTGGACAGCGACTCCGCATAATGCAGTTGACCTGTCCAAGTCAAGGTCTGTTTTTTCTGCTTAACCTCTAGTCAAATGACGTCACTTGACTACACGCGTTGATGACGCGCGCGCGGATCCTACGTTGACCAGGACCCTCCTTCCGCGCGCCCGAACGCGGGGGAGGATCTCAAGTGACCAGTAGACCCTGGACGTTCCGGACGGCGGCGACGGCTGTCGCGCTCGCGACGGCCGCGGCGACGTTCTCGACCTTCGCGGTGGCTCAGGCCGACGAAGGCGCACCGGCCTCGGTGGACCGTCGTGACCCGGCGGACCACCAGCACGCCGACCACGACCTCGAAGGCCCCCTGAGCAAGACCGTGGAGGCGCAGCGTCAGGAAGCGCTCACCCAGGTCATCTCGGGCAAGACCAAGGTGAAGAGCCGCGACGGCTCGCAGGTCGTCGAGCTCAAGAGCAAGAAGGGCGACAGCAAGTACGTCGAGCTGGGCCGCGAGAAGACCGACAAGATCTTCACGATCCTGGTCGAGTTCGGTGACCAGATCAGCGAGTTCGGCGGCACGCCGGGCCCGCTGCACAACCAGATAGCCAAGCCGGACCCGAAGAAGGACAACTCGACGGCCTGGAAGGCGGACTACAACCGCGAGCACTTCCAGGACATGTACTTCGGCACCGGCAAGAACACCGAGTCGGTCAAGAAGTACTACGAGAAGCAGTCCTCGGGCCGCTACTCGGTCGACGGCGAGGTCTCCGACTGGGTCAAGGTGCCCTACAACGAGGCCCGTTACGGCAACAACGCCTGCGGCGAAACGAACTGCTCCAGCGTCTGGAACGTCGTCAGCGACGGCCTGAACGCCTGGGTCGCGCAGCAGAAGGCGGCCGGCCGCACCGACGCGCAGATCAAGGCCGACGTCGCCCAGTTCGACGAGTGGGACCGCTACGACTTCGACGGCGACGGCGACTTCAACGAGCCGGACGGCTACATCGACCACTTCCAGATCGTCCACGCCGGCGAGGACGAGTCCGCGGGCGGCGGCGTCCAGGGCACGGACGCCATCTGGGCGCACCGCTGGTACGCGTTCGGCACGGACGCCGGCGCCACCGGCCCCGCGCAGAACAAGCTGGGCGGCGCGCAGATCGGCTCCACCGGCGTCTGGGTCGGCGACTACACGGTCCAGCCGGAGAACGGCGGCCTCGGCGTCTACGCCCACGAGTACGGCCACGACCTCGGTCTGCCGGACCACTACGACACCCAGGGCGGCGAGAACTCCACCGGGTTCTGGACGCTGATGTCCTCCGGTTCCTGGCTGGGCACCGGCAAGACGGAGATCGGTGACCTGCCCGGCGACATGACCGCCTGGGACAAGCTGCAGCTGGGCTGGCTGAAGTACGACACGGCCAAGGCCGCCACGAGCTCGTGGCACAAGCTGGGTGTCGCCGAGTACAACACCAAGCACAAGCAGGCCCTCGTGGTCGAGCTGCCCAAGAAGAAGGTCACCACCGAGATCGTCCAGCCCGCGCAGGGCGAGAACCAGTGGTGGAGCGGCAGCGGCGACAACCTCGCCAACACGCTGACCCGTTCGGTCGACCTGACGGGCAAGTCGGCGGCCTCGCTGACGCTCGACGGCTGGTGGGACATCGAGGCCGGCTACGACTACCTCTACACCGAGGTGTCCACCGACGGCGGCGCCAACTGGACGGCCGTCGACGGCACCGCCGACGGCGCGGCCATCGGCAAGGACGCCAGCGGCAAGCCGGCGCTCGACGGCACCTCCGGCGCCTGGAAGAAGCTGGTCTTCCCGCTCGACGCCTACGCGGGCAAGAAGGTCGACCTGCGCTTCCGCTACCAGACGGACGGCGGTGTGGCCCAGAAGGGCTTCGCGGCCGACCGGATCACGGTGACGGCCGACGGTTCGGCGGTGTTCTCGGACGACGCCGAGAGCGCCGACGAGGCCTGGGCGAAGAAGGGCTTCTCGCGCATCGGCGCGTCCATCACGGACGACTACGCCCAGTACTACATCGCCGAGAACCGTCAGTACGTGTCGTACGACAAGACCCTGAAGACGGGCCCGTACAACTTCGGCTTCACGACGACCCGTCCGGACTGGGTGGAGCACTACGCGTACCAGAACGGCCTGCTCATCTGGAAGTGGGACACCTCGCAGCTGGACAACAACACCAGCCGGCACCCGGGTGCCGGCCTGATCCTGCCGGTCGACTCGCACCCGGCGCAGCTGAAGTGGACGAACGGCACGCTGATGCGCAACCGCATCCAGGCCTACGACTCCCCGTTCAGCACCTTCCGCACGGACGGCATGACGCTGCACAACGCGGACGTCGCCGCGACGATCCCGTCGCGTCCGGGGGTGTCGGTCTTCAACGACCGCACCCACACGTACTACGACGCGTCGAACCCCTCCGCCGGTGTCAAGATCACTGACACCAACACCAAGATCAAGATCGTCAAGGAGGCCAAGGACGGCTCCACGATCGAGATCGAAGTGGGCCCCGCGGCGAAGTAATCGATAGAACTGCAGGTCAGAACATGATCGGCGGCAGCCCCCTGGCGGGGTTGCCGCCGGTCGTGTTTAGGTGCACCCTGTGCTTCCGCTATTGACACCGCATCGCACGGGGGTGTGACCGTATGGCCGCAGGAGGTTTCTGCAAGCTGCCGACCGGCAGCGTCGTGGTGGCGCTGAACCTGCCCAGACCCACCACCGACGGCACGGGCAGCGTCCGTGTCCTGGTGCACGCCCGCAACCGCGCCCGAGCCCTGACCAGGCTCCGCAACCTGGGCATGCGCGCCGTCTACCTGCGGGGCAACGCCGCCCCGCCGACCCCGGACGAGATCACGGCGGTCCTGCACCACCCCGACGGGCTGATATGGCGCACGGCCCCCTGCCCGGACGTCGTCCCCGCCGTGCCGGAACCCGTCCCCGGACCGGCCCAGGAGCTCTGGCACCCGATCCGGGCCCTCCTGCGCCGGCCCGCCGCCCCCGCCTGAGGCGGCGTCCGTGAAGTCGCGTCGTCCGCCCGTAGGCGGCTACGCCACCACGGGCTTGCCGGTCAGCTCCACACCGGACCCGCGCAGCTCCTCCAGCGCCCGCTCGGTGGTCTCCGCGGCCACTCCGGCGGTCAGGTCCAGCAGCACCTGCGTACGGAACCCCTCGCGCGCCGCGTCCAGCGCGGTGGCCCGCACACAGTGGTCGGTGGCGATGCCCACCACGTCCACCTCGGTGACCTCCCGGGCCCGCAGCCAGTCCGCGAGCCGCACGCCGTTCTCGTCGGCGCCCTCGAACCCGCTGTAGGCCGCGGCGTACGCCCCCTTGTCGAAGACGGCGTCGATCGCGCCGGAGGCGACCGCGGGCGCGAAGTTCGGGTGGAAGCCCACGCCCTCGGTGCCCGCCACACAGTGCGCCGGCCACGAGTGGACGAAGTCGGGGTGGGCCGAGAAGTGGCCGCCCGGCGCGATGTGGTGGTCGCGTGTGGCCACGACGTGCTGGTAGCCGGACCCGGCCGCCTGACCGATGAGCTCCGTGACGGCGGCGGCCACGTCGGCGCCACCGGCCACCGCGAGGCTGCCTCCCTCGCAGAAGTCGTTCTGCACGTCTACGACGATCAAGGCGCGGCGCATGGTCGGTGTCCTTCGGTTATGGACGCTGAGGTCGGGACGGTGGAATCGGCGCGGCCCGGCCGTGAACCTCCGAGCCTAGAGACTTCGCGTGCGGTGCGGGAGGGGGCATGGGGCGGGCACTGCGGGCGCGCCCGCTTCACGCCCCCGTCTGGCTACCCGGCCGCACATGGACGTACTCCGTCGGAATGACGGGTTCCCCCCGGGAGAGCTGGATCGCGGACAGCGGCAGGTTGGCGCGGGCCGCCGCGTGCCGGTCCCGGACGGCGTCCAGCGGCTCGCGCGCCACGACGTCCCCGCCCTTGACGAGCTGGGCCGGCAGCTGCCGGTCGGCGAGCTCGGCGGGCACCGGCCCGGTGCCGACCACCTCGGCCTCCGCGACCCCGTCGGCGTCGAGCCGCCGCGCCGCCCACTTGCGGCCGCCGACGGAGGTCTTCCCGCCGGTCGACCTCTTCGCCACCGGCACCAGGGGCGCCCCGGGGTCGCCGGACTCGGCGCGGGCGACCAGCTTGTAGACCATGGAGGCGGTCGGGTGCCCGGACCCGGTCACCAGCTGGGTGCCGACGCCGTACGCGTCCACGGGCGCCGCCGCCAGCGAGGCGATGGCGTACTCGTCCAGGTCGGAGGTGACGAGGATCTTCGTGCCGGTCGCGCCCAGCTCGTCGAGCTGCTGGCGGACCCGGTGCGCGACCAGCAGCAGGTCGCCCGAGTCGATGCGGACGGCGCCCAGCTCGGGTCCGGCGACCTCCACGGCCGTACGGACCGCCTCGGCGACGTCGTAGGTGTCCACCAGCAGCGTGGTGCCGCGGCCCATGGAGTCCACCTGGGCCCGGAAGGCGTCCCGCTCGTGGTCGTGCAGCAGCGTGAAGGCGTGGGCGCTGGTGCCGACCGTCGGGATGCCGTACCGGAAGCCCGCGGCCAGGTCGGAGGTGGAGGTGAAGCCGCCGATGTAGGCGGCGCGCGCGGCGGCCACCGCGGCCAGCTCGTGGGTGCGGCGGGCGCCCATCTCGATCAGCGGGCGGTCCCCGGCGGCGGCGGACATCCGGGAGGCGGCCGCGGCGATGGCCGAGTCGTGGTTGAGGATGGAGAGGATCACCGTCTCCAGCAGCACGCACTCGGCGAAGCTGCCCTCCACCCGCAGGATCGGCGAGCCGGGGAAGTAGACCTCGCCCTCCCGATAACCCCAGATGTCCCCGGAGAAGCGGTAGTCCCTCAGCCAGCGCAGCGTCGGCTCGTCGACGACGGCCCGCTCGCGCAGGAAGCCGAGGACGTCCGCGTCGAAGCGGAAGTTCTCCACCGCGTCCAGGACGCGTCCGGTGCCGGCCACCACGCCGTAGCGCCGGCCGTGCGGCAGCCGCCGGGTGAAGACCTCGAACACGCTGCGCCGCTCGGCGGTGCCCGCGCGGAGCGCGGCCTGCAGCATCGTCAGCTCGTACTGGTCCGTGAAGAGCGCCGTCGAGGGGACATCCACCGGCAGCCCAAGGTCCGCTGTGTTCATGGCCACGCATCGTACCCCCATTTCGTCAGTCTGACGATTTAGGCCCGGGCGGGCCCCGGGATTTGTGCGACCACCCCCCTGCGGTGGCAGCATGGGCACTGTGACGTCACCCGCTCCCCTAGAGATCGAACGCACCGAGTCGGCGGAGGAAGTGTTCGCCGTCCCCGAGCCCGACGTCCCCTGGGTCACGATCGTCCACAACGACCCGGTCAACCTCATGAGCTACGTGACGTACGTCTTCCAGTCGTATTTCGGGTACAGCAAGGACAAGGCCACCAAGCTCATGCTCGACGTCCACCACAAGGGCCGGGCGGTCGTCTCCAGCGGATCCCGCGAGGAGATGGAACGCGACGTGCAGGCCATGCACGGCTACGGCCTGTGGGCCACCCTCCAGCAGGACCGGAAGTAGCGAATCGTCTCCATGCCAGGAACCTTCGAACCCGTCCCCGGCGGCGGCGCCGCCGTCGCTCTCGACGAAGTCGAGATCTCCATCATCCGGTCGCTGGCCGTCCAGCTGCTGGAACTCATCGGACCCGGCCCGGCCGGGGACGCCTCCGACGACCCGCTCGCCGAGCTGTTCGCCGAGGGTCCCAGCGAGCCGCCCTCCGACCCCGTGCTCAAGCGCCTCTTCCCCGACGCCTACAGCGACCCCGAGGGCACCCCGCGGGCCCAGGAGGCCGAGGAGCAGCGGGCGCACTCCGCCGAGTTCCGCCGGTACACGGAGAACGACCTGCGCGCCGGCAAGCGGGAGAACGCGCTCGCGGTGGTGCGCACCCTGGACGCGCTCAGCGCCGAGAGCGCCGGCGAGGGCGGCGCGGTGCTCAAGCTGTCCCCCGAGGAGTCCCAGCGGTGGCTCGGCGCCCTGAACGACCTGCGCCTGGCCATCGGTTCCCGGCTGGAGATCACCGACGAGGACGACACCGACCTGCTGTACGGCCTCCCCGACGAGGACTCCCGCAAGCCGATGGTGATGGCCTATCTGTGGCTCGGCGGCCTCCAGGAGACCCTGGTCACCACCCTCATGCCCTGATCCACCCGGCCATGCGACCGTTCCGTGCCGATATGTAAGGGTTCTGTGTTCGCTCAGCGGACGCTCAAATCCGGATAACGATCCCGTCACCGCCGCCACCCGCTATGCGGGGCGGCGGTGATTTTGTCCGGTTCTTCCTGTGGGATGCGCCACACGTGCCCTCGCCGATCACCGTTGCGGTCGTGATAAATCTTCACGACCGCCCGCCGAGCACCACCCGAATGTTCGGCCGGGTGCGCCACAGGGCCGGCGGATCGCCGGCCGGGCACAGCTCCAGCAGTCCGGGGGGATCGAGACCCGGTCCGCGGCCGACGAAAGGCCCGGGTCGGCATGGAGAAAGGCGCACAACACATGACCTCTTCGAAGGTCACTGACGCGACGGCCACGGGTGCCCCCGAAGAGGGGTACGAGCGCGGCCTCGGCAGCCGTCAGGTCCAGATGATCGCGATCGGCGGCGCCATCGGTGTCGGCCTGTTCATGGGTGCCGGTGCGAACATCGCAAAGGCCGGACCCAGCATCATCCTCATGTACGCCCTCGCGGGCGTCGTCATCTTCTTCATCATGCGGGCTCTGGGAGAGCTGCTCCTGTACCGGCCCGTGTCCGGCTCCTTCGCCGAGTACGCCCGGGAGTTCCTCGGCCCGTTCTTCGGCTTCGTCACGGGCTGGACGTACTGGCTCATGTGGGTGGTCACCGGCATGGCCGAGCTGACGGCCGCCGCGATCTACATCCACTTCTGGTTCCCGGAGATCCCGCAGTGGGTCAGCGCCCTGGTGTTCCTCGTGGTGCTCTTCGGCGTCAACCTGATCTCCGTCAAGATCTTCGGCGAGGTCGAGTTCTGGTTCTCGATGGTCAAGGTCACGGCCATCATCGGCATGATCGTCATCGGCCTCGGCGTGCTCACCCTGGGCTTCTCGGACGCCGGTGACACCGCCGCCGTCTCCAACCTCTGGTCGCACGGCGGGTTCTTCCCCAACGGCATCGGCTCCAGCCTGATGACGCTCCAGGGCGTCATGTTCGCCTACCTCGCCGTCGAGCTGGTCGGCGTCACCGCGGGCGAGTCCGAGAACCCCGAGAAGACCCTGCCCAAGGCGATCAACACGCTGCCCTGGCGCATCATCGTCTTCTACGTCGGCGCGCTCCTGGTGATCCTCTCCGTCGTCAAATGGACCGAGTTCGCCGCCGGCGAGAGCCCCTTCGTGCACGCCTTCGGCAAGATCGGCATCCCGCTCGCCGCGGGCATCGTCAACTTCGTGGTCCTCACCGCGGCCCTGTCGTCCTGCAACTCCGGCATGTACTCCACCGGCCGCATGCTGCGCGACCTGGCCGCCAACAACGAGGCCCCGCAGGCGTTCGGCAAGCTCAACAGGCGCAGGACACCGGCCGTCGGCATCAGCGTCTCCGTGGCGCTCATGGGCATCGGCGTGATCCTCAACTACGTCGTCCCGGAGAAGGCGTTCCTCTACGTCACCTCCGTCGCCACCGCGGCCGGCATCTGGACCTGGATGATGATCCTCGTCAGCCACATCCGCTACCGCGCCGCCGTCGACGCCGGCCGGCTGCGCGCCTCGTCCTTCCCCGCCCCCGGCGGCGCCCTGTTCAGCTGGGTCGCGCTGCTCTTCCTCATCGGCGTGACCTGCCTGATCGCGTACGACAAGGACGCGCGCGTCTGCCTGTACGTCGCCGCCGGCTGGGCCGTCGCCCTCGGCGTCGGCTGGACGGTCCTCAAGAGCCGCAACCCGGGTATCGCCACGCGCGGTGGCGAGGAGCCGGAGCTGGAGAAGGTCGGCTGAACCGCGCGCGGACGTCAGGTCGCGGGGAGCGCTCGTGGCGCTCCCCGTGCCCGCCGCCCAGGGCGTCCGCGCCTCCCGGGACGTGACCGCACGTCCGGCATGTGGGCCGCCCCGTACCAACCCTCGGTACGGGGCGGCCCCTCTGCTTATCCTGGCCGCATGCTGACCATCACCCAGGCCCTCGTCGACCAGATCGTCGCCCACGCGCGCAAGGACCACCCGGACGAGGCGTGCGGAGTCGTCGCGGGCCCGGCCGACTCGGACCGCCCCGAACGCTTCCTCCCGATGCTGAACGCGGCGATGTCCCCCACGTTCTACGAGTTCGACTCCGGTGACCTGCTCAAGCTCTACCGCGACATGGACGACCGCGACGAGGAGCCGGTGATCGTCTACCACTCGCACACCGCCACCGAGGCGTACCCCTCGCGCACCGACATCGCCTACGCCAACGAGCCCGGCGCCCACTACGTCCTGGTCTCCACGGCCGACACCGACGGCCTCGGCGAGTTCCAGTTCCGCTCCTTCCGCATCCTCGAGGGCGAGGTCACGGAGGAGGAGGTCAGGATCGTCGAGTCCTACTGACGATCCCGCCCGTACGGCCGGTCCCGCACGGTCCGCACACGGCCCGGTCTCACCAGGCGACCCGTCATCGTCCGGGATATGGGATCACATTCCAGGACCCGGACCGGGAATCGATACGATGACCCCATGGTTCTCCACGACGTGAGCGGGAAGACGCCGGGCATGCTGCTCGTGGCGCGACTGCACGTCGACCTGTGCAGGCTCGCCAGCGCCATCTGTTGACGCGACACCCTGCCGCCGTCCGGCCGTGAGCCCCGGCGCCGCACTCACGCACCACGCCTGTTCCAGCGCTGCCGCGCGCCCCCGACCGACTACTCCCGACAGGAGCCCCGACCCATGGCCATCGAGGTCCGCATCCCCACCATCCTCCGCACCTACACCGACGGTCAGAAGGCGGTGGAGGGCAGCGGTGAGACCCTCGCCGAGCTGTTCGCCGACCTCGAGACCCGCCACACGGGCATCCAGGCGCGCATCGTGGACGGCGGCCAGCTGCGCCGCTTCGTCAACGTCTACCTGAACGACGAGGACGTCCGCTTCCTCGACGGCATCAACACCAAGCTCAGCGACGGCGACAACGTCACGATCCTGCCGGCCGTGGCCGGCGGTATGGCCTGATCGGGATGCGGTACGACTCCCCCCTCGCCGCGGTCGGCAACACCCCCCTGGTGCGCCTGCCGCGGCTGTCGCCGTCCGACGACGTCCGCATCTGGGCCAAGCTGGAGGACCGCAACCCCACCGGCTCCGTCAAGGACCGGCCCGCCCTGCACATGATCGAGCAGGCGGAGAAGGACGGCCGCCTCACCCCGGGCTGCACCATCCTGGAGCCCACCAGCGGCAACACCGGCATCTCCCTCGCCATGGCGGCCAAGCTCAAGGGCTACCGCATGGTGTGCGTGATGCCCGAGAACACCTCGCAGGAGCGCCGGGACCTCCTCGGCATGTGGGGCGCGGAGATCATCTCCAGCCCCGCCGCGGGCGGCTCCAACACCGCCGTACGGGTCGCCAAGGAGCTCTCCGCCGAGCACCCGGACTGGGTGATGCTCTACCAGTACGGCAACCCGGACAACGCGGGCGCGCACTACGCGACCACCGGCCCGGAGATCCTCGCCGACCTCCCCTCGGTCACCCACTTCGTGGCGGGGCTCGGCACCACCGGCACCCTGATGGGCGTCGGCCGCTTCCTGCGCGAGCACAAGCCCGACGTGAAGATCGTCGCCGCCGAGCCGCGCTACGACGACCTCGTCTACGGGCTGCGCAACCTCGACGAGGGCTTCGTGCCCGAGCTGTACGACGCGTCCGTGCTGACCACCCGCTTCTCGGTCGGCTCCGCCGACGCGGTCACCCGCACCCGGGAGCTCCTCCAGCAGGAGGGCATCTTCGCGGGCGTCTCCACCGGCGCCGCCCTGCACGCCGCGATCGGCGTCGGGAACAAGGCGCTGAAGGCGGGGGAGAGCGCCGACATCGTGTTCGTCGTCGCCGACGGCGGCTGGAAGTACCTCTCCACCGGCGTCTACACGGCCGCCACGACCGAAGAGGCCATCGAGACGCTGCACGGCCAGCTCTGGGCCTGACCGCCCCGGCGGCTACGACGACAGGTGACGGACCTGGTCCCACACGGCCGGGTCCATCACCCCGACCCGCCGCCGGAAGTCCCGCAGCGGAACGACCCGCAGCTCACCCGTCTCCAGATAGCTGGCCCGGCCCCCGGCGTCCCCGACCGACCCCGGCGGCAGCGCGATGACCCCGCTGCGCTCGGCGCGGTTCTTGCTGGTGATCTTCGCGACCGTCACGCGCTGCCCGCGCACCGCCAGCACGAGACAGGGCCGGTCCTTGGCCCCCGGCCGGTCCTCGTAGGGGACGTTCGCCCACCAGATCTCCGCCGGTTCCGGCAGCCGGGCCGGCGCACGCCCCCCTGCGCGCCCCCGGGGCCGTCCCGGCGGCCGGGTCAGCCGTCGACGCGGCCTGCGCCCCCGCCCCCAGCCGTCGACCAGCGCGGCCACCAGCGCGAGCAGCACGACCGCGCCGAGCGCCGGCCACCATGACGTGTCCATAGGGACGAAGGTACCGGCGCCCACCCCGACCCGCGCGCCTACCGGCGGGTCAGGACGCCGGAGGGGGAGAGGCGAGGACGGTTCGTGCAGCCCAAGGACGTGCTCACTTTGGATGCGGCTGAGAGCAGCACTCTGAGCCGAGCACTGCTCTGCGCGGTCACGTCGTCCAGATCGTTGTCCCAATAGCCCTCGAAGTAGCCCTGGACGGCTCCGTCGTGGCCATTCGGAAGCCTGCATGGGAAGCGTGCCGTCGTACGCCGGAGGTCGTCCACGGCGCGCGTCCTCTCCGCATCGCCCACGGTGAAATCGAGCGTCTTGGATTTCTCCTCGTCGGTGGAATACGGGTGCCGGGTCCAGCCGAAGTAGAAGTCGATCTCCTCCTCGGATCGCGTACGGGGATGGAACTCCTTTCGACCAGTGAGAAGCCGCTGGAGGTCTCGCCCTGTCTCACTGCCGAACATGCCGCCACAGATCTTGTCCGCCGCGACCGGCTTGACGGGGGCGGGCCCGGGTTCGTCCGCTGGGCCCACGCACGCGGTGACAAGGGCCATAAGTGCCAGAGTCGTGACCGTGCCTCGGAGGCGGCGGCGTGTCGCGATCATCGGGCGTTGTCCGTATCCGTCATGTCCCGGCCGCGGTTGCAGGCCACCGACACGCCGGCCTGCTTCCAGGCCGTGGCCTTTTCGCGCTCGTGGTTGTACTGATCGTCGCTGTCGCGGTAGTCCTTGCCGATCTGCTCGGTGCGGGCCTCGTCGAGAGCACCGTGGGCGGCGGCGCCCCATTCCGCGACCGTGTATGCCTCGGTCGTGTCAGCATGCTGGTGGACCAGGCTCGTCGTGTACGCCTGCTGGGCTTGCGACATGATTCCGTGTGACGTCTCGTCCTGACCGAGCTCGCGGATGAAGTCACGACTGATGCCGTAGTCACATCCGTGCTCGGGCTTGACGCCGAGAAGCTTGTCCGCGTCAAGGCTCTGCGGGTCGCCGTTGTATCCGGCGAGGCCGTAGTTCAGGTCGTCGACGTAAGCGGCTCCCATGCGCCCCATGCTGTCGGCGTTGCCGACTTGGTTGTCCATGAGGTCCTTGTCGTCCGACCCGTAACGCTCCATCACCCGCTGCATGACGGCGCGTTCGTCCTCGCCCCGGTGGAGTTCGGGTCGGGCGGCGCCGTAGTCGCTCCCCGTGGTGGCGGACTCCAGGGCGTGACCGAGAGCGTCGTAACCACGGGACTTGCCGTTCTCGTACTGTGGGTGCGCGTCCTCGGGCCAGTCGCGGGCACCCCCGACTCGGCGGTAGGTGGTGTGCGGCGCTTCGCACTGGCCGTCCGTCCAGCGGGTCGCCAGGTACTCCAGCGCATCGCCGAGCCGGCCGCCCCAGTCGGCACCCGACAGGAAGAAGGCGTCCGTCCAGGTAGGCGGACGGTGGCACCCGGCACGCCCGCCGGAGGGTGAGCGCGCACGCGGCACAGCGCCAAGATCGCCGACGGGACGAGGGCACCAGCGAGGCGGTCGAGGACTTTCCGCCGGAGGCGGCGGGGCAGCCCCTGGGTGACCTTGGATCCTGGTCGAACGGCTGAGCGCCTGCTAACCCGGATGGCAGCGCCTGTCAGGTGAGTTCGCCCACAACAGACCTTGGCGGAGGAGCGACCGGAGGTTTTGCGCCTTACGCTCGACAAACCGCACGACCCCCGACGCCCCCCATCCCCGATCTTCGGATTTCCCGCCAGCGGAGGTTTCTGTTTCATGAAGCTCACCGTCGTCGGCTGCTCGGGGTCGTTCCCGTCCGCGGAATCGGCCTGCTCGAGCTACCTCGTCGAGGCCGACGGCTTCCGGCTGCTCCTCGACATGGGCAACGGCGCCCTGGGCGAGCTGCAGCGCCACTGCGGTCTCTACGACCTCGACGCGATCTTCCTCAGCCACCTGCACGCCGACCACTGCATCGACATGTGCGCGTACTTCGTGGCGCGCTACTACCGGCACGACGGCGGCCGCTGCGCCCCCATCCCGGTCTACGGCCCCGAGGGCACCGAGCAGAGGCTGACCACCGCCTACGCCGACACCCCCACCGCCTCGTCCATGAGCGAGGTCTTCGACTTCCACACGGTCAAGCCGTCCACCTTCGAGATCGGCCCGTTCACGGTGCACACGGAACGCGTGGCCCACCCGGTGGAGGCGTACGGCATCCGGATCGAGCAGGGCGGCCGGGTGCTGACCTACTCCGGCGACACGGGCGTCAGCAGAGCCCTGGACGAACTCGCCCGCGACGCCGACCTGTTCCTGTGCGAGGCCGCCTTCACGCACGGCAAGGAGAGCATCCCCGACCTGCACCTCAACGGTCGCGAGGCGGGGCAGTCGGCGGCCCGCGCGGGCGCCCGGAGCCTGGTCCTCACGCACATCCCGCCGTGGACCGACCCCGAGGTCAACCTGGCCGACGCGCGCGAGGTCTACGACGGTCCGGTGACGCTGGCGGCGCCCGGCCGGACGTACGAGATCTGAGGCCCCGAGCTCTTCCGCCGGTGGCGCGGCGAAGGCCCCGGAACCCTCCCGGTTCCGGGGCCTTCGCCATGCCGTGGGGCTCACGCCTTGGTGAGGTCCTCGACCTCCTCCTCGGGCTCGCGGCCCGGGGTGGGGAGGTTCCACTTCGTGATGGCGAAGCGGAAGACGGCGTAGTAGATCGCGGCGAAGACCAGACCGATCGGGATGATCAGCCAGGGCTTGGTCGCCAGGTTCCAGTTGAGCGCGTAGTCGATGAAGCCCGCCGAGAAGGTGAAGCCGGCGTGCACGCCGAGCGCCCAGGTGATCGCCATGGACAGTGCGGTGAGCACCGCGTGGATCACGTACAGCACCGGGGCGATGAACATGAACGCGAACTCGATCGGCTCGGTCACACCGGTCACGAAGGAGGTCAGCGCCAGCGAGACCATCATGCCCATCACGGCCCTGCGGCGCTCGGGACGGGCGCTGTGGGCGATGGCGATGGCGGCGGCCGGCAGACCGAACATCATGATCGGGAAGAAGCCGGACATGAACTGACCGGCGGTCGGGTCACCGGCGAAGAAGCGGTTGAGGTCACCGTGGACGATCTCACCGGCGGCGTCCTTGAATTCGCCGAGCTGGAACCAGGAGACGGTGTTCACGAACTGGTGCATGCCGACCGGGATCAGCGCACGGTTGATCAGGCCGAACAGACCCGCGCCGAAGGCGCCGAGGCCGGTCATCCACTCGCCGAAGTCGGAGATGACCTCACCGATCGGCTCCCAGACCAGGCCGAAGAAGACACCCATCGCGGTGCCGACGAAGGCCATGATGATCGGGACGAGCCGGCGGCCGTTGAAGAAGCCCAGCCAGTCCACCAGCTTCTTGCGGTGGTAGCGCTGCCACAGCACGGCGGCCAGCAGACCCATGATGATGCCGCCGAGGACACCGGGGTTGTTGTAGGTCGCGGCTATGTCCGCGCCGTCCTGGACCTTCGCCTCGGTGACCGGGAACGCCTTGAGGACGTTGCTGTAGACGAGGAAGCCGACGAGGGCGGCCAGGGCGGTCGAGCCGTCCGCCTTCTTGGCGAAGCCGATCGCGACGCCGATGCAGAACAGCATGGGAAGGTTGTCGAAGATCGCACCGCCCGCGGTGGCGAACACGGCGGCGACCTTGTCCCAGCCGAGTCCGTCCTTGCCGAACACGTCGGGCTGGCCGAAGCGGAGCAGCAGACCGGCCGCCGGCAGTACGGCGATCGGGAGCTGCAGGCTGCGGCCGACCTTCTGAAGGCCCTGGATCAGGCCTGATCCCCACTTCTTCGTGGGGGCCGCCGTTGGCGAGGTGGCGGTGCTCATAGACTTCCTCCATCGGGTGGTGGTCTACACCACTCAGTGGTGTAGACCTGTTGTACACGATGAAGGTGCGATAAGGAACCCACGATTCCCGAGCGTTGCCCGGACCGTTATCCCGCCTTATTCGGACCTTTGCGGAGCCCCCCGGCCCGCCGTCCGCCCCCGTCAGCCCTTGGTGACGTCCTCCACCTCCTCCTCCGGCTCCCGGCCCGGCGTCTTCAGGTCGAATCTGGTGATCGCGAAACGGAAGATCGCGTAATAAAGGACGGCGAAGCACAGACCGATCGGAATGATCGCCCACGGTCTCGTCGCCAGATTCCAGTTGATGACGTAGTCGATCAGCCCCGCCGAGAAACTGAACCCGTCGTGCACCCCCAGGGCCCAGGTCACCCCCATCGACACACCCGTCAGCACCGCGTGCACCGCGTACAGCAGCGGCGCCACGAACAGGAACGAGTACTCGATCGGCTCCGTGATCCCCGTGACGAACGACGTCAGCGCCACCGACAGCATCAGACCGCCGACCTCCTTGCGGCGCCGCGGCCTCGCACAGTGCGTGATCGCCAGGGCCGCCGCCGGCAGCGCGTACATCATGATCGGGAAGAACCCCGAGGTGAACTGACCGGCGTCCGGGTCGCCCGCCAGGAACATGTTGATGTCACCGTGCACCACCCGGCCGTCCGGCGTGGTGAACGTGCCGAACTGGAACCAGATGGGCACGTTCAGGAACTGGTGCAGCCCCACCACCAGCAGCGCCCGGTTCGCGACACCGAAGACACCCGCGCCCCAGGCGCCCAGACCGCTCATCCAGTCGCTGAAGCTCTCCAGCGCGTCACCGATCGGCGGCCACACCCACAGACACAGCGCCGCGAACACGATCGCCACGAACGCCATGATGATCGGCACCAGTCGCCGGCCGTTGAAGAAACCGAGCCAGTCCACCAGCTTCGTCCGGTGGTAACGCGCCCAGAAGAAGGCCGCCAGCAACCCCATGACGATCCCGCCGAACACCCCCGGATTCTGGTACTCGAAGACCGTCACCGAGCCGTCCTGCAGCCGGCAGCCCACCATCGCGACCGCCTTCGAGCCCTCCGGACAGTCCTCCGGGAACTGCCGCAGCACCGTGTAGTACACGAGGAACCCCGCCACCGCCGCCAGCGCCGTCGAACCGTCCGACTTCCGCGCCATGCCGATGGCCACGCCCACACAGAACAGCAGCGGCAGCCCCAGCGCGCCGTCGAGCAGCGCACTGCCCGCACCCACCATCACCCGCGAGACATCGGTCCAGCCCAGACCCTCGTCCCCGAACACATCCGGCTGCCCCAGCCGGTTGAGGATGCCCGCGGCCGGCAGCACGGCGATGGGGAGCTGAAGACTGCGCCCCATCTTCTGCAACCCCTGGAACACCGCGTTCCAACGAGCCCGACCGGGGGTGACCATGCCGTCGGCAGCCATCCCAACCCCTGTCGTCGCTAGGCAGTTTGTCGGCCGTCCCCCTGGTGGTGTAGACCAGTCGCGGACGGTTCCGCTGTCGTGAAGGCCATCCTTCGACATAGACGGCACGACCGCTCGCGAAGATGGGCCAACTGTGGGTTACTGCGACAAAGCGGTTCGGATCAGGGAGAGGCAACATGGCCAGCAAGGCTGAGAAGATCGTCGCCGGGCTCGGCGGCATCGACAACATCGAGGAGATCGAGGGCTGCATCACCCGCCTCCGCACCGAGGTCAGCGACGCCTCACTGGTCGATGAGACCGCCCTCAAGGCCGCCGGCGCCCACGGCGTCGTCAAGATGGGCACCGCCATCCAGGTCGTCATCGGCACCGACGCCGACCCGATCGCCGCGGAGATCGAAGACATGATGTGAAGAGCGGGCATCATCCCCGGCTTCACCCCCTGAAGGGCCCCTCCCCACGCGGGACGGGCCCTTCCTCCGGTCCCGCTAGGCTCACGCCATGTCCTCACAGCCCCGCATCGACGGCCGCACCCCCGACCAGCTCCGCCCGGTCACCATCGAACGCGCCTGGAGCAAGCACGCAGAAGGCTCCGTCCTCGTCTCCTTCGGCGACACCAAGGTGCTGTGCACCGCCTCCTTCACCGAAGGCGTCCCGCGCTGGCGCAAGGGCAGCGGCGAAGGCTGGGTCACCGCGGAGTACGCCATGCTGCCCCGCGCCACCAACACCCGCGGCGACCGCGAATCCGTCCGCGGCAAGATCGGCGGCCGCACCCACGAGATCAGCCGCCTCATCGGACGCTCCCTGCGCGCCGTCATCGACTACAAGGCCCTCGGCGAGAACACCGTCGTCCTCGACTGCGACGTCCTCCAGGCCGACGGCGGCACCCGCACCGCCGCCATCACCGGCGCCTACGTCGCCCTCGCCGACGCCGTCTCCTGGGCCCAGGGCCGCAAACTCATCAAGCCCGGCCGCAAACCGCTCACCGGAACCGTCAGCGCCGTCTCCGTCGGCATCGTCGCCGGCGTCCCCCTCCTCGACCTGCGCTACGAGGAGGACGTCAAGGCCGACACCGACATGAACGTCGTCTGCACCGGCGACGGCCGCTTCGTCGAGGTCCAGGGCACCGCCGAGGCCGAACCCTTCGCCCGCGAGGAACTCAACACCCTGCTCGACCTCGCCGTCGCCGGCTGCGGCGAACTCGCCGACCTCCAGCGCAAGGCCCTCGGCACCCCCCTCGAACAGTAAAGAACAAACCAAGACACCGAGCGGCCCCGGGCAACCGCACCGCCCTCCCCGGCGTCACTACGGATACGGGCGTACGGCACACCGCCGTACGCCCGCAGTGCACGGGGGCCCGCCAGGCCCGCGCAGGGAGGGGAACGACCACCATGGCCACCAGCCGACGCCGCCGGAGCCGCATCGCCACAGCCGCCGCAGCCGTCGCGGCACTGGCCCTCACCGCCGGACTCACCACCGGCTGCGACGCCGTCAGCAAGGCGATGGACTGCGTCAAGACCGCCGACGCCATCGCCGACAGCGTCACCGAACTCCAGCAGGCCGTGGAGAACGCCAGCAACGACCCGACCCAGCTCGAGGAATCGCTGACCTCCATCGACAAGAACCTCGGCGAGATCGGCGACCAGACCGACGACGCCGACGTGAGCAAGGCCGTCGACAACCTCCAGAAGGCCGTCACCAACGTCCGCGACGCCATCGAGGACGGCGACAAGACCCCCGACATCAGCCCCGTCACCGACGCCGCCGGCGAACTCACCAAGGTCTGCACGCCCTGACCGGCCGTCCCCGCGGTTGGCCATACTGGGGGCCATGACCCGCCTGATCCTCGCCACCCGCAACGCCGGAAAGATCACCGAACTCCGGGCGATCCTCGCCGACGCAGGACTCGACCACGACCTCGTCGGCGCGGACGCCTACCCCGAGATCCCCGACGTCAAGGAAACCGGCGTCACCTTCGCCGAGAACGCCCTCCTCAAGGCCCACGCCCTCGCCCGCGCCACGGGACTGCCCGCCGTCGCCGACGACTCCGGCCTCTGCGTCGACGTCCTCGGCGGCGCCCCCGGCATCTTCTCCGCCCGCTGGGCCGGCAAGCACGGCGACGACCAGGCCAACCTCGAACTGCTCCTCGCCCAGCTCGGCGACATCGCCGACCCCCACCGCACCGCCCACTTCGCCTGCGCGGCCGCCCTCGCCCTCCCCGACGGCACCGAACGCGTCGTCGAGGGCCAGCTCCGCGGCACCCTGCGCCACCACCCGGCCGGCACCAACGGCTTCGGCTACGACCCGATCCTCCAGCCCGACGGCGAGACCCGCACCTGCGCCGAACTCACCCCATCCGAGAAGAACGCCATCAGCCACCGGGGCAAGGCGTTCCGTGCACTGACACCGGTGGTACGGGAGCTGCTGGGCTGAGATACGACAACGGCCTGCGTCTCGATCTTCGAAACGCAGGCCGATCAAGTGCGGCGGAAGGGATTCGAACCCTCAAGCCCGCTAAGGGCCACAGGACCTAAACCTGCTGTGTCGCCATTGCACCACCGCCGCCAGGTGCCTGTCATCGTACCGGCAGACACCGGCCGCCCGGCGCCTCCCCTGCACCACGTCCCGGTGAGCGCGTGGCAGTTGGGACACAACAGCCGCAGATTCTCCCGCCGGTCGTCCCGCCAGTCCCCGCTGATGTGGTCGACCTCCAGCGTCATGGGCTTGCCGAGCCACTCGGGGCCGACCCCGCACCGCGCACACCGCTCCGGGACACCGACCGCCAGGAGCGCTCGGCGCAGGCGGCTCGTCGCGGTCCGGCGTGCGCCGTCGTGCAGGACCAGCACCTCCTGCGGGGGCTTCGCGTTCTGGGCCGGTCGGCCGCGCTGATGGGCCTGCCCCAGGAAGTGCGCGGCGTCGATCCCCTCCTCGGCCAGCCACGCGCGCAGCCGGGCGCGTTGTGTGCCGTTGACCGTGCGCCCCAGGCGCCGCAGGACGTCCGCGAGCGACGACGACTCCGCGACTGCCGTGCACAGCTCCTCACGCGTGGGCCGCGGACGTCTGCCGCAGGGCCGGAAGTGCGAGACGTCGATGCCGAAGCGGGCGAAGCGCGCCAGCAGATGACGACGCAGATTGGCGTACGGCCGTGTCCCCAGGAAGACGATGACCTCGTCGATGTCGCCGCACCGGCGGGCGGCTTCGGCCAGCCGCTCCCGGCTGTACCGAGTGCCTGCGCTCATGAGGCCCGCTCCCGAGCGCGCCGTGTGCCGCGCCCGCGGTAACGGTCGGTCGTCGAGTGACAGTTGGGGCACAGGAGGCGCAGGTTCTCCAGCCGGTTGTCGCGCCAGTCGCCGTCGATGTGGTCGACCTCGAGCGGCAGGGGCTCGCCGAGCCACACGCCCTCCACACCGCACAGCGCGCACCGCTCCGCCACGCCCATCTCCCGCATCGCGCGCTTGAGGCGAGCGCTCGGCACGCGTCCGGCCCGCCCCGAGGCGAGCACGGTGAGGATCTCCTCGGCCGTCCGGCGCCGCCGGTTGTCGCGCTGCCGTTCGGTGCGGACGGCCGGCGCGAAGTGCGAGGTGTCGATCCCGAATGCCCTGATCCGGCGGCTGATGTGGGTGTGGTGGCCGCCGACCACGTCCAGGCCGAGGTGGCGGAGCACCTCGGACATGTTGGTCGAGGCCGCGACCGCGTCCTGGAGGATGTCGCGCGTCCACTTCACGCCCTCGCGCTCGAAGTGGGAGACGTCCACGCCGAGCCGCTTCATCCGGGTCAGGACGTATCGCCGGGACGGCCCGCGCGGGTCCACGCCCAGTCGGTGCAGAGCCTGCGAGAGCGTCCGGGCGTCCCGTGCCGCCTCCTCCAGACGCTCCCTGCTGTAGGCCCCCGCCTCCATCGCATCCCCTCCCCGTCCTGGGCCACGCGTTCGTGGCTCGCACGGATCAACGAGCCGATCGTCGGGGTGTCACGCCCGGAATGCGGAACGGCCCGCGCCGGGGTGTCCCGGTGCGGGCCGTCGCGGTGCGGCCAGGGGCCGGGCCTCAGATGCCCAGGTCCTTGATGATCTTGGCGACGTGGCCGGTGGCCTTGACGTTGTAGAGGGCGCGTTCGACCTTGCCCTCCTCGTCGACGACGACCGTGGAGCGGATGACGCCGACCACCGTCTTGCCGTAGAGCTTCTTCTCGCCGAAGGCGCCGTACGCCTCCAGGACCTTCTTGTCCGGGTCGGCCACCAGCGTGACCTTCAGAGACTCCTTCTCGCGGAACTGGGCGAGCTTCTCCGGCTTGTCGGGGGAGACGCCGATGACGTCGTAGCCGGCGCCGGCCAGGAGCTCCAGGTTGTCCGTGAAGTCGCAGGCCTGTTTGGTGCAGCCGGGTGTCAGGGCGGCCGGGTAGAAGTAGACGATGACCTTGCGGCCCTTGCGGTCCGAGAGGGACACCTCGTTGCCGTCGGCGTCGGACAGGGTGAAGGCGGGGGCCACGTCCCCCGGCTGGAGTCGCTCGCTCATCGAACAAGCGTAACCGGGGAGCCTGACGGTGCGGTTCGCCGTGGAGCTGACAGACTGTCCGGAAACATCATCAGTTCACTCGGAGGCCGTACGGTGGCGGACACGTCGGACACCAGGACCCCGGCACAGATCGAGGCGGACATCAAGGCCCGCCGCGCTGTGCTGGCGGAGACGCTCGACGAGATCGGGGTGCGTGTGCATCCGAAGACGATCGTCGGCGACGCCAAGGCCAAGGTCGTGGCGAACATCGACCACACGCTCGGGCGTGCCTACGTGGGCGTGAACCGGGCCGTGAGCGACGTCAGGGCCAAGTTCACCGACGAGGACGGCGCGCCCCGTCTGGAGCGCATCGTGCCGGTCGCGCTCGTGGCCGTCGGACTGGTCGGGCTGCTGGCCCTCGGCGCCCGGCGCCGCAAGGGCTGAGGGCGCGGACCCGGCGGCGCACAGAGGTGGCGGAGGCAGGTAGGTTCGAGGCGTGAGCGCCAACAGAAACGAGCAGAGCACCCAACACGACAAGCTGCCCATCCGGATGCTGCACGACCGCGTACTCGTGCGGCAGGACACCACCGAGGGTGAGCGGCGTTCCGGTGGTGGGATCCTGATCCCCGCGACGGCCGCCGTGGGCCGCCGGCTGGCCTGGGCCGAGGTCGTCGCGGTGGGGCAGAACGTACGGACCGTGGAGCCCGGTGACCGGGTCCTGTTCGACCCGGAGGACCGTGCCGAGGTGGAGGTGCGCGGCGTCGCGTACGTGCTGATGCGCGAGCGCGATCTGCACGCGGTGGCCGCCGACCGGTTCGAGGGGTCGGAGGACTCCACGGGGCTCTATCTGTGAGGTGACGGTTGGAGGGGCCGGTGACGATCGTCACCGGCCCCTCCAACCGTGGGCTTGCTAGCGTGGGAGATGCCCGACGAGACGCGCCGTACCGGGATGAAGGCAAGGACGACGCACCCCGTTCCACGTGGTCACGTCTCGAAAGGTGCCTGTCATGGCCTGGGTCCTGCTCGTCGTCGCCGGTCTGCTCGAGGTCGCCTGGGCGGTGGGCATGAAGTACACCGACGGTTTCACCCGGCTCGTGCCCAGCCTGTTCACCGGCGCGGGCATCGTCGCGAGCATGCTGCTGCTGTCGTACGCCGCCCGGTCGCTGCCCATCGGTACGGCCTACGGGGTGTGGGTCGGCATCGGCGCGGCCGGTGCCGCGGTGGTCGGCATGGTGGTGCTGGGGGAGCCGGCCACCGCGGCGCGGATCTTCTTCGTCTGTCTGCTGCTGGTCGCCGTGGTGGGGCTGAAGGCGACGAGCGGACACTGAACCGCTCTCAGGGCCTGCGGGTCGGGAAGCCCGCCGTGGTGCCCGTGGTGCCCGGTCCGCCGGTGTCGCTGCCGCCGTCCTGGCCTGTGCTGGCACCGCCGTCCTGGCCGCCGGGTCCGCCGGCGCCCCCGTCGGTGGTCCCGCCGCCGTCCGTGCCGCCGTTCTGGCCGCCGTCGGTGGTGCCTCCGTCGTCCGTGCCGCCGTCGCCACTGCCGCCGCCGTCCTGGCCGGTGCTGGTGCCGCCGTCGGGGCCGCCGGGCGTCTCGCCGCCGGTCTGGCCCTCGGTGCCGGTGCCGGTGCCGGAGGTCGGCTTCCCGGAGGCGTCCTCGTCACCCTGGTCCTCGTCCTGGTCGCCCTGCGTCGGGTCGGAGGTGGGGTACTGGGGCACCTCGGCGTTCTCCTGGAGCTCCAGGTCGAAGTCGGTGACCGGCTTCCCCTTCAGGGCGGCCTTCGTGTACTGGGCCCAGATCTCGGTGGGCGCGCCGCCGCCGTTGATGCGGTCGAGGCCCATCACGCCGTACAGCGACTTGTGCCGGGCGGTGACGGGGTCCTGGCCCAGCACGGCGACGACGGTGGCGAGGTCGGGGGTGTATCCGGCGAACCAGGCCGCGGTGTCCTCCTCGGCGGTGCCGGTCTTGCCGGCGGCGGGGCGGCCGGCGGCCTGGGCGGCGGTGGCGGTGCCATTGTCGACGACGCTCTGCAGGACGGAGGTCGTGGTGTCGGCGGCTTCGCGGCTGACGGCCTGGGAGAGCTTGCGGCGGGGCATCTCGACGACCTCGGCGCCGTCCTTGGTCACCTTCTCGATCATGGTGTAGGTGCCGCGCTTGCCGTGGTTGGCGAGGGTCGCGTAGGCCTCCGTCATGTCCAGGACGCTGGCGGTGGCGGTGCCGAGGGCGATGGAGGGGTACGGCTCCAGGTCGGGGGTGGCCGTGGGCAGACCGAGCTTGAGCGCGGTGTCCTTGACCTTCTGCGGGTCGACGTCGACGGCCATCTGCGCGTACACGGCGTTGACGGACTTGTCGGTGGCGGAGCGCACGGAGATGTCGCCGTAGGAGACGTCGTCCTCGTTGGCGGGGGCGTAGGACTTGCCGTGCCAGCCCTGCACGGGGCGCCGGTTGGTGCCGTCGTAGATCGTGGTGGGGGTGATGGGGCGGCCGTCGCGGGTGGTCGACTCGTTCTGGACGGCGGCGGTGAACACGAACGGCTTGAAGGTGGAGCCGACCTGGAAGTCGCGGCGGGTGGCGTTCGGCGTGTACTGCTTGACGTAGTCGATGCCGTTGTACATCGCGACGACCTTGCCGGTCTTGGGGTCGACGGAGGCGCCGCCCGCGCGGACGTAGCCGTCGACCTTGCGCCTCTCCTTGTCGAGCTGGGAGATCAGCTTGTCGTTGACGGCGTCGACGAAGGCGTCCTGCCGCTTCTTCTGGAGGGTGGTGGTGATGCGGTAGCCGCCGAACTCCAGGTCCTCCTTGTCGACCATCTTGTTCTGGATCAGGTAGTCCTGGACGATCCGCACGAGGTAGCCGCGCTGTCCGGACAGTCCGGTGGAGGTGGAGGACTCCTTCGGCATGGGGAACTCGAGCCCGGCCCGTTCGGAGGCGCTGAGCCAGCCCTTGGTGACCATGCCGTCGAGGACGTAGTTCCAGCGGGCGACGGCGTCGGCCTTGTTCTCCGGGTGGGAGACGACGTCGTACTCGCTGGGGGCGTTGACCAGTGCGGCCAGGTAGGCGGCGTGGGCGGCGTCGAGGTCCTTGGCGTCCATGCCGTAGTAGGCCTGGGCGGCGGCCTGGATGCCGTACGAGTTGCGGCCGAAGAAGCTGGTGTTGAGGTAGCCCTCGAGGATCTCGTTCTTGCTCTTCTCACGGTCGAGCTTGATCGCGATGAAGAACTCCTTCACCTTGCGGGTGACGGTCTGCTCCTGGCGCAGGTAGTAGTTCTTCACGTACTGCTGGGTGATCGTGGAGCCGGACTGCTTGCCCTTGCCGGTGGCGGTGTTCCAGGCGGCGCGCAGCATCGCCTTGGGGTCGACGGCGGACTCGGTGTAGAAGTCGCGGTCCTCGGCGGCCAGGATGGCGTGCTGGGCCGGCTTGGACATCTGGGCGAGGGTGACGTTCTCCCGGTTGACCTCGCCGTCGCGGGCGATCACGGAGCCGTCGGCGTACATGTAGACGTTGGCCTGTTTGGTGGCGAGTGCGTTGGCCGGCGGGATCTTGACCATGGAGTAGCCGAGGAAGAACAGGCCGGCGAGCAGCAGGACGCCGATGACGAAGGTGCCGAGGACCATGCGCCAGGTCGGGATGATCCGTCGCCAGCCCGTCCGCCGGGGTCGCTTCGGCTTCCCGGCCGGCTGCTGCGGCTGTGGCTCTTCGCTCATGTCGTGCTCGGACTCCTGATTCACGTCGTACTTCCCGTACGCCCTCGTACGCCTGCTGCGCCCCCATTGAAGACTCTCGCGCCGGGTGTTCCGTTCCCGGAATGGCGCGCACGTTGGGGGAAAGTGAGCTGTTTCTCGCCTCAGGGTGCCCCGGAAAACGGCTGGCAGGCCGCATCGGGCGGCCACTAAGCTCCTGCGCTTCGGTGCCGGTGCGGGTGAGGAGGGCCGTGGGTGTGGGCGCGGGGCGGTTGTACCTGGCCGTCGCGGCGGGTGGTTTCCGGCGGTATGCGACCTACCGGCTGGCCACGGCGGCCGGGGTGTTCACCAACACCGTCTTCGGTGTGATCCTCGTCTTCACGTATCTGGCCCTGTGGGAGGAGCGGCCGGGGCTCGGCGGTTACGACCAGGCGCAGGCGGTGACGTACGTGTGGCTGGGGCAGTGCCTGTTCGCGACGCTGGCGATCCAGGGCGGGGGCGCGGAGAAGGAGCTGATGGAGCGCATCCGCACCGGGGAGGTCGCCGTCGACCTGTACCGGCCGGTGGATCTGCAGCTGTGGTGGCTGGCCGGGGACCTCGGGCGGGCCCTGTTCCAGTTGCTGGGCCGGGGGGTGGTGCCGTTCCTGTTCGGGGCGCTGTTCTTCCCGATGGCGCTGCCGGCGGACGTGGCCCGGTGGGCGGCGTTCACGGTCACGCTGCTGCTGGCGGCGGTGGTGAGTTTCGCGATCCGCTATCTGGTGGCGCTGAGCGTGTTCTGGCTGCTGGACGGGACGGGCGTCAACCAGGCTCTGATGATCACGGGTCTGTTCTTCTCGGGCATGGTCCTGCCGCTGAACGCGTTTCCGGGGGCGTTCGGCGAGGTGGTGCGGGTGCTGCCGTGGGCGGCGCAGCTCCAGATGCCCGCGGACGTGCTGATGGGGGAGACCGGGGTGCCGGGGGCGCTGGCCTTCCAGGCGGGCTGGGCGGTGGTGCTGCTGGCGGCGGGGCGGGCGCTGCAGTCGGCGGCGACGCGGCGGGTGGTGGTGCAGGGTGGCTGAGCGCGGCGCGGTCGTCGAGGGGCTGCGGGCCTACCGGCTGATCGCCGGGATGTGGGTGCGGTCCAGCATGACGTACCGGACGTCGTTCGTGGTCACGGTGGTCGGCAACCTGCTGCTGACCGGGCTGGACTTCGTGGGGATCCTGCTGATGTTCTCGCAGGTCGACGCGTTGGGCGGCTGGTCGCTGCCGGAGGTGGCGTTCCTGTACGGGCTGTCGGTGACGGCGTTCGGGATCGCGGATCTGGTGCTGGGCTCGATGGACGTGCTGGGCGCCCGGATGCGGGACGGTTCGTTCGACGTGCTGCTGGTGCGTCCGGTGCCGGTGCTCGCGCAGGTCGGCGCGGACCATTTCGCGCTGCGCCGGCTGGGCCGGATCACGCAGGGCCTGGTGGTGCTGGGCTGGGCGCTGTCGGCGGTGGACGTGGAGTGGACGGCGGCGAAGGTGCTGCTGGTGCCGGTGACGGTGGGGAGCGGTGCGGTGATCTTCGGCGCGGTGTTCGTGGCGGGCGCGGCCTTCCAGATCGTCGCGCAGGACGCCGCCGAGGTGCAGAACGCGTTCACGTACGGCGGGACGACGCTGCTGCAGTACCCGCCGTCGGTGTTCGGCAAGGACCTGGTGCGCGGGGTCACGTTCACGCTGCCGCTCGCCTTCGTCAACTGGGTGCCGGCCGCGCATGTGCTGGGCCGGCCGTACCCGGTGGCGCTGCCCGGTTGGACGGCGTACGCGTCACCGCTGGTCGCGGCGGTGTGCTGCGCGGCGGCGGGGCTGGTGTGGCGGGCGGGGCTGCGGGCGTACCGGAGTACGGGGAGTTAGGGAGCGGAGCGGGTATGGACGACGAGGCGTTCATCGAGGTCGACGGGGTCGAGAAGGTCTTCGACGTCCGGCGCGGGACGGGTTTTCTGAAGCGGGAGCGGCGGCGGGTACGGGCGGTCGACTCGATCTCCTTCCGGGTGGCGCGCGGCGAGATGGTGGGATACATCGGCCCGAACGGCGCCGGGAAGTCGACGACGATCAAGATGCTGACCGGCATCCTGACGCCGAGCGGCGGCCGGCTGCGGGTGGCCGGGATCGATCCGTCCCGGGAGCGGACCCGGCTGGCGCACCGTATCGGGGTGGTGTTCGGGCAGCGCACCACGCTCTGGTGGGACCTGCCGCTGATCGACTCGTACCGGCTGATGCACCGCATGTACCGGATCCCGGACGCCCGGTACCGGGAGAACCTGGACCGGCTCGTCGAACTCCTCGGCCTGGAGGAGCTGCTGGCGGTGCCGGTGCGGCAGCTGTCCCTCGGGCAGCGGATGCGTGGGGACGTCGCGGCGGCGCTGCTGCACGACCCGGAGGTGCTGTACCTGGACGAGCCGACGATCGGCCTCGACGTGATGTCGAAGGCCAGGGTGCGCGCGTTCCTGCGGGAGCTGAACACCGAGCGGGGCACGACGGTGCTGCTGACCACGCACGACCTGCAGGACATCGAGCAGCTGTGCTCCCGGGTCATGGTCATCGACCAGGGGCGGCTGGTGTACGACGGCGCGCTCGCCGGGCTGCACGAGGTGGGGGAGAGCGAACGGATGCTCGTGGTCGATCTGGAGCGTGAGCTGCCGCCGATCGAGGCGGCACCGGCCCGGGTGGTGAAGGTGGAGGGGCCCCGGCAGTGGCTGGCGTTCCCGGCGTCCGAGTCGGCGGCGGCGCTGGTGGCGCGCGTCGCCGCCGACCATCCGCTGGTGGACCTGTCGGTGCGGGAGCCGGACATCGAGGCCGTCATCGCGCGGATGCTGCACGGCCCGGCCGGACGTCCCGAGGCTCCGCGGGAGGACGTGGGGCGGGTCATCTCGTAGTCCCCGGAGGCGAGTTGCTCGTAGGCTGCTGTCATGAGCGACAACGCCCCGCAGCTGCGCGCCTCCGACGCCGACCGTGAACGGGTCGCCGAGGTCCTGCGGGAGGCCCTCGCGGAGGGGCGGCTCGACATGGAGGAGTTCGGGGAGCGGCTGGACGCCGCCTACCGGGCCCGTACCTACGGCGAGTTGGAGCCGCTGACCCGCGACCTGCCGGTCGGCGCGGCGCCCGTGCCGAGGGTCGACATGCTGAAGCGGCCCGCGCCCGCGGACCAGCCGTGGGAGGGGCGGATCGTCGGCGGTGACGACTCCCCGGCGTGGGCGGTCGCCGTGCTGTCCGGGTTCCAGCGCAAGGGGCGGTGGACGGCGCCGAAGCGGCTCAACTGCGTGGCGTTCTGGGGCGGCGGGGAGATCGACCTGCGGGAGGCGAACTTCGCGGACCGCGAGATCGAGATCACTTGCGTGGCCGTCATGGGCGGCGTGCAGGTGATCGTGCCGCCCGGCGTGGAGGTCGTGGTGCGCGGCATCGGTGTCATGGGCGGCTTCGACCACCGTGAGGACGGCGTCCTCGGCGAACCGGGCGGGCCCCGGGTGATCGTGTCCGGGTTCGCGTTCTGGGGCGGGGTCGGTGTGGAGCGCAAGCTGACGCGCGTCCAGAAGCAGGAGCTGCGCGAGGAGCGCCGCCGCGAGAAGCTGGAGCGCAAGGCCGGCCGGCGCGAACTGCCGGAGCCGGTGTCCGACGAGGACTGAGTCGGCGGACGGGGACCGGGACGGCGGAGGGGGGCCACCGGGACCGCCCCTTCCGTGCCGCTCAGAGTTCGGCGGGGGCCGCGCCCTTCAGCAGGCCGAGGTCGAAGCTGTCCGCCATCCGCTGGTACCCCTGGTCGCTGGGGTGCAGATGGTCGCCCGAGTCGTGGTCGGCGCGGAGCCGGCGCGGGTTGTACGGGTCGCGCACCGCCGCGTCGAAGTCGACGACCGCGTCGAAGACGCGTCCCGCGCGGATCTGCGCGTTGATCTGCTGGCGCACCTGCTCGCGGGCGTCGGTGTAGCCGCGGTGGCCCTGGAAGGGCATCAGGGTCGCGCCGATCACCTTCAGGCCGCGGGCGTGGCCCTGGCGGACCAGGGTGCGCAGGCCGTCGAGGATGCTCTCGGGGTCGGCGACGGCGGGGTTGCGCAGGATGTCGTTGACGCCGAGGTCGATGACGACGACCTTGACGCCGGTGCGGGAGAGCACGTCCCGGTGGTAGCGGCCGAGCCCGGCCTGGTTGTCGGCGGGGCGGCCGGTGCCGCTGGCGAGGATCTGGTTGCCGCTGATGCCCTGGTTGACGACGCTGTAGCGGGGAAGGTCCTGGCCGGCCGCGATCGCGGTGCGCAGCCGGCGCGCGAGGACGTCCGTCCAGCGGCGGTTGGCGTTCAGCGTGGAGGCGATGCCGTCGGTCAGCGAGTCGCCGAAGACGACGACGGTGCCGTCCGACTCCTTGCTGAGGACGTCCACCGCGGTCAGGTACCGCCAGGACGTGACCTGCCCGGTGTAGGCGGCGCCGGTGGTGTCCTCGGTGAGGTCGCCCTCGCCGACGTAGCTGGTCTGGCGGGCGTGCGGGTGCCAGGTCACCGGGCCGGACGGGGTCGGCGAGTACGTGGTGACCAGCACGTCCGAGTCGGCCGGGAGCGCGATGCGCACCGCGTCGCTGAGCACCTGCTGCCCCGGCGGTACGACGACGGTGGTGCTGCCGCCGAAGGTCAGGCGCCGCATGGTGTCCGCGACGGCGACCGGGGTCCCGGTGCCGGCGGCGACGGCCATCGACGCGTTGGTGATCGTGAGCGCCGACTGGCCGTAGAGATTGGACAGCGTGATCCGGGCACTCGTACCTCCGACGCCGACGCGCACGACGTTGCGCACGGAGCGGCCCACCAGGCCCTCGACCTCGGTGCCCGGTTCCGCGCCGACCGGGGACGCCGACCAGGCGCCGACCCACAGGCCGGTGGAGGCGGGGGCGGCGGGGCCGCGGCCGGTGCCGCGCTGCGCGGGCGCGGTCTCGCCGGTGGCGCTGCCGTGGTCGGCGGCGACCCCGACGTACAGGGCGACGGACAGGGTGACGATCAGTGCGACGATCGCGGCGAGCAAGGCATAACCGTTACGCCTGGTCATGCGGTGCGTTCTCCTCGGACGGATGGGAGCCCGAGGCTCCGATGTGATCACCTCATGATGCGTCATAAGGCGGAAGGGAGTTGCACAGACCCCCCATTGGGCCGCCCGGAGTCCTCCGGAGTCGTCATCGCTCTCCCCCCGAGGACAGACGCCGGGAACTCCTGATTCGTTCCAGGAGTAGGTCGGGAAGGGACAATGTGTGCGGTGGATCACGGACGGACGGAGCGGAATGGAACGTACGAATACGGAGAAATCGGGAACGTCTGTCGTAGAGGAGCATGCCCGGCCGCGGCCCGGCGGTAACCGGGACGTGCCCCCGTCGGCCGTGCGTGCGATGACCACGTTCACCGCCGCCGACGAGGAGAAGCGGCGCGGCGTACGGCGGATGAAGCTCACCGCGACCGGCCTGCTGCTGTTCGTGGCGCTCGTGTACGTCCTCGCCGAGGTCGCCTCCCACCACGGCGCCGGCGCCTGGGCCGACTACGTCGCCGCCGCCGCGGAGGCCGGCATGGTCGGCGCGCTCGCGGACTGGTTCGCCGTCACGGCCCTCTTCCGGCACCCCCTGGGCCTGCCCATCCCGCACACCGCGATCATCCCGAACAAGAAGGACCAGCTCGGCGTCTCCCTGGGCGAGTTCGTCGGCGAGAACTTCCTCTCCGAGGACGTCGTACGGCAGCGGCTGCGCGCCGTCGGCATCGGCAGCCGGCTCGGCGCCTGGCTCGCCGAACCGGCCCACGCCGACCGGGTCACCGCCGAGCTCGCGACCGCGCTGCGCGGCGCCCTGACGGTCATGCGGGACGCCGACGTCCAGGCCGTCGTCGCCGAGGCCATCACACGCCGCGCCGACGCCCGCGAGATCGCGCCCGGCATCGGCAAGATGCTGGAGGGCATCGTCGCCGAGGGCGGCCACCGACGGGCCGTCGACCTGATCGTGAACAAGGCCCACGACTGGCTCGTGCTGCACGGCGACGACGTCATGGGGGCCGTGCAGGGCGGAGCGCCCGGCTGGACGCCGAAGTTCGTCGACCGCAAGGTCGGCGAGCGCGTCTACAAGGAACTGCTCCGCTTCTGCGTCGAGATGCGCGACATGCCCTCCCACCCGGCGCGCGGCGCCCTCGACCGGTTCCTCATCGACTTCGCCTCCGACCTGCAGTCCGACACCGAGACCCGGGCGCGCGTCGAACGGCTCAAGGGCGAGGTGCTGGCCCGCGGCGAGGTGCAGGACCTGATCGCCTCGGCCTGGACCGCCGTACGCGCCATGATCGTGTCGGCGGCCGAGGACGAGCGCAGCGAGCTGCGGCTGCGCGTGCGGTCCTCCCTGCTGTCGCTCGGCGCCCGGATGGCCGCGGAGCCGTCCATGCAGAACAAGGTGGACCGCTGGGTCGAGGACGCCGCCGTGCACGTCGTGACGACGTACCGCGCGGAGATCACTTCCCTGATCACGGACACCGTGGCGGGCTGGGACGCCGAGCACACGACCCGCAAGATCGAGGCGCACATCGGACGCGATCTGCAGTTCATCCGGATCAACGGCACCGTGGTCGGCTCCCTGGCCGGACTGGTGATCTACACGGTGGCGCGGGTACTCGGGGCGTAGACCTTGCGTTTCGCGGGCACTCGACGAGGGTTCCACTCGCCGAGGAGGGAGCCCATGAGCACGGCACAGGCAGAGAGCGGCCGCACGATCACCACCGACATCCCCGCGAGACTCGACCGGCTGCCGTGGTCCCGCTGGCACTGGACCATCGTGATCGGTCTCGGAACCGTCTGGATCCTCGACGGCCTGGAGGTCACGGTCGTCGGGAACATCGCGCCCCGTCTGTCCGAACCGGGCAGCGGACTTCCGATCTCCTCCGGTCAGGTCACCGGTCTGGCCGCCGCGCTCTACGTGGCCGGAGCCTGTGTCGGCGCCCTGTTCTGGGGGCGGCTGACCGACCGCTGGGGCCGCAAGAAGCTGTTCATGATCACACTGGCGGTGTATCTGGCGGCGACCGCCCTGACCGCGGTCAGCTTCCACACCTGGTGGTTCCTCCTGTTCCGCTTCCTCACCGGCTTCGGCATCGGCGGCGAGTACGCGGCGATCAACTCGGCGATCGACGAGCTGATCCCGGCGCAGTACCGCGGCCGCGTCGACCTGATGATCAACGGCAGCTTCTGGCTGGGCGCCGTCGGCGGCGCGCTGCTGTCGATCGTCGCCCTGAACACCTCCATCTTCCCCGCGGACGTCGGCTGGCGGCTGACCTTCGCGCTCGGCGCCGTCCTCGCCCTCGTCATCCTCCTCGTACGACGGCACGTCCCGGAGAGTCCACGGTGGCTGCTGATCCACGGCCGAGACGAAGAGGCGGAACGGATCGTGTCCGCCATCGAGGAGAAGGTGGAGGCCGAACGGGACGCGCCGCTGCCGCCCGCGGAGGGCGAGATCACCATCCGCCAGCGCGAGAGCGTCACCTTCATGGAGATCGCCCGCACCGTCTTCGCCAAGTACCGCAGGCGCGCCACCCTCGGCTTCGCCCTCTTCATCGGCCAGGCGTTCCTCTACAACGCCATCACCTTCGGCTTCGGCGCGATCCTGACCCGATTCTTCGACGTGCCGAGCGGTCACACCGGCTACTACTTCGCGGTCATCGCGATCGGCAACTTCATGGGGCCGCTACTGCTCGGCAAGCTGTTCGACACGGTGGGCCGGCGCGTGATGATCTCGTCGACGTACCTGCTGTCCGGGATCCTGCTGTTCGGCACGGCCTGGCTGTTCGACCGGGGCTCGCTGAGCGCGACCACGATGACGGCCTGCTGGTGCGCGGTGCTGTTCTTCGCCTCGGCCGGGGCGTCCAGCGCCTATCTGACGGTCTCCGAGGTCTTCCCGATGGAGACCCGGGCCATGTCCATCGCCTTCTTCTACGCCCTCGGTACCGCGGCGGGCGGCATCAGCGGCCCGCTGCTGTTCGCCAACCTCACCGAGACGGGCAAGGTCGGCGACACGGTCCTCGCGTTCCAGATCGGCGCCGGACTGATGTGCGCGGCCGGCCTGGTCGCGGCGTTCCTCGCCGTACGGGCCGAACGCCGGTCCCTGGAGGACATCGCCCGGCCGCTGTCGGCGGTCGCCAAGTCGGCCGCCGAGGGCGCCCGCTCGGCCACGGCCGGCACGCCGGGGGCCACGGGCACGACGGGGTCGTAGCGAGGTAGTCGGGCTCCCCGTCGCCCGCGGCGCGCCGGCGCGCCGGAACTGACCGGCCCCGGTGGTCCTCCGGTCGGGACCGGTCGGTTTGCCTCCGGCCGGGACCGGTCCTTCGCGTCGGGGAGCACCGGGCCCGCGCCCGCCGCGGCGGTCAGCCGCGGCGGTCGGCGACCGCCCAGGAGGCGAGGGCGACGGCCCCCGCCACCCCGAAGACGGCCGGCCAGGCGCCGACCTTCCTGGCCAGCGGATGCGACCCGGCGAAGGCGGCGGCGTAGGCGACGGTCAGGGCCACGGCGGCCCGGTCGCCGGCCTGCCGCCGCCACTGCTGTGCGGCCGTGGCCCCCGCGACGGCCAGTACGGCCCCGCCCAGCGGCCGCTTCCTGGTCCACCGGGCCACGCCGTAACCGCCGACGAGCCCGCTCGCGGCGACCACCGCGCTGGGAATCCTCGCCATGTGCCCCTCCAACCGCTTGCGCCGGCCGCTGCTGCCGGCCGAGCTGTAGAGCATGAAGATAACGGGCGGGCCGTCGCCACCGGCGAGGCCCTCCCGCTCCGGCCCGGTGTCAGAGCACGTCGGCCAGGCGGTCCACCTGGTCGGGGTCGACGCCGTAGCAGTAGAGCATCACCTCGTGGACGCCCAGCCCGGCGTAGGCGGAGAGCGCCGCGCGGATCGCGGCCGGGGTGGTGAGCAGCCCCTCGGCCATCCGGTCGGCCATGCCGGTGAAGGCGTAGTAGGCGTGCAGCCGGGAACGGGCGTCGTCGAGCACGTCCGGCGGGCCGAGCGCCACGTTCACCTGCGCCACCAGGCGCGGCTCACCGGCACGGCCGTACTCCTCCCAGAAGCCCCGGACGGTGTCGAACAGAACGTCCGCCCAGGAGGGCGGAGCCGCGGCGAGGAAGCCGTCGCCGAAGCGCGCGACGCGTTCGAGCGCGGCCGGCTTGAAGCCGCCGAACAGCACCTGCGGGCCCCCGGCGCGGGCGGGCGCCGGCCCGACGGCACCGGCGCCCTCTCCGTACGCCTCACCCGCCCACAGACGGCGCATCAGGGCCATCTGCTCGTCCAGGAGACGGCCCCGGGTCCGCGGATCGGTGCCCGCGACGAGGTGGTCGTCAGCGCGCCCGCCGACCCCCAGCCCGAGGACGAGACGCCCCCCGGTCATCCGGTCCAGGGTGGCCGCCTGCTTGGCCAGCAGGGCGGTGCCGCGCAACGGGGCGAGCAGCACCTCCGTCTGCACCCGGACACGGGAGGTGGCACCCGCGAGGACGGAGAGGGCGACGAGCGGTTCGGGGTTGTCGTGGACGAGACGGTCGAGCAGACCGAGGGTGCTGAAAGGGCCTGCGTCGGCACGTCGGGCCCAGGTGAGCAGGGCGGCGGGATCACCGATGGGCAGACCGATGCCCACGTCGAGACCGTGGTGCGAGCCGATGGTGTGCCCGGCGTTCGGACCGGTGTTCATGGGAGACCTCCGGGATGAGGGGTCGACAAAGTCGGCTGCCGCCCCTCCCGCACCTCATCGAGGTGGGACGCTCCCACGCTGCGGCGTGTCTCCGGGGAACGTCTCGTCGAAGTGACCGCACGCTACCCGGCCCCGAATCCGGACCACAAACGATTTTGGTGCGGGTCAGTCGTCCGAACCGGAACCGGATCCGGACCCGGACTTGGACGTCCCCATGCCACGGACCAGCGCCTTGACGATCCCGGCCACGCCCAGCGTCACGGCGGACACCACCCGCACCCAGCGCGGCCCGCCCCGCGACGCCCACACGACACAGACGCAGCCCACGATGGCGAGCAGCAGAATCCCGGCCAGTACGAGCACACCCATGCGCTCTCCCCCTCGCTCGTTTCCGGAAGGTCGCCCTCTGCGGGTCACCTTCGGAAGGTCCCCCCGGAAGGTCCCCCCGGGGGTCGGTACGGCCCGCCATCCTCCCCCAGCGGTCACGGGACCCGCCCACCGGGTCCGTTCCGGGGACACCGGGCACCGACGAGGGCCCCGGCGCCGGGCGTGTGCCCGGGCACCGGGGCCCGTCGGGGTGAGTCGTCCGCCGCGAACGTGCAGCTCAGTGGCCGCCGCCGCAGCTGGAACCCTGGTGAGTGTGTTGCCCGCCTGGGCTCCCCTCACCGTTGAACAGGTTGCCCGCCAGCCCGTTGGCGAGGCCGACCTCACCGAGGACGTCGAGGTTGAAGTCGTGCGAGTGACAACCGTCGCCACCGTAGGCGGGCTGCGCGCTGGCCGTGCCGGTGGCTATGCAGGTGAGGCTACCGATCACTACGGCCGCGAGAGCGGCCCTCTGAAGCTTGCGCATTTCTCCTCCTACGGGTGGGATCGTCCGAGCGCACACAAAAAGATCCACTTTGCGCTCATCTCGGAGGCTAATCCGATATCCGACCCCTCGCCGCTCGAGGACTGCCGAACGGGCCATGGGGGTGAGGGGGTATCAGAAGCACCGGGATAGTGCCGGGCTGAGCGGCAGTCAGCCTGTCGGCGGACATGTGATGGCCCTACCCTGCGGCGATGCTCGCGTACGACCACACGTCTGCAGGCAGTTCGTGATGAAGGCGCCAGGTGATGGCCATGGGCTTGCTGCCCTCGTGCTGGACGTAGGTGGCCGGCCCCAGCAGCATCCACGGCTGCGCCTTGCCTATGTCGGTCTCTTTGTAGCGCCGGGCGAACAGCAGCACATGGCTACCGCGCCGCTCGTGCTCTTGGTACCGGAGCCCTGTCGGCGAGGTATCCGCAATGGTGCTCTGCGACTCCCAGTGGAAGAGCCGGGGACTCAGCGCGTAGTCCTTGTAGCGGATGGTGGGAGAGAAGTCTTTTTCGTTCTTCTCCAGGGTGATCAGCAACGCGTCGGTCTGGTGCGCCTCGTCCCACAGCACGCCTTGGGCGAAGGAGCCGGGCATCTGCCCGCCGAAGCGCGCCACCCCGAGCGCGGCCAGGATCTCCGACCGGTTGTACGCGCTGTGCACCTTCAACGGGACGTCGGCGTGCGGCCCTTCGAGGGGGACAGGCAGGTGGTCGGCCTGCTCCATCACATACCGGAGGACTTGGCGCAGTTCGCCGCGCAGCGCGCGCTGTCCACGGAGCGCCTCGAAGCCCTCGCTATAGGATCCGAACCCGCCGGCCTTGTCCCAGAGCGAGAAGAAGAGCATGCGCGCGTAGATCTGGTCCCGGGGGCTGAGCGACTCGTACACCGGAGCGTCGTCAGCCAGCATGCGGAGATACGCGTCGGCGCGCTCCCGGTCGTCCACGTGCAGGAACGTGTGCACGCGCTTCAGCAGGTCCGCCTCGCCGGGCTGTTCAGGCTCCTCGGCCAGTCCGGCCCGGCGCAGGATCGACGTCCATGAGTTGCTGGACTTGTACAACTCCCGGATTTCACGTCGGCTTTCGTGCAGATAGTCCGCGAGCCGCGGCGTGTGGAACGCCCTCACCTCGCGGGCGAGTGTCTGGGCCGTCGCCTTCAGCTGGGTCCGGATGTTGTCCAGCACCAGATCCTTCGACTTGCCCTCAAGGATGATCTGGCAGCCGGACGGCAGCACGGGGAAATCGCGTTCCGCGTGCTCCAGCAGGCGGCCGCGCGAGAGGTTGGTCAGCGCGCGGAACTGCTCCTCGAAGCGGAACTCGGCGCGGTGCTGGCCGATGAAGTCGAGCACCGTGAGCACGGGCTTGTCCGGTGTGCGGCGCAGGCCTCGTCCGAGCTGCTGGAGGAAGACGGTGGCGCTGCTCGTCGGGCGCAGGAGCAGCAGGGTGTCGACGTCGGGTATGTCCAGGCCCTCATTGAACAGGTCGACGGAGAAGACCACTTGGATCCTGCCCTCTTTGAGCCGCGACAGGACGTCCTCGCGCACTTCGGGACGCGACGTGCTGTCCAGTGCCTCGGCCTCGAAGCCGGCCTCCCGGAAGTACCGTGCCATGAAGTGGGCGTGCTTCCTGCTGACGCAGAAGCCGAGGGCCCGCATGGTCGCCGGGTCGGGCACCTTGTCCCGCACCTGCTTGATCACGATGCGGGCGCGGGCGTCGTCGGCGGAGAACAGTTCCCCGAGCTGTGTCTGGTCGTACGCGCCCGCACGCCAGTCAAGCCGCCGCAGATCCGTGCCGTCCGGCACACCGAAGTAGTGGAACGGGCACAGCAGGTCGTTGTCGAGGGCTTCCCACAGGCGCATCTCGGCGGCGATCCGGCCGTCGAAGAAGGCGTCCTGGACGTTGAGGCCGTCGGCACGCTCGGGGGTGGCCGTCAGCCCGAGAAGGTGCTTCGGCTGGAAGTGGCCGAGTACTCGGCGATACGTGGTCGCGGTGGCGTGGTGGAACTCGTCCACGACGACGACGTCGAAGTGCTCCGGAGCGAACTGCTCGAGGCGCTGCTCGGTGAGGGACTGAACGCTGGCGAACACGTGCTTCCAGTCGCGGGGCAGCTCGCCGCTGTACAACACCTCACCGAAGGACGCGTCGTCGAGTACCTCGCGGTACATACGCAGCGACTGCTTGAGGATCTCCTTGCGATGGGCCACGAAGAGCAGCCGCGGATAGTGCCGTCCGCCCCCCTGCTGGTGCAGCTGCCGGTAGTCGAGCGCGGCCATGACGGTCTTGCCCGTACCGGTGGCGGCGACGAGCAGGTTCCGGTGGTGACCGTGGACCTCGCGGGCGACGCGCAGCCGCTCCAGCATGTCGGCCTGGTGCGGGTACGGCCGGACCGCCAGGCCGGACAAGCTGATCTTCGTGTCCCGGCCGGACACCGGCCCGCCCGCGGTACGCAGCGCGTCGTCCAGCCGGTGGGCATCGCGATCCGGGTCGTAGGACTCGAAGGCGATGTCGTTCCAGTAGGCGTCAAAGGTGCCCTCGAACTTGCTGAGCACGGCCGGCGTGGCCACGGATGACAGCCGGACGTTCCACTCCAGGCCGTCCAGGAGCGCGGCCTTGGAGAGGTTGGAGCTGCCGACGTACGCCGTGTCGAATCCGCTAGCCCGCCTGAACAGCCATGCCTTCGCGTGGAGCCGGGTGGAGCGGGTCTCGTAGTTGACCTTGACCTGTGCGCCGAAGTCACGCACCAGCCGGTCGAGCGCACGGCGGTCGGTGGCGCCGATGTAGGTCGTGGTGATGACGCGGATGGGGACGCCACGCTCGGCGGCGGCTCGCAGGGAGTCCTCCAGGACCCGCAGGCCGTACCACTTCACGAAGGCGCAGAGCAGATCGATCCGGTCGGCGGTCGCCAGCTCGGCGCGGAGCTCGCTGCCGAGACTGGGATCGTCGGGCGCGTTGGTGATGAGCGCGGTCTCCGACAGCGGGGTCAGCGGACGTACGGCGTAGACGCCGGGGGCCTCCTTCTCGGCGAGCGCGAGAAGCTGCCGGGGGCCCTCGGCGATGGTGTCGGCCTCGCCGCCGTCTTCGGCGTCGGCGGCGAGGGAAGCCATGATCTGGTTGGCCACGGTGACGCGCCGGTCGGGCGGCAGCTGGGCGAGCCGCCGGCCCACCGCCTGGCTGATGTGCCGGGCGAGGACGTGCGGCGAGGACTCCTCACTGACCTCGTCGTCGATCGCTTTCCACCCCGCCGCGTGCAGCTGCTCCATCTGCTGCTGCATACGCCGGGTGACGACCGCCTCGTAGACGCCCGCTACAGGCTGCGACAGATCCCTCGATTGCGCCACGCTGGTCCCCTCCCACACCACAGGGGCTCAGTTCTAGCAGGAGCCACTGACAGCCCAAGGGGTGGGAGGGGCGCGGGATCACATCGCGGCGTCAGAGCGCCGAGTCCGCCCCATGGCACTCCCCGTAGACCCGCCCCGACCCGCACCAGCAGTCCGCCCCGCGCTGGGGCGGCCAGGCGGCGGCTCGGCCTCGGGCGGCCAGGGTGGTCGCGTACTGGGGGAGGAGGGTCGTGTCCTCCGGGGAGGAGAGCTCCGAGGCGGCGAAGGCCTCGTAGGAGGGGACCGTGCCGGTGACGATGCCCAGGTTGGGGGTGCCGGAGGCGGACAGTTCGCGCAGGGACGTCTCTATCGTCGCCAGGTGCTCCTCGTGCGAGGGGTACTCGGCGGACAGCGACGGGTACGCCGTCAGCAGTTCGGTCAGCTCGTTCGCCGGCCAGCGCAGCATCGCCACCGGGAACGGGCGCGACAGGGCCTCCCGGTAGGCGCCCAGTTCGGCCCGCAGGCGGGAGATCTCCGCCTGGAGCTCCGCCGGGTTGTCCGAGCCCAGGGACCACACGCGCTTGGGGTCGTGGAGCTCGTCCAGGGAGACCGGCATTGAGTGCAGGGTGTCCGCGAGGGCGTCCCACTCGTCGTGGGCCAGGCCCAGCATGCGGCGGACCCGGTGCCGGCCGAACAGCAGCGGATGCGTCGCGTACGGGGGTTCCTCGACGTCCGTCAGCAGGAGGCGGGCCGCCTGCGTGAGCGTTTCCTGCGCCTGCTCCAGTTCGTCGTGCGCCTCCAGCGCCTCCGCGACGATCACCCAGGGGGCCGCCTCCCTCGGGGCGGACGCCCGGACGCCGTCGATGATCGCCCTGGCCTCGGCCTCGTGGCCGTACTCCCAGAGGTTCGACGCCTTGAGGGCGCGCACCAGATGAGGGTTCTCCAAGGGGTCCGGCGACGCCAGCAGGCGGTCGTACAGGGCGGTCGCGGCGGTGCGGTCGCCGGACAGTTCCAGGTGGGCCGCGGCCCGCAGCAGCAGGGCCTCGGCGTCCTCGGGGTAGAGGCCGGCGATTCGCTCCAGGCGTGCCGCCTCGGCGGTGTGGTCGACGTTTTCGGCAGGCGTGTCGGGGCGCATGGGGGACACCGTACTGCCCGTACATGTCCGAGGAGAGGACGGAGGGGAGAAGAAGAGGGGGCCGAGGGGGGTCTCGTCGGCCACCTCCGCTCCCCGTGCGCGGCCCCCCCCGGGCGGGCGACGGCCCTGGGGGTGTCTCGCCGATCCTGCCGGGCTCCCGGTGTCCGGTGCCGCGCCTCGCCGCGTTGTCGTCGGTCGCCGATTCCCCCGCTCTCGGCTTCGCTCGAGCGGGTCCCCCGTCGCATCGGCTTCCTCCTCCGCCCTGCGACGCACCGCACCGGACACCAGTCGCTGATCCGGCCCGATCGACAAGACGGCCTCTCGGCCCACCCGTCAGGCCGCCCGCTCCCGCAGGGCCGCCACGCCCGCCGCCGCCGCCAGGGACAGGACCGCCGAGACGAGCATGGCGATGTCGGCGCCGTGGGCCAGGCCGCCCTTCGTGGAGGTGACGACGGCGATCGTGAGGGCCACTCCCGCGCAGGAGCCGATGTACCGGAAGGTCTGCTGAGCGCCCGAGCCCATCGCGGCCCGCTGGGCCGGCACCGACTCCACGGCGAGCAGGGGCAGCGCGGCGTTGAGCAGACCGCTGCCCACCCCGGCGACGATCAGGCCGGGCAGCAACCGGGTCCAGGAGCCGGAGCCGAGCGCGCCCAGCATGGTCAGGGTGCCGGCCGCGTGCAGGGTGAAGCCGAGGGCGAGCTGGAGGCGCGGCGCCATCCGGCCCGCCAGCCTGCGGGCCTGGAGGGCCACGGTGAAGGACAGCCCGGACCACAGCAGGAACAGCCAGGCCGTGTCCATCGCGGACAGGCCGAGCGTCTGCTGGAGCAGCGCCGGCAGGAAGCTGAACAGGCCGATCACCGCGAGGCCGGTGAACAGGCCGCCGGTCGAGGACGCCAGGAATCCGGGGCGGCGCAGCAGGCTCAGATCGATCATGGGGGTCGCCGTGCGCCGCTCCACGACCGCGAAGAGCCCCAGCAGGACCACGGCCGCGAGGAGCAGCAGGCCCACGGGTGTCCGCAGCCAGCCGTCCCGGCCCAGGGTCAGTGCCGCGACCAGGGCGACCAGCGCCAGGCCGAAGGTGACCGCGCCGGCCAGGTCGGGGCGGCCGCCGCGCGGGGCGCGGGACTCGGTGAGCGCGCGGTGGGACAGGGCGGCCACGACGAGCGCGGCCGCGCCCAGGACGCCGTAGGCGACGCGCCAGCTGGGCATCGCGCCGGTGACCAGCGGGCCCATGGCGATGCCGCCGCTGACGAACGCGCCCCACACCCCGGTGGCGTGCAGCCGGCCGCGCGGGCTCGGGAAGGCGTGGACGATCAGGCCGAGGCTGCTGGCGAGGAGGGCCGCGCTCGCGGCGCCCTGCGCCACGCGGGCCAGCGTGAAGAGCCAGGTCGAACTGGTCAGCGCGCCCAGCGCGGTGGTGACGCCGAGGGCGAGGGTGCCCGCGACGAAGATCCGGCGCCGCCCGTAGTCATCGGCGAGGCTGCCCGCGACGAGGAGCAGGGCGGCGAGGCCGAGCGGGGTGCCGTTCAGAAGCCATGCCTGCGCGGAGATCGGGGTGTGCAGATCGGCGGCGGTCTCGGGGAGCGTGACCATCGGCGCCGTGTACGTCATCAGGGCCACGGCGGTGGCGGCGCTGGTCAGCGCGAGGGTGGCCCGGCCGGATCGCGCGCCGGGCGGGGAGGTCGGGACGGCGGCCGGGCCGGGGGCGACGGCGGCGTCAGTTCGTTCAGTGAACCTAGGCATGGGGTCACCGTAGCATCGTGAGTCTGTTCATCGAACCAAGGAGGTGGAAAGGGGTACAGTGAATGCCATGGCACTGGGCAAGGACTACGCGACGCAGGACTGCTCCATCGCCCGCGCGCTGGAGATCGTCGGTGAGCGGTGGACGCTCCTGATCGTCCGCGACGCCCTCTACGGCGTCCGGCGCTACAACGACTTCCTCGTCCACCTCGGCATCCCGCGCGCCGTCCTGGCCGCCCGCCTCCAGACGCTCACCACCGAGGGCATCCTCGTCAAGCACCGCTACCAGCAGTCCCCGCCGCGCGACGAGTACGTCCTCACCGAGCGCGGCACCGCCCTGTGGCCCACCCTGCGGGCGCTCGGCCTGTGGGGCCGCGAGCACTTCGGCGAGCGCAAGCTGCGCTCCTTCCGGCACGCCGGCTGCGGGACCGAGCTCGGTGCGTACGGGGAGTGCCCCGCCTGCGGGACCGTCGTCCCCGTGGCCGACGTCGAGATGGTGCCGGGACCGGGACTCGACCCCCACCCCGCGGACCCGGTCGGCCGGGCCCTGCTGCGGCCCAAGCGCCTGCTGGAACCCCTCGAGGTGGAGCCCGCCTGACCGGCGGCCCCGGAGGACGGAACGATCCCCAGCCGTGACGCGTCCTGTATAACGAACGTCAGGACCAGTGAGGGCAGTGCGCCGAGGGGAGAGCAGCCGATGATCAGCACGGCGTCGCGGCTGCGGCCCGCCACCCTGCTGGTGCTCCTCTTCCTGGAGATCGCGCTGCTCGACACGGGCAGCCTCTCCGCGACCGTCGCCCTCGCCGCCACCGCCGCCGCGAGCTCCGCGTTCGCCGCCTGCTCCCTCCTCGCCTCGCGGGCCGCGCCCTCCGTGCCGCCCACCCGCGTACGGACAGCCATCCGCGACCGGGCCCGGCGGACCGCCTTCCTGCCCCAACGCGACCCCGACGCCTCCGGCCGGCCCCGGCCCAGGGCACCCGGGCACGCCCTCGCGACGACCTTCGCGTAGGGCACGCGCCCCTCTCCGCCAGTCCCTGAGGTGACTGCCGGTCCCTGATGTGACCGTCAGCCCTGACTGGCAGGTCCCTGATGTGACCGTCAGTCCTGACCGTCGGTCCCCGATGTGACCGTGTAACCCGACGCGGGTCGTCATGCCGCCATGCCGTCCACCGGCATCCACCCGTCTCCGGCACGACGAGACCCACGGAGGGCTCACCCATGTCCGTTTTCGCCGACCTCGTGTCGCGGCTCGCCGACCTGCTCACCCCGCTGTTCGGCGCCACCGCGGCCGCCGCCGCGATCGTCCTGTTCACCGCGTTCGTACGGCTGCTCGTGCACCCGCTGTCCCGGGCCGCCGCGCGGGGCCAGAAGGCGCGCCAGGAACTCCAGCCGAAGATCGCCGAGCTGCGCAGGAAGCACGCCCGCAACCCTGAGCGCCTGCAGCGGGCCGTCATGGAACTGCACGCCGAGGAGAAGGTGTCCCCGCTCGCCGGCTGCCTGCCGGGCCTGTTCCAGCTGCCCGCATTCTTCCTGCTGTACCACCTGTTCTCCAACACGACGATCGGCGGCCACGCCAACGAGCTGCTGTCCCATCAGCTGTTCGCCGCGCCCCTGGGCGACCGCTGGGCCGACGCGCTCGGCGACGGAGGCGCCCTCGGCCCGGCCGGGCTCGTGTACCTCGTGCTGTTCCTGCTGGTCGCCGGAGTCGCCGCCTTCAACTACCGCCGTGCGAAGCGGATGCTGGCCGCGAACCCGGTGGCGGCGGCCGTGGCCGACGGGCCGGCCGTGCCCGGCATGGGGGCGATGAGCAGGGTCATGCCGTTCATGTCGTTCTTCACCCTCTTCACCGTCGCCGTGGTGCCGCTGGCCGCCGCCCTCTACGTGGTGACCAGCACGACATGGAGCGCGATCGAGCGCGCCGCCCTCTACCGGTGACCCCGCCCCACCCCCGGTCCAGTACGTGAACCGGGTCTTGCGGACTGGTCGTGCAGCTTGGAGGATCGACCAGTCCTCCGATGGCTGCACCCGCCGGTGGGCGCCCCACGATCGAGGGAGATTGTGACCATGAAGCTGCTGCGCGTCGGTACGGCGGGATCGGAGCGGCCCGCGCTGCTCGACGCCGAGGGGACCCTGCGGGACCTGTCGGGCGTCGTCCCGGACATCGACGGACCGCTGCTCGCCGACCCCGAGGCGCTCCATCGGGTCCGTGCCGCCGCGGCCACGGGCGAGCTGCCCGCGCTGGACCCGGAGGGGCTGCGGATCGGGCCGCCGCTCGGGCGGATCGGCAAGATCGTGTGCATCGGCCTCAACTACCACGACCACGCCCGCGAGACCGGCGCCGAGCCGCCGTCCGAGCCGGTCGTCTTCTTCAAGGCGCCGGACACCGTCGTCGGACCCGACGACACCGTGCTGGTGCCGCGCGGGTCGGTCAAGACGGACTGGGAGGTCGAGCTCGCGGTCGTCATCGGCCGTACGGCCCGCTATCTGGAGTCCGCCGAGGAGGGGCTCGCGCATGTCGCCGGGTACGCGGTGGCGCACGACGTGTCCGAACGGGAGTTCCAGATCGAGCGGGGCGGCACCTGGGACAAGGGCAAGAACTGCGAGACGTTCAACCCGCTGGGGCCGTGGCTGGTGACGGCCGACGAGGTGCCCGACCCGCAGGACCTCGCGCTGCGGCTGTGGGTCAACGGCGAGCTGAAGCAGGACGGCACGACGGCCGAGCAGATCTTCCCGGTGGGCGAGGTCGTGCGGTACGTCAGCCGCTTCATGACCCTCTACCCCGGTGACGTCATCAACACGGGGACGCCGGCGGGGGTGGCGCTGGGGCGGCCCGAGCCGAAGCCGTACCTGCGGGCCGGGGACGTGGTGGAGCTGGAGATCGAAGGGCTCGGCCGGCAGCGCCAGGAGTTCGCGCAGGCGTGACGGGCGGGACCGTGTGGCGTGGCGAGACCGCGCCACACGGTCCCGGCGTCCTACCGCTTCGCCAGGAAGCTCTCCACCGCCTCCACCACCATCCGGTGGTCCGCCAGCTGCGGCAGCCCGCTGACCGTGACCGCGCCGACGACCCCGACGCCCTCCACGGTGATCGGGAACGAGCCGCCGTGGGCTGCGTAGACGTCCGGGTCCAGCCGCGAGGACTCCTCGAACGTCGTCCCCTTGGCCCGGGACCGGGCGCCCACGAGGTAGGAGGAGGCGCCGTAGCGCTCCACGACCCGGCGCTTGCGGGCGATCCAGGCGTCGTTGTCGGGCGTGGAGCCCGCCAGCGCCGCGTGGAAGAGCTGCTGCCCGGCGCGGTGGATGTCGACGGCGACCGGGGCCTGGCGCTCCCGGGCCAGCTCCACCAGCAGGGAGCCCAGCGCCCAGGCGTCCTCGTGCGTGAACCGGGGGAAGACCAGGCGCCGCTCCTGGGCCTCCAGCTCCTCCAGCGAGGGCGTGATCTCGGGCTGGAACTTGGGGGTCGGTCCGCTTGTGTGCGTCACAGGGTCACCGTCACTCCGTCACGGGCGGAGCGTCGCGCCGCCTCCAGTACGTCCAGGGCGGCGGCCGCCTCCAGGGCGGTCACCGGGTTGGGGCCGCCGTCGCGCAGGGCCGCCGCGACGGCCGCGTAGTAGGCGGGGTAGTCGCCGGGCAGGGTGGGGACGGGGCTGCCGCCGCCCGTGAGCGGGGACTCGCCGGCGCCCAGCCGCCCGTACAGCTCCTCGGGCTCGGTGCCCCAGTCCGCTCCGTCGCCGGGCCGCCGCCCCTCGCGCAGCTCCGCCTCCTGCGGGTCCAGGCCGTGCTTGACGTACCCGGCCTTCGAGCCGAGCACCCGGAAGCGCGGGCCGAGCTGGGCGGTCGTGGCGGAGACGTACAGATGGGAGCGGACGCCGTTCGCGTGGGTCAGGGCGAGGAAGGTGTCGTCGTCGGTCTCGGCGCCGGAGCGGCGGACGACCGCCTCGGCGTACACCTGGGTGACCGGGCCGAAGAGGACGAGGGCCTGGTCGACGACGTGGCTGCCGAGGTCGTAGAGCAGACCTCCGATCTCTGTGGGGTCGCCGGACTCCCGCCAGCCGCCCTTGGTCTGCGGACGCCAGCGCTCGAAACGCGACTCGAAGCGCCAGACGTCGCCCAGCTCGCCCTCGGCGAGGAGCCGGCGCAGGGTCAGGAAGTCGTTGTCCCAGCGGCGGTTCTGGAAGACGGACAGCAGCAGGCCGCGCTCCTCGGCCAGCGCCGCCAGCTCCCGCGCCTCGGCCGCCGTGCCGGCCAGCGGCTTGTCCACGACGACCGGCAGGCCCGCCTCCAGGGCGGCGGTGGCGAGCGGGACGTGCGTCTTGTTCGGGGACGCGACGACGAGCAGGTCGAGGTCGCCGGCGCGGGCGAGCAGGTCGTCCGGCGACGCGGCGACGCGCACGTCCGGGTGCTCGGCGCGGGCCTGCCGCTGCCGCTCGGGGTTCGAGGTGACCACCGTGTCGAGGGCGAGCCCCTCGGTGGTGGAGATCAGCGGGGCGTGGAAGACGGAGCCGGCCAGGCCGTAGCCGACGAGGCCCACGCGGAGGGGAGTAGCACTCATGCGCCCCACTTTCGCAACGCTGTTGCCAAAGTGCAAGCGCCAGGGACAATGGGAGGCGTGAACAGGACGGAAGGCGGGGCCGGCGGGGTGAACCTGGGCGCCCTGCGCAGCCACAACACCGCGCTCGTGCTCGATCTGCTGCGCACGGCCGGCCCCGGCGGCATCAGCCGGCTCGAACTCGCCGAGCGCACCGGGCTCACCCCGCAGGCGGTCAGCAAGATCACGGCGCGGCTGCGGGACGACGGCCTCGCCGCCGAGGCGGGCCGCCGGGCCTCCACCGGCGGCAAGCCGCGGACCGTGCTGCGGCTGGTCCCCGAGGCCGGGCACGCGGTCGGCGTGCACCTGGACCGGGACGAGCTGACCGCCGTGCTCTGCGACCTGACCGGCGCCGTCGTGGCCCGGCGGGGCGCCGCCCTGGATCTCGGGGCCGGTGCGGACACGGTCGTCGACCGGCTGGTGAGCGAGGTGACGGACCTGGTGTCCGGGGCCGCCCGGCCGGGTCCGGTGCTCGGCGTCGGGGTGGCGCTGCCCGGCCCGCTCGACCACCGGCGCGGCGTCCTGCACCGCGTCACCGGGTTCCCCGAGTGGAACGGCTTCCCGCTGCGCAGCGTGCTCCTGCGGCAGTTGTCGCTGCCCGTCGTCGTGGACAAGGACACCAACGCCGCCGCCCTCGCCCTCGCCGTCGGCCCGGCGGAGACGGCCGGCGCCTCCTTCGCCTATCTGCACTTCGGGGCGGGACTCGGCGGCGGGCTCGTCATCGGCGGGACCGTGCACCGCGGCACCCGCACCGGCGCCGGCGAGTTCGGGCACCAGGTGGTTCAGCTGGACGGCCCGCCCTGCGGCTGCGGCAACCGGGGCTGTGTCGAGGCCCTGTGCCTGGCCGCCGTGGCCCGGGGCGACACGGCGGAGGCGGCCCGTGTGCTCGGCACCGCCGCCGGCAACCTGGTCGCGCTGCTCGACGTCGACCTCGTCCTGCTCGGCGGGCGCACCGTCGCCGCCGCACCGGACACCTTCGTCGACGGGGTCGCCGCCGTCCTCGACGCCCGCGCCCGCCGCGCCGGCGAGGAGACGGTCCCCGTACGGCTCGCCCCCGGCGCGGGCGACGGAGTGGCCGAGGGGGCGGCGCAGCTGCTGCTCGCGCCGCTGTTCGGCCGGGCCGAGGGGTGACCCCGGCGGGCCGCGCCCGGCCGGGTGGCGGTCCTGCGCCGATCGGGCGGTCCCGCACGCCCGTACGGGAAGGCGTCGCCCTGAAGGCCCTTCGGGCCGGCATGGTCATGTGTTCATGCGACTGCACACACCCGTAGCCCTCTGCCTCGCATCAGCCGCCCTCCTCGCCGTCGCGCCCCCGGTGGGCGCGGAACCGGCCGCCCCCGGCTGCGCCGGCGACGGCGGCACCTTCCCCCTGGCCACCCGCCTGCACGGCGGGCCGAAGGCGTACACGGCGGGCGGCGGATCCGGCACCTGGTACCTGGACCTGAAGAACCGGACCGGACGCACCTGCGCCGGCATCCACCCCGTCGTCGTCCTCGTCGACGCCAAGCGCAGCCTGACCCCGTCCCAGCCGCGCCTGGAGTTCTACCCGGGCGGCCGCGACGACCGGCCCCGGCCCGTCCACTTCGAGACCACCGACCAGGACGAACTCGTCGGCGCCTTCGACGGCTTCCCCGGCTTCACCGTCGGCCCCCGCAAGACCGTCACCGTCAAGGTGCGCCTCGCCCTCACCTCCGACGCGGTCCCCAACGAGGTCACCGCCAACGCGGCCGTCGTCCAGCGCCACGACGGCGACGGCGACTGGGTCGGCCAGTCCGACGACTACCGGTTCACCATCGAGGCCGCCTCCGCCGACGAGGACGACCCGTCCCCGGCACCGGACCAGGACGGCACGGCCGGCCCGAGCGGCCCCGCCGACCGCGACGCCTCGGCACCGCCCGCCGACCCGGACGCCTCCCCGTCCCCCAGCGAGTCCCCTCGGGAGCGGCTCACCCTCGCCGACGAACTGGCCCGCACCGGCCTCACCTCACCGCCCGGCGTCACCTTCACCACCACCCTGGCCCTGCTGCTCGCCGGAGCCACCCTCCTGATCGCCCGCAAGCGCCGCTGAGCCGCCGAAGTCCCCGGGCGCGCGGCACGGGCCTTCCCCGGACGGCGGCCGGTCACCGATGATCGGCGAGGTCGGGGCCGTCCGATCCTGACTACGCTGGAGCAGCCGGTACGGCGTGGTTCCGGCACCCGCAGCCCGTCTCCGCACGCAGGCCAGGAGAGTCACATCACCATGGCAGACCGCAAGCCCATCGAGTCCTGGCTCACCGACATGGACGGTGTGCTCATCCACGAGGGCGTCCCCATCCCCGGCGCCGACGCGTTCATCACGAAGCTCCGCGACTCCGGCAGGCCCTTCCTCGTCCTCACCAACAACTCGATCTACACCCCGCGCGACCTGCACGCCCGCCTGAACCGCATGGGCCTGCACGTGCCGCTGGAGAACATCTGGACGTCCGCCCTGGCCACCGCCCAGTTCCTGGACGACCAGCGGCCCGGCGGCTCGGCGTACGTCATCGGCGAGGCGGGCCTGACCACCGCGCTGCACGACATCGGGTACATCCTCACCGACCACGAGCCGGACTACGTCGTCCTCGGGGAGACCCGCACCTACTCCTTCGAGGCCATGACCAAGGCGGTCCGGCTCATCAACGACGGGGCCCGCTTCATCTGCACCAACCCCGACGAGACCGGTCCCTCCGCCGAAGGGCCGCTCCCGGCGACCGGCGCGGTCGCCGCGTTGATCACCAAGGCCACCGGCAAGCAGCCGTACTTCGCGGGCAAGCCCAACCCGCTGATGATGCGGACCGGCCTGAACGCCATCGGCGCCCACTCCGAGACCAGCGCCATGATCGGCGACCGGATGGACACCGACGTCCTGGCCGGCATGGAGGCCGGTATGCAGACCTTCCTGGTGCTCACCGGCCTGACCCGGCACGAGCACGTGGAGAACTTCCCGTACCGGCCGTCCCAGGTCGTCGACTCCATCGCGGACCTCGTCGAGCGGATCTGAAACTCCGTACGGGCCCGATCCGACCCGGATGGAGCAATGCGGGCCCCGCACAGGATGCGGGGCCCGCCTCAGCGGGGGAGCCTCCCTGTATCTGGAGGTTCACGATGGGATCACTGCGCGTCACTCTGAGTGCTGTCGCCGCCCTGGGGGCGGTGAGCGCCGTCCCGGCGGCCCACGCGGCGGACGGGGGTGTCTCGGTCGGCCCGTCGCCCGCCGCCCCCGGCGGCGACGTCGCCCTCCGGGTGAGTGGATGCCCGGGCCGGACCGCCACCGCCGTCTCCCCGGCGTTCGTCGCCGACGCCCGCCTGACGGTCACCGAGGACGGCACCCTCGGCGGGGAGAGCCGGGTCCGGTCCACGCTGAAGGACGGCAGCTACGACGTACGGGTCCGCTGCGGGGAGACCACCCGCGCGGGCTCCGTCACCGTCGCGCGCCGTACGACCGGTCCGGCCGGCGCACAGCGCCACGGGGCACCGCCCCCGCCCGCCGCCAGCCCGACCGCCCCCGTCCGGGCCGGTGGGGGCGGCGCCACCCGCCTCGCCATGGTCGACGCCCGCGAGGCCGGACCCGGCACCGCCCACACCGTGACGGGGCTGGTCCTCGCCGGTGTCGCCGCGACCGCCGTGGCACTGCGCAGCGCCCGGCGGAGCAGGCGGCCCCGCTGACCGTGACCGCACGCGAACGCACCGGCCTCGGCGGCCGCCTGCTCACCGGCACGGTCTGGGCGGCGCTGCTGCTCGGGCTGTGGCTGTGGGGCTGGGAGGTCACCGACGTCCGGCCGCACCCGTCCTCCCCGCCCGCCGCGGGCACGCTGATCCCCGCCGGCCCACCGCCCGACGTACGGCTGCCCCCCGCGGCGCGGCCCTTGACCGACGCCGTGCCGCAGAGGGTCGAGATCCCGGCGCTCGGCGTAAGGGCCCCCGTCGTCGCCCGCGGCCTGGACGCGCACGGAGCTGTCGACTCGCCCCCGTACCGGCAGGCGGCCGCCGTCGGCTGGTACGCGGCCGGTCCGGCACCCGGGGCCGCGGGACCCGCGCTGATGGTCGGGCACACCGACACCGAGGCCCGCCCGGCCGTCTTCCACCGGCTCGCCGCGCTCCGGCCGGGCGCCCGGGTGCGGGTGCTGCGCGCCGGCGGCCGGGTCGCCGAGTTCACCGTGGACGAGGTGCGGACGGTGCGGCGCGACGAGTTCGACGCCGGGTGGGTGTACGGCCCGCACCGCCCGGGCCGCGCGGAACTGCGCCTGATCACCTGCGCCGGCACCTTCGACCGGGCCACCCGGACGTACTCCGCGAACCTGGTCGTCTCCGCCTACCTCACCGGCCGCGGATAGCGCCGGAGGCGGCCCGCGGACCTCGCGTGGCCCGCCACCGGGTATGTCAGGATTGAGCCTCGGAAGAGTGCACCCGAGGGGGAGCTGGATGTACCAGAAGAGGGGGGCCTGGGGGGTCGCTCGTGCGCGCACGTCCGCGGTGCTGCTGGGGGCGGCACTGCTGATCGCGGGATGTTCCTCCGGGGACGGCGACACACCGGACGGCGAGAACGCCGCCAGGATCGGCCAACAGCCCAAGGGGAGGACCCCGTTCTGGGTGAACCCGGACGGGAACGCGGCCGGACAGGTGGCCGTGTACGAGAAGGACGGCAAGAAGGAGGACGCCGAGCAGATCCGCAAGATCGCGGAGCAGCCCACCGGCGAGTGGATCGGCCCGGAGAACCCGGAGCGCGAGGCGCGCGGGTACACCGAGGCCGCCGCCAAGGCGGACCGCACCGCCCTGCTGGTCCTCTACAACATCCCGCACCGCGACTGCGGCCAGTACTCGCAGGGCGGCGCCGCCGACGGCGACACCTACCGGGAGTGGATCGACGGGGTGGCCAGGGGCATCGGTGACCGGGGCGCCACGGTCGTGCTGGAGCCGGACGCCGTGCTGCACCTGGTGGACGGCTGCACCCCGGACGAGTTCCACGAGGAGCGCTACGACCTCCTCAAGGGCGCCATCACCAAGCTCAAGTCGCTGAAGGACACCAAGGTGTACCTGGACGCGGGCAACGCCGGCTGGGGGCACCCGGACCAGATCTTCGAGCCGCTGAAGTGGGCGGGCGTCGAGCAGGCCGACGGCTTCGCGGTGAACGTCTCGAACTTCTACACGACCAGGGACTCCATCGCCTACGGCAAGCAGCTCTCCGCACGCGTGGGAGGCAAGCCGTTCGTCGTGGACACCAGCCGCAACGGCAACGGCCCCTACACGGGCGGCGACCCGAACGAGCGCTGGTGCAACCCGCCCGGCCGCGCGCTGGGCGAGACCCCGACGACGAAGACGCCGGACCCGCTGGTCGACGCCTTCGTCTGGGTCAAGCGCCCCGGGGAGTCGGACGGCGAGTGCAAGGGCGGCCCGAAGGCCGGCCAGTGGTGGGCGAAGTACGCCCTCGGACTGGCCAGAGCCAGCAAGTGACCCGGTGCACGCGACGGCCCCGCACCCTCACCGGTGCGGGGCCGTCGTCCGTGCGGCCTCGGGAGCGCTACGGCACCCGGACCCACTGCGCCTTGGACGGCGTGCCCTGGTCGTCCGTCACGAAGAGCATGTACCAGCCCGACGGCACCAGGTTCCGGTTCGTCGGCACGGTCACCGTGAGCTGGTCGCCCGACACCTGGAAGTCCAGCTTCACCGACCGCTGGTCCACGTCCGTGACGTGCGTGGACGCGCTCGGCCGCATCAGCCGTACGTTCTTCACGGACGAGGCGTGCTGCGAGCTGAAGGTGCCCTTCCCGCCGCGCTTGATCGTCTGCGGGCCCCCCGACAGCGACGGCCGCGCGTCCCGGTACAGGTACGGCGGCGTGTAGATCTCGATGCGCTGCTCGAACTTGCCCGGCTTGGTGTTGGCCTTGTCGGCGTAGAGCGAGTCCGAGCCGAAGAACATCACGCGGCCGTCGGGCAGCAGGATCGAGCCCGAGTGGTAGTTGCGTCCCACCAGCGGGTCGGCGACCCGGTCGAGCTCCTGGGCGCCCGGCCGGTACAGGTGCGCCTGGAGGATGTCGGAGTCGCCGCGGCCCCGGTAGTCCTCCGAACCGCCCGACACCAGCACCGAGTCGTCCGGCAGCACCGAGGTCTGCGGGTAGCGCGTGCCCTTCTCCAGCGACGGCCCGTCCACGAACTCGGGGTTGTCGTCCTTCAGGTCGATCAGCCGGGTCTTCTCGCTGGACTTCTTGGACTCGCCGACGCCACCGCCGCCGACCACCATGTACTTCTCGTCCTGCGCGGGCGGCAGCAGCACCGTGCCGGACGTCTCCATCAGGTTCGCGTCGCTCAGGCCGCGCAGCTTGGTGAACTTGTTGGTGTCCACGTCCCAGATGCCCGGCTCACGGCCCACGTCGTCGGGACCGTAGCCGGCGTTCGAACCCGAGTAGAAGATCTTGCCGTTCTGCAGCGGGAACAGCGCCGGGTACGTCGGGAACTGCCGGGTCTTGTCGAGGTACGTCCACTTCTTGGTCTTCGGGTCGTACACCTCGTTCTTGCCCGGCACCAGCTGCCCGATGTCGTCGAGACCGGAGACGCTGAGGATCTTGCCGTCGCCCAGGGTCGTGAGCGTCGGGTACCAGCGGGCCTCGTGCATCGGGTCGACCTTGATGTACTTTTCGGCGACCGGGTCGAACTCGTAGGCGTCCCGGATGCCCTGGAAGTCCTTCTTGTCGAGGGCGAGCTTCTGCGCGATGCCGTAGGTGTTGCGCGCGTCCACGCCGGACAGGCCCTGGATCCGGTAGTTGTCCTGGGTGCCCGTCTCGTACTTGGTGCCCTGCTTCTGCGCCTCGACGTAGATCCGGCCGAGACCGGGGTCGTTGCGCAGGAACGCGCCGGTGGCCTGGTCGAACACCTTCTTCGCGCGCGGCACCAGCACCGGGTCCTTGGAGACGAACGTCTTGCCGTTCTCCTTGCCGGTGAACTTGGTGCCCGCGGGCAGCGTGATCGGCTGGTCCGGGTTCTCGTTGTGGACGATCATCAGGCCGCCGGCCTTGGTGACGTCACCCTTGAGCTTCTCGTACCGCTTGGTGCCGCCCGCGATCAGCAGGTTGCCGTTGGACAGCTGGGTGTGGCCCGTGCAGAACAGGTCGTTCGGCGTCGGCACCTTCTTGATGGTGCCCTTGACCGGGTCCCAGATCCGGGTGTCGTACTGCTTCGCGTCGAAGTTGTCCTGGTTGTTGCCCGAGCCGGCGATGAGCAGCACCTTGCCGGTGTGCAGGAGCGCCGCGTGAATCGTGTTCTGGCGGTACTCCTCGGGAAACTCGACGATCTCCCACTTGCCGTTCGCGGCTTTGTACTCGGGTTTGTTGATCTGGTACTGGTGGTATTTCTCGGTGCCGACGCGATAGAGCCACGGCCCGTTCATTCCGGCCAGCGCGAGCACCACCGCCGTGCCTATCGCGAGTCGACGGGCGCGGCGGCGGCCTGCACGGTCGTTCATTCCTTACGTCCCCCAAGTCCACCAAGGGCGATCTGCATCGTCTGGTCGTTGCCGCCGCCACTGCCCGACGCGGCCCAGGTCGGCTTCTGCTGGCCGTGGGGCGCGTGCGGCGTGGCGTGCGAGGGCAGCGGCTGCGGCTGGTACGGCACCGCCGGGCCGGCTGCCGGTGCCGCGTCCTGCTGCCCGCTCCCGGCGGACCGGGCGGCGTGCGCGGCGGGCTTCTTCTTCTCCTGCCGCAGCATGTAGCGCCAGGCGAAGATCGGCGTCGCGGTGATCAGCATGGCGAACGTCGCCCAGATGATCATCGCCGGGTGGGAGTGCCCGTAGACGAATCCCGCCGTGATCGAGGCGCCGAAGATCGCGATGAAGTACCAGTGGTACCGGAAGGTGCCGAACCAGCGGTCGGGGCTCGCGGAGTCGCCCTTGGGCGTGACCACGAACTTGCTCTTCTTGCGCAGCACCGAGTCGATCAGGGCCTTCGCGTACAGCGGCGCCGACAGCGCGGACATCACCATGCCGGCCACACCGCCGGAGCCCTCCGGCTCGTGCGGCGAGACGTTGTGGCGGCGGTTCCAGACGTACAGGCCGATCTGGAGGGCCGAGGCGTTGCCGTACAGCATCAGCCAGATCGTGGGGTCGATGTTCACACCCGAGGCGCCCAGGCCCAGGAACAGCGCGCAGCTCAGCGCGGCCAGGATCCAGTTGAGGGCCGACATCGGGTAGAAGATGATCATCATCGTGTAGTTGAAGAGCTTGCTCGGCGGCAGCGAGTACCAGCCCTTCCAGTACTGCTTGAGGATCGTCTCGTACGTCCCTCGCGACCATCGCATCTGCTGGGTGAAGAAGTCCGTCCAGGCGCTCGGGCCCTCACCGACGGCGAGCACGTCCGGGGTGTAGACCGAGCGCCACTTGCGGCCCGTGGCCGGGTTCTTGTGGCGGTGGATCTCGAAGCCGGTCGCCATGTCCTCGGTGATCGAGTCGTACAGGCCGCCGATCTGCTTCAGCGCCTTGATGCGTACGGCGTTCGACGTACCCACGAACATCGGCGCGCCGTACTTGTTGCCCGCGCGCTGGATGAGGGCGTGGAAGAGGAACTGCTGGGACTCGGCGGCCTTGGTGACGAAGTTGTCGTAGTTGCCGTAGACCTGCGGGCCGATGACGAAGCCGACGTCCGGGTCGCGGAAGAAGCCGAGCATCCGCTCCAGGTAGTTGGGCAGCGGCACGTGGTCGGTGTCGACGGAGGCGAAGAAGTCGTAGTCGTCGCCGTGGGCGTCGAGCCAGGCGTTGTAGTTGCCGTGCTTGGTCTTGGCGCGGTGCGGGCCCTTGGCCTGGTTCCACTTGGCGACGCCCTTGCGGGAGAAGTGGCGCACACCGAGGCGGGCGCACACCTCCTTGACCTCGGGGTCGTCACCCTCGTCGAGCAGCCAGACGTGCATCAGACCCCGGTGGCGCAGCTTGACGGCCGCCTCCAGGGTCCTGGTCACCATCTCCAGCGGCTCCTTGCCGGGCACGAAGGAGGTGAGGAAGGCGACTCTCGTCCCGGTCTCCGGCACCACCGGGATCGGGTCGCGGGCGACCAGCGTGGCGTGCGCGTTGGAGAGGACGTTCATGCAGCGGAAGAACTCGATCAGGCCGATCGAGACGAGCATCACGATGTCGAGCGCCGGCAGCCAGTCGAAGGCGGGGTAGTCCCGCTCGGTCCAGTGCTCGGGCTGCAGCAGCCAGAAGAGCAGGACCAGCGAGAGCACCGGGGCCGCGGCCAGCATCAGGGCGACCCGGATGCGGTGCGGCTCCTGCGAGATCAGCGAGCGGTACTGGACCCGGTACGGCTTGTTCGGGTCGGGCTGCGTGAGGGGACCGGCCAGCCGGCTGTAGTGCTCGTAGTCGTACTTCGGCAGCGTCTTCTTTATCCGGCGAAAGGCCCCGGTCCGGTGCGTTGGCACCCTCAACTGGGTGGTCTGTGACGGGTCGAAGTCCCGCCGGGCGCCCGTCGGCGTCGACGTCATGAGTCATCCCCCCACACGCAGGTCACCGCGTGTATGTCGGTTCCGTTTACGACTGTGCCGATCCCCCTCGACCTTCACAGGCGTATCAGTGGCGGGCCGCGGTCACCACATCTTCCACACGTTAGACATGGAAACGCGACCTTCCGGTTGCATCATGCCCCCCTCGGCATGCGGTCGTGAAAACGGGGCCCCCGCTCCCCCGAAAACCGGCAACCGGCTCCTTGCCCCCCAACTGCCGCGTATGCGCAGCATCGTGAAAAACCCCACCCCAGGGTTCTACGCGGGTCCGCATGATCGCAAGATGCGAAACGCGGTGTTTACCGGTCATACGCGCTCATTGTGGCAGCTGTGGAGGTCCTGTGTGGCCGTCGTGGACACATGGATGCCGGAACGCCGGAAGCCCCTCGCGCGAGCGAGGGGCTTCCGGACCGTCTGTGCGCCGCCAGGGACTCGAACCCCGGACCCGCTGATTAAGAGTCAGCTGCTCTAACCAACTGAGCTAGCGGCGCCTGCTGACGCCGTCACTCTACATGACCTTCGCCGGTGCTCCCGACCGCCCGCCGAGGGGCGCCGGGGCCGGGGGAGCGGCCTGTAAACCATTCGGACCGTCAACATGCGGGTGCGGACGACAGTTGGGAAACTGGCGACGTGCACAGCAGAGGAATGTTCCGTCTGGAGTGTGAAGGGAATCGCATGGAAACTCGGACTCCGGTGTTCGAGGAATTCGATCCGGCGAGTGACTGCGAGTGCCCGGGATGCGTCCACTGGCGGCGCGTCCTGCCGCATTCCACGACCGGCCGCCACCCGGCGGCCCACCGCGCCCTGGTACTCGCCGCCGCCGCGTCCAGCACGCTCGCCGCCGCCCACACGGCCGCCGCGGCCGCGCCCGAGGCGCCCGACCGGCCGGGCGTCCCCGCAGGTGACGAGCCCAGTACCCCGCAGGGCGACAAGGCTCCGCTGCACGGGCCCGCCGGCACGCCCGCCGCACCGACCGCCGGGACGGAGACCCCCGCCACCACCCGTACGGAGATCATCAACCGGGCGAAGAAATGGGTGGCGGCGAAGGTTCCGTACAGCATGTACAAATTCTGGTCGGACGGATACCGGCAGGACTGTTCCGGATTCGTCTCGATGGCCTGGAGCCTGCCCGGGAACGAATGGACGGGAAGCCTCGCCCAGTACGGCGTCCGCATCAAGAAGGAGGATCTCCAGCCCGGCGACATTCTGCTGTTCCACAATCCGGCGGACCCCCAGAAGGGTTCGCACGTCGTCATCTTCGGCGGCTGGACGGACCACACCCACTCCTCCTACGTCGCCTACGAGTCGGCGCCCCCGCACGCGCGCCGCCAGACCACCCCGTACGCCTACTGGAGCCACTCCGACAGCTATGTCGCCTACCGCTACAAGGGGCTGGTGAAGGGCACGGCGGGAGCGAAGCCGGACACCGCCGGGCCGGAGCAGCCGAAGCCCCGGCAACCGCAGCGGCCGGCCGAACCGGCGAGTGCGGCGCCCTACCCGGGGCGTGCCTACTTCGGTCCCGGCGCCAACAACAAGCACGTCACCCGGCTGGGCCGCATGCTCGTCGAACGCGGCGCCGGCCGGTACTACGCCTCGGGCCCCGGCTCGCGCTGGACGGACGCCGACCGTCGCGCGACCCAGGCGTTCCAGCGGGCGCAGGGCTGGCGGGGCCAGGACGCGGACGGGCTGCCCGGCCAGGCGACCTGGAAGCTGCTGGTCACCGGTCAGGGCAAGGACGTCCAGGGCGGGGCGGGCGCGCCGGAGCAGCCCGCGTCCCACGGGGTGTCCGGCTATCCGGGGCGGGCCGCGTTCCGGCCGGGCGCGGAGAACGAGTACGTCACCAGGCTCGGCGAGCGGCTGGTGGGGAAGGGGTTCGGCAGGTACTACAAGTCAGGACCGGGGCCGCGCTGGAGCGATGCCGACCGGCGTGCCGTCGAGGCCTTCCAGCGTGCCCAGGGCTGGCGGGGCGGCGCGGCGGACGGCTACCCGGGGCCGGAGACGTGGCGGCGGTTGTTCGCGTAGCCGGACCCGGCGCGCGAAGGCGCGCACCGGACCGAGGGGCGGTCCGGACACCGGGTGCGCGCGCCGGGCGCCGCACCCTTATCCCCTGTGACGCATCTGGCGCGGAGGCTGGAGGCAACGCATGACCACGACCACTTCCCACACCCCGGAGCCCGAAGGGCTCGACGGGCTCGACGGGCCGGCCAAGCCCCCCGTGCGGCCCGCACGGCTGATCCAGAACGAGGCGACCACGGAGATCCCCGTCCATCTGCTCTTCCGCGACGAACCGGACCCGGTGCCGGTGCCGCTGAGCCCGACGGTCGTGGCCCGCCGGCAGGGCACCGGGGAGCAGCCCCGGGTGCGCCGGCCGGTGCAGCCGAAGCCCCGGCCCGACCTCCGGGTCGACCCGGAGCTGGTGGAGCGGCCCGCCCGGGTGCTGCCGGGCGCGGTCGGCCTGGTCGCCGGCGTGTGCGCGGCGGCCGGGGCGCTGGTCTCCTCGTGGTGGGCGGGGGTGCTGCCCGCGGCGGCCGTGCAGGCGCTGGGGCTCCCGGCGTCGGCCGGGGCCGGGCTCGGACCGGCGCAGTGGGCGGCGTACACCGGTGCCGGGGCGCTCGGCCTGTTCGGCTTCGGCGGGCTGGCGCGCGGGCGGACCGGCGGGGCCTGGGTGCTGGGGCTGTTCGGCCGCTACCGGGGGACCGTACGGCGCACCGGTCTGCTGTGGGTCAACCCGCTGCTGCTGCGCCGCCGGGTCGACGTACGGCTGCGGCACTGGCGCAGCGAGCCGATGCAGGCGGCCGACGGCAGCGGGGTCGCGCTGCGGGCGGTCGTCCTGGTGGTGTGGCGGGTACGGGACACCGCGCGGGCCACGCTCGCGGTCGAGGACCACGAGTCGTATCTGCGCGAATGCGTGGAGGCGGCGCTGGCCCGGATCCCGGTGGAGATGCCGGGCGCCTCCCGGGGCGCGGTGGAGGCGTCCGGGGACGCGCTGACCCGGCTGGTGGTGCGGGACGCCGGGGCGGTGGGGCTCGAGGTGTTCTCGGTCCGGCCGCTGCGGGTGGAGTACGCCCCCGAGGTGGCCGCGGCCATGAACCGGCGCCGGATCGCCGTGCTGGACGCCCAGAACCGGGCGACCGTGCTCACCTCGGTCGTGGACTCGGTGGAGGACACGGTGACCCGGCTGACCACGCGGGGTCTGGTCGACCTGGACGACTACGAACGCAAGGCGCTGGTGAAGGATCTGACGGTGGCGTTCTGCGCGGGGCGGGGCGAGACGGCGGGCTGACGGGGTGTCGAACAGAGCCCGCTATTGGTATGGACATGTTCAAGCGTCAGCAATAATCTGGGGCTTGGTCTAGACCTGCAAGCTCATCGAACTTCCCCCACGTTCCCAGGAGCAGCAGCATGCGCAGAAGGACCAAGCTGTACGCCGCCGCGCTCGGACTCACCACGGCCGGAGCGCTCGCCCTGTCCACCCAGGGCGCGAGCGGGCACGGGTACACCGACCTCCCCGTCAGCCGCCAGAAGCTGTGTCAGAACGGCACCGTCGCCAACTGCGGGTCCATCCAGTGGGAGCCGCAGAGCGTCGAGGGCCCGAAGGGCTTCCCCGGCGGCGGACCGGCCGACGGGCAGATCTGCAACGGCGGACTCGGCCAGTTCAGCCAGCTGAGCGCGCCGAAGACGCCGTCCGGGGCCGCCTGGCCCACCACCAACGTCACCGGCGGTCAGAACTACACGTTCCGCTGGCAGTTCACGGCCATGCACGCCACGACCGACTTCCGGTACTACGTCACCAAGCAGGGCTGGAACCAGAACCACAACCTGTCCCGCTCCGACCTCAACCTGACGCCGTTCTTCACGGTCCCGTACAACGGCCAGCGCCCGCCGTCCACGCTCTCGCACAGCGGCCGCCTGCCGACCGGGCTGAGCGGCCACCACGTGATCCTCGCGGTGTGGACGATCGCGGACACCGGCAACGCGTTCTACGCGTGCTCGGACGTCACGTTCTGAGGTTCCCTTGAGTCAGTGTCCCGGCCGGCGTGGGTAGGTTCCTGCCACGCCGGCCGTTCGAGGCCGGCCGTGACCTCGGGGGACCTTCATCATGGACGCAATCTTCTACGCCGTGCCCTGCCTGATCCTGGCCGTCGTGCTCTTCATCGGGTTCCGCGTGACCCGCCGCTCGTGGCAGATCCGCGCCGCCTGGAACAGCGGGCTGACGGCCGAGGGCCGCTGTCTGCGGACGTTCACCACGACGCACGGCGGCGGGCGCGACACCTCCGTGCACACGACGCTGCACCACGTGTACGAGTTCACCGCGCGCGACGGCCGCGTCGTCCGCTTCGAGGAGGAGGACGGCCCGGCGACCACGGTGGAGGGCGACATCGTCACCGTCCACTACACGGAGGGCGCCCGGGTCGCCGCCACGGCACGCAGGCCGGGACGCGCCGGGCTGGCGGCATCCACCCTCGGCGTCCTGGCCGTTCTCGGCGCGGCCGCGGTGATCTGCGTCGCCTTCATGATCACGTACCACGGGATGTCGGCCGAGTTCGGCTCCGGCGAGAACACGGGCGAGACCAGCGACACGGTGGTGATCGACGGGGTCACGATGACGCCGTGAGAATCGGGACAATCCGCACATGTCGAAGGGCCTCTCGCTCCCACGAGAGGCCCTTCCGGTGTGCGCCGCCAGGGACTCGAACCCCGGACCCGCTGATTAAGAGTCAGCTGCTCTAACCAACTGAGCTAGCGGCGCATGACTCACGCCGACCGCGTTCTGACTGCTCCCGCGGCTGGCGACGAAGAAAATAATACCCGGTCCTGAGGGGTGCTTCCGACCACCCGCCCGGCCCTAGATCGCCAGGGACAGGAGTACCGGTGCCGCGTTCCGGTTGAGGGCGTCCGCCGCCTGGCGGAGCCGGTGGGCGTGGCGTACCGGGAGCGACAGGGCCAGGCAGCCGACGGACGAACCGGCCGTGATCGGCACGGCCGCGCAGACCGTGCCCACCGCGTACTCCTGCAGGTCGAGGTGCGGGACCGTCGGCGGCTGGGACTCCAGGCGGGACAGCAGCACCTTGTCGCTGGTGATCGTGCGCGAGGTGAGCCGGGCCATCTTGTGCCGGGACAGATGGTCCCGCCGCCCGTTGTGGTCGAGCTGTCCGAGCAGGCTCTTGCCGATCGCCGTGGCGTGCGCCGAGTACCGGAAGTCGACCCACTCGTTGACCACGGGGGTGGCCGGGCCGGCGGCGAACTGGTCGATCCGGATCTCCCCGTCGACGTACCGGCTGACGTAGACGGCCGCGCCGACCGAGTCGCGCAGCCGGTCCAGGGTGCGCTGCAGGTTCTCCCGCAGCGCCCGCGCCCGGCTCTCCGCGGAGCCGAGGCGGGCCAGCGCCTCCCCGGCGACGTACGCCCCGTCCGCCACCTGCTCGACGTACCCCTCCCGGCGCAGCATCCGCAGGAGGCCGGTCAGGCGCTCCGGGCCGATGCCGGTGTGCCGGGCGAGCTCGGTGCCGGTGACTCCGGTGCCGTGGCGGACCACGGTCTCCAGGACGCGCAGGGCGCCCTGTGCCGCGTGGTACGGCGTCCTCGGCTCGTGCTGCAGCGCCACGGTCCCCCCTGCGGTCGCACATTGCTTCCCGATGCGGGTTCTGGTCCGGTCCCCTTCACGATAGCGGCCAAGGGGACCGTGTCGAGCGGTCGTTGACGAGATTCCGGCGCCCTCAACTGCGACATCGACACACTGGCACATGCCAAAGTCATGGGACCGGACGACGTCACAGGACAGCGCCGAGGAACTCCCGCGTGCGCTCGTTCTCGGGGTCGTTGAAGATCTTCTCCGGGCTGCCGGACTCGATCACCCGGCCGGAGTCGAACATCAGGACCTGGTCGGAGATGTCCCGGGCGAAGTTCATCTCGTGCGTCACGCAGAGCATGGTGATGTCCGTGCTGCGCGCGATGTCCCGCAGCACGTCGAGGACGCCCGCGACCAGCTCCGGGTCGAGCGCCGACGTCACCTCGTCGAGCAGCAGCACCTGCGGCCGCATGGCCAGGGCCCGCGCGATCGCCACCCGCTGCTGCTGACCGCCGGACAGCTGCGTCGGGCGGGCGTCGCGCTTGTCGGTCAGGCCCACCATCTCCAGCAGCTCCCGCGCCCGCGCCTCCGCCTCGTCCTTGGACATGCCGAGGACGGTGACCGGGGCCTCGGTGATGTTCCGCAGCACGCTCATGTTCGGGAACAGGTTGAACTGCTGGAAGACCATCCCGATCTTCTTGCGGATCTCCCGGACCTGCTTCTCGCCGGCCGGGTACAGCTGGTCCCCGTCGACGGTGATCCGGCCCCCGTCCGGCTTCAGCAGGGTCATCAGCAGCCGCAGGATCGTGGTCTTGCCCGATCCGGACGGGCCGATGAGGGTGACGTGCTTGCCGGCGTCCACGGAGAAGTCCAGGTGGTCCAGGACGGTGTGGTCGCCGAACCGCTTGGTGACCTGCTCCAGGCGGATCAGTTCGCCGGTGCCGCGCGGGGCCGCGTCGTCCCGGGCGCCCCGGGGCTTCTCGGGCTTCTTCTCGAACGGGGCGTGGGTGTCAGTGGACAAGGCGTCGCTCCAGGGCTCGCAGGGCAAGGGAGGCCAGGTAGGAGATGACGATGAAGGCAACGCCGATCACCGTCAGGGGCTCGGTGAACTGGAAGTTCTGCTGGGCGAACAGCCGTGCCTCGCCGAGCATCTCCAGCACGGTGATCGCCATCAGCAGGGGCGTGTCCTTCAGCATCGAGATGACGTAGTTGCCGAGCGCGGGCACCACCCGGCGGACGGCCTGCGGCAGGATCACCACGGTCCACGTGCGGCGCAGCGGCAGGTTCAGCGCCGTCGCCGCCTCCCACTGGCCCACCGGCACGGCCTCGATCCCGGCCCGGTAGACCTGCATGGTGTACGTCGAATAGTGCAGCCCGATGGCGAAGACGCCGGTGGTCAGCGCCGAGGCGGTGATCCCCCACTCGGGCAGCACGTAGAAGAGGAAGAACAGCTGCACCAGCAGCGGGGTGTTGCGGACGAACTCCGTGACGGCGCCCACCGGCCAGGTCACCCAGCGCGTGGGCACCCGCATGAGCAGCGCCCACACCAGTCCCAGCGCGAAGGAGATCAGCGAGCCCAGGACCAGGATCTGCAGGGTGACCAGCAGTCCGTCCCAGAAGTACGGCATGAAGTCGGAGACGGCGCTCCAGTCCCACTTCACGAGACACCACTTCCCTCGGGCACGCGCACGGCGGCGGTCTCCTTCTTCGGCGCCCTGCCGACCCCGGCCTTCAGCCGCTTCTCCAGGCCGCGCATCATCCGGGTCAGCAGGAAGGCGATCAGGAAGTAGATGAGCAGGATGTACGTGTAGATCTCCGCGCTCTCCTGGAGCGCGAGGCGCACCAGGTTGCCGCTGAACGCCAGGTCGCCCATGCCCATGATCGACACCAGGGCGGTGCCCTTCAGCAGCTCCACGAGCAGGTTGGAGAACGGCGGGATCATCTCCGGCACGGCCTGCGGCAGCAGGATGAGCCTCATCCGCTGCCAGGGTGTGAAGCTGAGGGCGATCCCGCCCTCACGCTGGGCCGGGTCGACCGCGCCGAGGGCGCCGCGCACGATCTCCGAGCCGTAGGCGCCGTAGGTCAGGCCGAGGGCGAGGGTGCCCGCCCACAGCGGCACCAGCTGCCAGCCGAAGGCGGGGGGCAGCACGAAGAACACCCAGAAGATCATCACCAGCGCCGAGGTCCCGCGGAACACCTCGGTGTAGAAGCCCGCCAGGAAACGGACGACCTTGAGCCGGTGCGTGCGCGCGATGCCGACCACGAAGGACACGGCGGTCGCCAGCAGCGCGCTGAGGACGAGCAGCTGGACCGTGACCCATATGCCCTTGAGTACGAGTTCCCAGAGTCCCGAGGTCATCCGCCGCACAGCTCCTTCGCGGTCAGGTCCGTCATCTCGTCCTCGGTGAAACCGAAGGGCCGGAGGATGCGGAGCAGTTCACCGCTCTTCTTGAGCTCGGCCAGTTCGCGGTTGAAGGCGTCCCGGAGCCCGGTCTCGGTGGGCCGGAACGCGAACGCGCCGCCGTCGACGTGCGGTTCACCGTCCACGAGCGGCTTGAAGGGCTCCGTGGCCTCCGCCTTGGAGGACCGCTTCACCACCTCGCGGGTGGTCAGCGCGGTCCCGGCGAAGACGTCCACCCGTCCGGCCTCGACGGCGTTCAGGCCGGCGACCTGGTCGGGGACGATCAGGATGTCGCCCTCCTCGTACCCGGCCTCGACGGCGTACGCGATCTCCGCGTAGCCGGTGCCGGTGGCGAACCTGGCCTTCTTCTCGACGACGTCCTTGTAGTCGTGCAGGCCCATCGGGTTGCCCTTGCGCACGATGAAGGAGTCGAGCATCTGGTAGTCGGGGTCGGAGAAGATGACCTGCTCGCAGCGCTCGGGGTTGACGTACATCCCGGCCGCGACGACGTCGAACTGCTGGGAGTTCAGGCCGGGTATGAGCGAGCCGAACTCCGTGGGGACCGGCTGGACCCGGCCGACGCCCAGCCGTCGGAAGATGACCCGGGCCAACTGAGGTGCCTCGCCGGTCAGTTCGCCATTCCTGTCGATGTATCCGAAGGGGATCTCACCGGCGATGCCGAGCCGGACCACGCCCGCCGCACGCAGCCGTTCGAGCAGGTCACCGCCGTGCTTCGTCGACGCCGTGGCCACGCGCGAGCAGCCCGCGGCCCCCAGCACACCGAGCGCCGCCACCCCCGCGAGCAGCGACCGGCGTGTGGTCCCTGAGGTGTCTCTGTCGTTCCCATTAGGTGGAGCCATGGCGGCGCGGCTACCCGAGACCATGCGGAGTATGCACCCTGGAACCCATGACTGAACGGTTCATCGAGGTGTCGCTGGTCGAACGCGGTATTCACTGCAGGGCCGAGCTCCTGGACGACCGCGCCCCGCGGACCTGTGCCGCCGTCTGGGACGCGCTGCCCCTGTCGGGCGACGTGTACCACGCCAAGTACGCGCGAAACGAGGTCTACGCGCTCTTCCCGCCCTTCGCCCCGTCGGAGCCGCCGCTGGAGAACCCGACCGTTACGCCCATTCCGGGCGATCTCTGCTATTTCTCCTTCGCCGGGACCGAACTCGGCACGCCCGCCTACGGCTACGACCGGCCGGTCCGCCCCGGCACGACCGTGGTGGACCTGGCCCTGTTCTACGAGCGCAACAACCTGCTCCTCAACGGTGACGTCGGCTGGGTGCCCGGCATCGTCTGGGGCCGGGTCGTGGACGGTCTGGAGCGGATGGCCGAGGGCTGCAACGACCTGTGGCGCTCGGGGGCGGCGGGGGAGTCACTGCGCTTCCGCAAGCTCTGACCCGCCGGGCGCGGAGGGCGGCGCGGGCACACCGGCCGCCCCCGCCTCGTACAGCGCGTGCGCCGCGCGCAGCACCAGGTCGTCCCGGTGCCGGGCGGCCACCAGCTGCAGCCCCACGGGGAGTCCGTCGGCGTCGGTGCCCACCGGGACCGAAGCGGCGGGCTGCTGCGTCATGTTGAAGGGATAGGTGAACGGCGTCCACCCCGTCCACCGCCGGTGCCCGGACCCCTTCGGCACCTCCGCACCCGCCTCGAACGCCGTGATCGGCAGGGTGGGCGTGACCAGCAGGTCGTACGACGTGTGGAAGCGGCCCATCCGGCGGCCCAGGTCCCGGCGCACGTCCACGGCGGCCAGGTAGTCGAGCGCGCTGTGCCCGGCGCCGAGGGCGCTGATCTCCCGCAGCCCGGGGTCCAGGAGGGCGCGCTCGCGCGGTCCGAGACGCTGGACGACCCGGGCCGCCCCGGAGAACCACAGGGTGTGGAACGCCTCCACCGGATCGGCGAGGTCGGGGTCCCGCTCCTCGACGTACGCCCCGAGGCGCGCGAGCCGCTCCACCGCCCGCCGGACCGCCGTCGCCACCGCGGGCCGCACCGCCACCTGGCCGCCCAGGGTCGGCGAGTAGGCGATCCGCAGCCCCCGTACGCCGTCCACCAGGGCGGCCGCGAAGGAGCCGGGCGAGGCCGGTAGCGCCGACCCGTCACGGGAGTCGGGCACGCCGATGCTGTCGAGCAGCAGCGCCGCGTCGGCCGCGTCCCGGGTCATCGGGCCGACGTGCGCGAGCGAGCCGAAGGCGCTCGCCGGGTGCAGCGGGACCCTCCCGTACGTCGGCTTCAGCGCGAAGACCCCGCAGAAGGCGGCAGGGATCCGGACGCTGCCGCCGCCGTCGGTGCCCAGGGCGAGCGGTCCCGCGCCCAGCGCCACGGCCGCGGCGGCGCCCCCGCTGGAGCCGCCCGCCGTGCGCGACAGGTCGTAGGGGTTGCGGGTGACGCCGGACAGCGGCGAGTCGGTGACGCCCTTCCAGCCGAACTCGGGCGTCGTCGTCTTGCCGAGGAACACGGCGCCCTGCTCGCGCAACCGGGCCACCGACGGCGCGTCCTCGTCCCAGCGGCCCCCCTCCGGGACCGTCCGGGAGCCGCGCAGCGTCGGCGCGCCCCGCATCAGCAGGATGTCCTTCACCGTGACCGGCACACCGTCCAGCGGTCCGGCCGGTGTGCCGTGCCGCCACCGCCGCGCGGACTCGGCGGCCCGCGCGAGAGCCTCCTCGGCCGTCAGCCGGACGAACGCGTTGACCCGTGGCTGGATCCGCTCGGCCCGCTCCAGCGCGGCGCGGGTCGCGTCGACCGGGTCGAACCGCCCGGTGCGGTATCCGTCGAGGAGTTGTACGGCGGTCAGTCCGGCGAGGTCCGTCATGCGCCCTCCAGGCTCGGGTCCGTGCGCGGTTCAGCGTCCGGGGACGTACCCGCGCCGTTTGTCCACCACGTTCAGCAGCGGTCTTCCCGCCTCCCAGCGCTCGTACAACTCCACGAACTGGGCGCCGAGCCGATCGCGCCAGCCCACCGTGTCCCCGCTCATGTGCGGCGAGACGAGCAGCCCCGGCGCCTCCCACAACGGGCTGTCCGGGCCGAGGGGTTCGTGCTCGAAGACGTCGAGCGCCGCCCCCGCGATCCAGCGTTTCGCCAGCGCCTCGGCCAGCGCCTCCGTGACGACGAGCTGCCCCCGCCCGACGTTGATGAACCGGGCCGAGGGCTGCATGACGCCGAAGCGCCTCAGGTCGAACATCCCGCGGGTCTGCTCGGTCAGCGGTGCCGCCGCGATCACCCAGTCGGCGCGCGCGATCAGCCGGTCGAGGTCCTCGGGGCCGTGGATGCCGGTCCGCGGGACGCGGCCCACCAGCGCGGTCGTGACGTCCAGCGCCTTCAGGGCGCGGGTGATCGCCCGGCCGATGGGACCCGACCCCACGACACACGCGCGGGTGCCCGCCACCTGCTGCCCCTCGCGGTGCCGCCACTCCCGGGCGCGCTGGAGGTCCAGGGTCCGCGGCAGGTCCTTGGCCATCGCCAGCACCAGCGCGGCCACGTACTCGGCGATCGGCTGGTCGAAGATCCCGCGCGCGTTGGTGACCACGGTGTCGGACGCGGTGAGCTCCGGGCACATCAGATGGTCCACGCCCGCGCTCGCGGTGTGCACCCAGCGCGGCCGGGGTCCCTCGCCGGGCCAGGCGTGGCGCACGGCGTGCGAGGTGAAGTCCCAGACGAGCAGGACGTCCGCGTGCGGGAGCCGGGCGGCGAGCGTGCCGGCGTCCGCGTGCTCGACCCGGACCCGTCCGGTGAGACGGCCCAGGCGGGGCAAAGGGTCCGCGTCGAGCACGAGGAGCGTGGGCCGGGACGCGGACGGGACGGGTGGGGTCATGCGGGGTCGCTTCTCCGGAGGTGTGAGGCGGCGGGGGCCGGGGGCCGGCTCCTTGGAGCGCGGGTGCGGTCGCGCGGGGTCCACTTGCTGGTACGGGCCGTCTGACATGCGAGGTTTGACCACGCTCGCACCCGAACCTACCTTCGTCAACACGGGCGCACGCACGGTCCGTTGCTCAGCCGTATCTCGCAGTGAGGACGGTGCCCGCCATGGACGCCATGGACATCTCCTTCCTCGGCGGACCCCGCCCGCAACGCGGTGTCGGCGTCGTCGCCCCCTTCGACTTCGCGCTGGACCGGGAGCTGTGGCGGTGGGTCCCGGACGAGGTCTCCCTGCATCTGACGCGGACGCCGTTCGTGCCGGTCGAGGTCGGCCTCGATCTGGCCCGGCTGGTCAGCGAGCACGAGACGCTGCGCGACGGGGTGCGCACCCTGATCGCCGTCAGCCCCGAAGCGGTCGCCTACGTCTGCACCTCGGGCAGCTTCGTCGGGGGCGTCGCGGGCGAGCGCGCGCTGTGCGAGGCCATGACCCGGGCCGGCGCGGTGCCCGCGGTGACCACCTCCGGGGCGCTGCTGGAGGCGCTGGCCGAGCTGCGGGTCCGCCGGGTGGCGCTGGTGACGCCGTACACCGAGTCGGTGACACGGGCCCTGGAGGAGTACGTGGCGGAGGCCGGGGTCGCCGTCGCGGGGTGCGCGTACATGGGGCTGACCCGGCACATCTGGAAGGTGCCGTACCGGGACGTGGCCGAGATGGCCCGCCGGGCCGTGCGCGCCGCGCCCGGCGCGCTGTTCATCAGCTGCACCAACCTGCCCACCTACGACGTGCTCCCGCAGTTGGAGGCGGAGCTGCGCATACCGGTGATCTCGGCCAACCAGGTGACGATGTGGGCTGCGCTGCGCCGGTTGGGTACCCGCGCGGTGGGACCGTATCAGGCGCTGATCGATCCGGCGGCGCACGGCGGCCAGGTCCTCCCGGACCTGCCGGACGTGCCGGACGTGCCGGAACAGGAACAGCAGTAGCAGCCCGACGTGAGCACCGACCAGCAGAAAGGCCGACATGACCGCACTGGGATTCCTCTACCCGGGCCACTCCGCCGAGGACGACTACCCGCGCGTCGAGCAGTTGCTCGCCAGCGACATCCGGCTCGACGTGGTGCACACCGACATCGGTGAGGACGCGCACCGGGTGGACGCGCTGCTGAGGATGGGGTCCGCCGAGCAGCTGGCCTCGGGCATCGAGGAGCTGCGGCTCACCGGTGCCGAGGCGGTCGTATGGGCGTGCACCGGCGCCGGCTTCGTGTACGGATGGGAGGGCGCCCACGACCAGGTGCGCTCCCTGGCCCAGGCGGCGGGCATGCCGGCGTCGTCGACGTCGTTCGCCTTCGTGCACGCCATGCGTGAGCTCGGGGTGCGCCGGGTGGCGGTCGGCGCGACCTACCCGGACGACGTGGCGGAGCTCTTCGCCCAGTTCCTCCGGGCCGGCGGCGCGGACGTCGTCGCGGTGCGCGGCGCCGGGGTCGCCACCGCGGCCCAGGTCGCGACCTGGGGCGAGAAGGAGCTGTTCGCGCTGGCGCGGGAGGCCGACCACGCCGACGCCGAGGCGGTCCTCCTGCCGGACACCGCCCTGCACACCGCCTCCCACCTGCCCGCCCTGGAGGAGGCGCTCGGCAAGCCGGTTCTCACCGCCAACCAGGTCACCGTCTGGGAGGCGCTGCGGCTCACCGACCGCCGGGTCAACGCTCCGGCCCTCGGCACGCTGTTCACCCGGGAGCCGATCGTGCAGGTGTGACCCGTCCGGCGGCCCGCCGCGCGGCCCGGGAATAAGCGGAGACCCCCTCCTGTTTCCGCCCTACGCACACCGCACGGCGATACGCAGGAGGCAGACGTGGCCGTAGACGACACCGGGGCCGACGGGATCCAGGGCACGACACACGGCACGGCACCGACGCCGCTGTCCGTGCTGGACCTCGTCACGGTCAGCGCCGGCCACACCGCCACCGACGCCCTGCGCACCAGCGTGGAGCTGTCCCGGCTGGCCGAGTCGCGCGGCTTCCACCGCTACTGGGTCGCCGAGCACCACTCCATGCCGGGCGTGGCCTCCTCCTCCCCGGCCGTGATCCTCGCGCACCTCGCCGCCCACACCCGGCGCATCCGCCTCGGCTCGGGCGGCGTGATGCTCCCCAACCACGCGCCGCTGATCATCGCCGAGCAGTTCGGCACCCTGGAGGCGCTGGCGCCGGGGCGCGTCGACCTCGGCCTCGGGCGCGCGCCCGGCACCGACGGCGCCACCGCGGCGGCCCTGCGCCGCACGGACCACCTCAACGAGGGCGCCGACGACTTCCCCGAGCAGCTCGCGGAACTGATCCGCTTCCTCGACGACGACTTCCCCGACGGGCACCCCTACCGGCGGATCCACGCCGTCCCCGGCCCCGTGCAGGGGACCTCGCCCGGCGGTGTCCAGTCCACCCACCGGCCGCCGGTCTGGCTGCTCGGCTCCTCCGGGTTCAGCGCCCGGCTCGCCGGCGTCCTCGGCCTGCCGTTCGCCTTCGCCCACCACTTCTCGGCGCGCAACACCGTCCCGGCGCTCGACCTGTACCGGGAGACCTTCCGGCCCTCCGCCGTCCTCGACCGGCCGTACGCGCTCATCGGCGTCGGCACGCTCGCCACGGACGACGAGAAGGAGGCCCGGCGTCAGCTCAAGGCCGCCGCGCTCAGCATGATCCGGCTGCGCACCGGCCGGCCCGGCCTCGTCCCCTCGGTGGAGGAGGCGGAGCGCTACGAATTCACCGAGATGGAGCGCGACTTCGCCGACTCCTGGAACGCCGACATCGTCCACGGCACGCCCGACGAGGTCCGCGCCGGACTGAACGACCTCCAGAAGCGCACCGGTGCCGACGAGTTGATGCTCACCAGCAACGCACCCGGCATGGACGTCCGGCTGCGCTCCTACGAACTCATCGCCGACGCCTACGGGCTGCCGACGGCCTGACGCGTCCCGTCAGACCTTGACGCCGAGCAGCTCGGAGATGCGGTCCGGGGACACCGGCCGGGAGTACAGCCAGCCCTGGCCGGTGTCACAGCCGATCCGCCGCAGCCGTGAGGCCTGCGCCAGCGTCTCCACGCACTCCGCGGTGACCGTCAGGCCCAGCCGGTGGGCGAGCTGGATCATCGCCTCGACCACCACCTCGTCGGCCGGGTTCGGCGTCATAGCCGCCGAGCCGTCGCCCTCGTACTGGAAGCCCCGGACGAAGGCGCCGTCCAGCTTCAGCACGGACACCGGCAGCCGGCTCAGATACGCCAGGTTCGAGTAGCCCGTGCCGAAGTCGTCGATGGCGATGCGCACTCCCATGTCGCTGAGCGCCTGCAGGTCCCGCAGGGGCCGTCCGGCGGAGCCCATCACGGCCGACTCGGTCAGTTCCAGCTGGAGCAAACGGGGTTCGAGACCCGTCTCCTCCAGGATCCGGGCCACGTCCGTCACCAGGTCGGAGTCCCAGACCTGGCGCACGGCCACGTTCACGCTGACGAAGATCGGCGGTTCGCCGGGGTGGGCGGTCTGCCAGTCGACGGCCTGCCGGCACGCCGTCGCGAGGATCCAGCGGCCGAGCGGCACGATCGAGCCGTCCTCCTCCGCCAGTCCGATGAACCGATTCGGCGGCAGGACGCCGAACTGCGGGTGGTTCCAGCGGACCAGCGCCTCGACCCCGCGCAGCCGTCCGTCCTCCATGCTCACCAGCGGCTGGTACTCCAGCGCGAACTCCCCGCGCTCGATGGCCGGCCGGAGCGTGGCGGCGAGCGCCTGCCGGGTGATGAGGTGCGCGCTGCGCTCGGGGTCGAAGAGCGTCCAGCGGTCCTTGCCGTCGGCTTTCGCCCAGTACAGGGTGGTGTCGGCGGCCTGCATCAGGGCGGTCGGCGTGGTGCCGGCCGCGTGCCGCTCCACGACGCCGATCGACGCCGACACCGACAGCCGCCGGCCGGGCAGGTCGAACGGCTCCCGCACGGCCTCCAGCAACGACTCGGCGAGGTCGGCCAGTTGCTCGGTGCCGGTCGAGTCCTCCACGAGCAGCGCGAACTCGTCGCCGCCGAGCCGCGCGACCAGCGGCGGGACCGACCGGCTGCGCCCGGCCTCCTCGGCGCAGCGCGTGAGCCGTTCGGCGACGGCGGCCAGCAGCTTGTCGCCGATGCGGTGCCCGAGGGTGTCGTTGATCGCCTTGAAGCCGTCGAGGTCCAGGTAGCACAGGCCGATCCGTCCGGTGCTGCCGCTGTCGTCGTACGACTCCACCTCCAGCGCGGCCGAAAGCCGTTCGAAGAAGAGGGTGCGGTTGGGCAGCCGGGTCACCGGGTCGTGCATCTGCAAGTGCCGCATCCGTGCCTGGAGTTCGCGGTGGGCGCTGATGTCGGCGACGGACAGCAGGACCCCGGCGGACTCCTCGCCGGGCAGCGGCGCGACGGTGACCCGCGCCCACAGCGAGCGCCCGTCAGGGTGCTTGAGGCGGCGCGTGCAGCGCAGTTCGGCCTGCCGGCCGCGCAGCACCTCCCGGTACGCGTACCAGGTGCGCGCGTCGGAGGCGAGGTCGACCAGGTCGGCGGCGACCGACCCCGCCAGTTCGTCGGCCCCGGTGCCGAGCAGGTCGGCGAAGCTGGGGTTGGCCCCGGTCACCAGGCCCTCGCGGTCGACCACCGCCATGGCCAGCGGCGCGGCGCGGAAGACGGCGGCGTGGGGCGGCCCGCCGGTACCAGGGGATGGCTCTTCACCACTCTCTGTGACGGCCGGCCGGATGAGGTCTGCCGCGGGCACCGGCCCTTCGGACGTTCCGCTCACCGCTCGCTCCCGCAGTGCACTCGATCTTCGGATGGGTCTCATCGGAATGGGTGGCCGGGTGGCGATCCGGTCGCCGGGCCGTGTCCGTGCAGGAAAGTGTCAGGAAAGTGTGCCGATCATAGAGGCTGGCTCAGGGGCCTTCCACCTACTGCCCAGTGTTCCCACACGGGCCGCGCTCGCGCCAGATCGTTTCTGCCCGCACCTGGACGGCTTCTTGGGGTCCCCGACCAGTTGTGACGTTCCGTGAGCGAACCGGGGTGTCGCCCTGGCGGTTGTTGAGCACTCTCACCCGTCCGGTGCAGCTGAACAGGACGTAGTACGACAATCCGACACAGGCTGGGTGCGGTGTCCCGCGAACCGCTCCCGGAGGTCGTCGTGCCGCGTCAGTTCCCCCTGCTCCCTGGGACGGGCCTGCCGCGGGACCGGCGCCGACTGCGCAGCACCGCCGCGGTGTTCACCACCATGTCGGCGCTCGCGGCCACCTCGCTGATCGCGGGTCCGTCGTCCGCCGAACCGCTCGACGCGGCGCCCTGCGCCCTGGCCCGCACCGACGCGCACCACTCCGAGGGCCTGGACACCTGGAACGCCGCCTATCCGCAGCCCACCCGGAAGCTGGACGCGGTGATGGTGTTCCTGTCCTTCCCGGACTCCCCGCCGCAGACCACGCCCGCCGAACTGGCCGCCGACCACTTCCCGGTCACCAGCCACTTCTTCGAGCGCGCCTCCTACGGCAGGTTCAGCCTGCGCGCCCATCCGATGGGGCACTGGCTGCGCATGCCGAAGCCGTCCACGGCGTACGCCATACAGCGTGACTGGCGGGCCGCCGACCGGGCCGCCTACCTGCGGGACGCACTCGCCGTGGCGGACCGGGAGGTGGACTTCTCCCGCTACGACATCGTGTACTTCGTCGCCGACCCGGACGCGCCCGGCGTCGACTCCGACGCCACGAAGGTCGTCAACCTGGAGACGCCGCTGCGGGCCGACGGCACGGACATCCGGCGGGTCGTCACGGTCTTCGAGAACCATCCGCCGGACCGCCTGGTCCTCGCCCATGAGACCGGCCACGTGTTCGACCTGCCGGACCTCTACCACCGCCCGGTGGACGGCAAGGGCGACTGGGACACCTACGTCGGGGACTGGGACCTGATGGGCAGCCAGTTCGGGATGGCGCCCGACCTGTTCGCCTGGCACAAGTGGAAGCTGGGCTGGCTGGACCCCCGGCAGGTGGTGTGCGTACGGGGCATGGGCTCCCGCTCGACACGGCTCACCCTGGAGCCGCTGGCGGCCGGCGCGGGCGTCCCGGTGCCGGTGGGAGCCGCCGGGGCGCCCGGGTTCTCCGGCACGCCCGGCACGGTGCCGGGGTTCGGGCTGGGCAACGGCGTCAAGCTCGCCGTCGTGCGCACCGGGGCCGACAGCGCGCTGGCCTTCGAGGTCCGCAGCCCGGCGGGCAACGACGTCCAGGCGTGCCGGGAGGGTGTGCTCGTCTACCGGGTGCGCAGCCACACCGAGTCCGGCGGCGGGCCCGTGGAAGTGGTGGACGCCCATCCGGGGAGCGAGGCGTGCTGGGAGGAGTCCGTGTATCCGCCGCTCGCGGACGCGCCGGTCGGGCTGGGCGAGAGCTTCACCGTGCCGGAGGACGGTGTGCGCGTGGAGGTGGAGGGGCGGTCCGTCTCGGGGGCGTGGACGGTGAGGATCACGACAGTGGGGTAGCGCCCGCGCCCGGCCCGGGGTCGCGCGACCGGATCACGAACGCGCCGCGTGGGCCGGTGCGCCCGATGGAGTGCGGACAGCGTGCCCGGAGCATGCGAGAAGCCCCCCGCTCGCGCGAGGGGCTTCTCACTGTCTGTGCGCCGCCAGGGACTCGAACCCCGGACCCGCTGATTAAGAGTCAGCTGCTCTAACCAACTGAGCTAGCGGCGCCTGCTGACGTCGTAGACCTTAGCACCCTGATCGGCGTGGGGAAAAATCGATATCCGCACGGTCGCCCGGGCCGCCCGCACGGCCGCCCAGAGGAGCACCTCCGGACCCGGTAACCAGGGATTACGGGTGTCCGGCGCCACCAGCCAGCGGGAGTCGCGCGGGGCCTGGGGGGCCGTGCGCGCGTCGGTCGCGGCGGGGACGGTCACCGCGTCGCCGGCGCCGTGGCACAGCAGGGGCGGGATGCCCTCCGTACGGCCGAAGTCCTCCCAGCGCAGGAGGGAGGGCAGCCGCTGGGCGGTGCCCGGCGCGGCGAACATCAGCAGCCGGCCGCGATGGGCGGCCACGGGCCCGGAGCCGGGGCCCTCGTTCCACAGCCGGTCGAGCATGCGGCGCCCGAAGACGGCGGGCGCGCTGACGACGTCGAAGACCGAGCCGCACGGCAGGACCACCGGGGCCCGCGGGCGCTCCCGCCAGAGGGCGAGCGTGTTGCGCGGATACGTTCCTGCGGAGGCGAGCCAGGCGGCGCCGTCGCGGGTGACCCCGGTGACGTCGCAGCGGTCGTCCTGGAAGAGTGCGTCCGGTGTGCTGCTCATGCCGTCTACATCTACCGATGGTGAGCGCCCCGTATCGCTGGGTTGCCGAAAGGCGGGACAGAAGGGGACGCGAGCGAGTATCTTGCGCGCCCACCTGGCATATGCCGTGTCGGGGTGCCCGGGGCGTGGTCACACGGGGTCGACGGTCCCCGCGCCCTCCACGCCGCGCAGCAGGTCCCTGCCGAACTCGACCATCTTCTTGGCGTAGTCCTCGGTCCACTCGGCCCGCTCGGCGATGTCGGCGGGCGTGAGCCGGTCGAACCGCCGCGGGTCCGCGAGCTGGGCCGCCGCCATGGCCTGGAACTCCATCGCGCGGTCCGTCGCCGCCCGGAACGCCTGCGTCAGCTCCGTCGCCCGGGCCAGCAGGGCCCGCGGGTCGTCGATCGACTCCAGGTCGAAGAAGTGCTCCGGGTCGGCCGCCGCCTGGGTGGGCTCGAAGAGCAGGGGCGCGGGGCGTAGCCGCGGTTCGTTCCTGTGCGGCGTGGGCTCCGCCATGTCGTGTCCTCCTCGTACGTCACCGATCCCCGGTACCGATACCCACCCTCGCGGGCGCGCACCGCGGCGAACCGGTCCATCGTCCATTGTCCCGCGCCCGCGCAAGAGGGCGCCGGGGCACAGCCCGGCCCGCCGACTCCACGCACTTCAAGGCAGCGGGGGCACGGGATGTTCCGGGCGGCGAGCGGCGCACGGGGTGTTGCCTCCCCCCTCACCGACAGGCGGAGCCCCAGGTCGTCTCCGTGGGGCGGGGCGGTGGTGCCGGTCGGCCGGGTGGGGCGGGGTGTGTCAGGGCCGCCAGGGCACCCGGTGTTCCGCCAGGCGGGCGAGGACCGCGTGGTTGGCCTCCCAGCCGTCCGGGAACTTCACCAGCGTGCCCAGCTGGACCGGCTCCGTGGACGGGTAGTCGTCCAGGAGTTCCCCGACGCCCGCCCGGCACACCACGATGCACGCGTGCCGGTGCCGGGAGGCCAGGACGCACAGGCGGCCCGTCTCCAGGTGGAACGCCGTGGCGTCGGGGCGGCCGGACAGCGGGTGCAGGACCACCGTCACGTCGTACTCCCGGCCCTGGAGGCGGTTCGCGGTGTCGACCGTGACGTCCTTCACCCCCAGCTCGGGCAGCGCCGCGCGGACCGCCGCCGCCTGGTCCCGGTGCGCCGTGCCGACCGCGATCCGGCCGGCCGTCAGCGGCACCGGGTCGGGGGAGCGCTCCGAGGTGGCCGCGCCGCCCCGGTCCAGCAGGCGCCGTACCACCGCGGCGACCGCCCGCACCGCCTCCGGGTCCGTGCGCGGGGTGTGCCGGGCGGGCAGCTCCAGCAGCCCCCAGCCCGACACGGCCGCCTCGTCGATCACCCGGTCGGGGCCGGAGCCGTCCGACGCCACGGTGAAGGAGAGCCGCCGGTCGCCGGGACCGGTGCCGCTGCGGAACGGCGTGTACGGGTAGAAGGCGTCGGAGACCAGGGGCGCCGCGGACGCCGGCAGCCGCCACGACACCGGGAGCCGGTGCTGGGGCAGGTCGGGGTTGTGGGCCAGCAGCGTGGTGACGGCGGAGGCCGACGGGTCGTACGTCAGGCCCGCCCACTGCTCACCGCCCACGATCGAGAACGGGTCCAGCTGGCCCGGGTCACCCACGAACAGCGCCCGCTCGAACAGCCCGGCCACGGCGAGCAGCGCGTCCGAGCGCATCTGGTACGCCTCGTCGACGATCGCGTGCGGCCAGGGCTCGTCGGTCTTCACATGCCCCCACTTGGCCGCCGTCGAGACGACCACCGGCAGACCCGCGAGATCCCCCGCCTTGGCGGACGGGCGGACCTGCGGATGCTCGTCCAGCGCCTTGTCGTACGGATCGGCGTCACTGCTGTGCAGACGGCCCACGGGCAGGTCGGGGTTCTTCGCGGCGAGCGACAGCACCAGGTCGTCCACCTGCGCGTTCGTCTGCGCGACGATCATCAACGGGCGCCCCGCCTCGGCGAGTTCCAGCGCCGCGCGCACCACGAGGGTGGACTTGCCGGCGCCGGGCGGGGAGTCGACCACCACACCGCGCGCGGTGCCGTGCAGGGTGTCGTGGAGGATCGCCCCCGTGGCCTCGGCCGCGGCGGCGCCCGGATCGAACGTGACGGTCACAGGACGTCCTCCTCGGTCAGCGGGTCGGCGGCCTCGGGCACCTGCTCCCCGGGCGGGCCGCCGTGCGTCCACGGTGTGTGCTCCGGCTCGGGCAGCTTCGGCCCGCCCCGCTGCTCGTGCTCGAACAGCGTGAAGCACACGCGGTCGCCCTTCTCGGGCACCGAGCCCTCCTCCGGCTCCTTGCCGCGGCCCATCTTGTCCAGGACCCGCACCACCACCAGGACGTCGTCGCCCCCGTCGGCGGCCCCCTCGTACCCGACGAACTCCGCCGACTGCGGCTTCCCACCCAGCGAACGGAACACCTTGGCGCGCTCGCCCAGATGCGGCCGGTCCTGGGTGCGGACGGTCACCAGCGGGCGCGGGCTCGGCCGCTTGCCCTCGCTGTACGCCATCACCACGTCGACGACCTCGCCCGCGAACGCCTCCCCGGCCAGCCGCCGCCCCGCCATCACCAGCGGGTCGTCCAGCGCCTCCTGGGCCTCCAGGCGCGCCTGCTCGCGCTCGCGCGCGGCGAGCTTCGAGGCGGCGGTCACCGCGTCGTCGCGGCGTGGCTGCGGAGGCTCCCCGGCGAGCACCCGGTCGCGGTGGCCGGTGAACGACCAGCGGTCGCGGGTCCACCGCTCCTCGACCCGGCTGCCCTCGGGCAGCTCCCGCAGCCGGTCGATGCCCCGCCACACCGCTTCCCAGGTGGGCAGGGTCCGGCTCTCGACGAGGGCACGGATATCGCGCTCGGCGGCGGTGAGGTCGCCGAGCCGGTCGTCGGCCTCCAGCCCGTCCTCGGCGGCGGCGAACGCGGTGCGGGCGCGGTCGTAGCGCTCGATGGCCGGGGCCAGCAGCTTGTTGTCGAACGCCGGGTCGGTGGCGGGACCGGCCGGCGGGCACAGCAACTGGCCGTCCCGGTCCCGGCCGAGCTCCGCGCGCAGGGCCGCCTCGGCGCCGGACCCGCCCCCGGGCGGGTCGATCCAGGCGAGCAGCGCGCCCAGGTGCTGGTCCTCCAGCGTGGACTGGCCGGTCACCCAGTGCCGGGCCAGGACGTCCGTCATGGCCAGCAGCAGCGAGGAGCCGGGCACCCGGGCCCGCTCGCCGAAGTGGGTCAGCCACCGGCCGAGCAGCGGCACGCGCGGCGGCGCCGGATACGGGGCCTCCGGGTCCTGTTCCGCCGTCCGGCGGAACCGCATCGAGCGGCCCAGCAGCCGGACGAAGTCGACGCCCGCGCGGCTCGGCACGATCAGCTGCGGGGCGTCCGCGCACAGGTCCACCTCGACCTTGACCCGCTTGCCGGTCTCCGGGTCGGTCTCGGTGCGCTCGGCCGCCTCCACGGCCTCGGCGTGGGCGTCGACGTACGGCAGGACGATGTCCGCCAGCTCGGCCAGGAACGCGAACCGCAGGTCCCGGTCGCGCGGCTGCGGCACGGCCAGCAGACGCGGGGCGTCCCGGTCGGTGCCGACCAGCGCGCCGAGCGGGGCGCCGGCCTCGCCCGCGGTGGTGAGCGGGACGAGGACCAGCGGGCGGTCGGACAGATGCCGGTGCCGCACGGTCGCGGCGGGCTGGGCGCGGCCGGACTCGACCGCCTCCAGCCGGGCGAGCGTGGCGATCAGGGACACGGGACCGTCTCCTTCGCCGCGAGGGCCTCGGCCCGCAGCCGGGCCGCCCGGCGCAGGGCCGCGACCGCCGGGTCGTCCGGGTCGCCGGACGTGCCGCGGGCCGCCGACAGGACGTCCTCGACCGTGCTGAGACCGCCGAGCTCGGCCCGCACCGACCGGCCCAGCGAGGTGACCGCGCCGGACGCGCGGGAGCGGGCCCGGCAGTGGAACGCCAGCTCGCACGCGGACAGGCACTCCGGCGCGTAGCTCGCCGGGACGGACTCGACGGCGGCCGTCAGCTCGGGGGCGGGCAGCTCGGGCGAGAAGCAGGTGCCCTCCGGCAGCGCGGCCGCGATGTCCTCGATGCGGGTGAGGCGGGCCAGCTGGCGGGCGGTCACCGCGCGCTGCTTGCGGACGTCCACGGCGGCGGCGGTGGGCAGGTTGGAGAAGTCCTTCGGGCAGACGAGGAGGACGCGGTGGCGCACCCTCGGGACCTCCACCCCGCCCGCGCCGAGGCGGGCGGCGGCCTCCTCCAGGGCCAGCACGTACACCGCCGCCTGACGGGCCGCCGCGCCGACCTTCGCGGGGTCCGCCGAGCCGTCCAGCATCGGGAACGACTTGATCTCCACGACGGTCCAGCTGCCGTCCGGGTGCACGACGACCGCGTCCGGCTCCAGGAAGGCGGGCGACCCGGCCACGTCCAGCGCGAGCATCGGGTGGTCGAGCAGGGTCCACTCGCCGCGCGCCTCGCCGGCCTCGCGCAGCTCCAGCTCCGTACGGGCCGTCCGCCCCTCGGGGCCGGTCGCGGCGAGCTCGGGCACCCGCGCGCGGGTGGGGGGCTCGGCGCGACGGTCCAGCTTCTCGTGCACCAGCCGCAGCAGCTCCGCCCCGCCGTCCGCCTTCACCTTCGCCTCGAAGGCGTTCCCTCGGGTGAAGGCGAACTGCGACTGGCCGAAGGCCGACGGCGCGCCCAGCGCACCGGCCAGCGCCGCCTTGTTCACGCCGGCGCCGTCCAGGAGGGCCCGCCGTCTGCAGCCCGGGTTGGCGGCGAGGGCCGCCAGGGCCCGGGCGTCCAGCGCCTTGGCCGGGACGTCGGGACCGCGCAGCTCAGCGAGCCGGTGCCGGAGCGCCGTCCCCCGCGTCCTGGGGGGCGGCACTCGGCTCGGCTCCGGATCCGAACCGGGACTCGCGCTGCCGTGGAATTCGCTCACCCGCGGAAGTCTGGCATCCGGCACTGACAACCGGGACGGGGGCGTCGCCCGGGACCGCCGTGGCGGAGGCGGCGGAGGTGACCGCGCCCCGCGTGGCGTACCGGGAGCGCACGCGCTCGGCGGCCCGCAGCACGTACGGCGTCAGCAGCAGCCCCACGCCCATCACGGCGGCGCCGGCGACCGCGTCGAGGAAGTAGTGGTTGGCGGTGCCCATGACCACGACCGTGGTGATCAGCGGGTAGGCGACGGCGGCCGTCTTCGCCAGGCGCGTGCCGCCGTACCGCCACAGCATGACCCCGCACCACAGGGCCCAGCCGACGTGCAGGCTCGGCATGGCGGCGTACTGGTTGGTCATGCCGCCCATGCCGCGGGGGGCGCTCGCCTCGCCGCCCCACCAGCCGTACGAGCTGTACTGGGCCATCGTGTCCACGAAGCCGTGGCGCTCGGCCAGCAGCCGGGGCGGGCAGGTGGGGAGCAGCGTGAATCCGATCAGGCCGATGAAGGTCGACGTCATCAGCCAGGTGCGGGCCGCGCGGTAGCGCACGGCACGGGACCGGAACAGCCAGACCAGGATCACGGGCGTGACCAGGTAGTGCAGCGACGCGTACCAGAAGTCGGCCGGGACGCCGATCCAGGGCTCGCGCGTGAACAGCCGGTTGAGGGGGTGCTCCGCGTTGAGGAACAGCGCCTTCTCGATGTCCAGGATCGCCAGGCCGTGGTCGACTGCCGTACTGACGTCGCCCCGGGCGAGCAGGCGGCCCGCCGAGTAGCACGCGTACACCAGCAGGAGCAGCGGCAGCTCGGTCCACCAGCGCAGGCGGGGTCGAGGCGTCGCCTCCACGCCAGCTATGTCGGCGTGCGGCATCCGATCGCCTCCCCCTTCTCGTCACGGCGTCCGGTGGACAGGTCGTGACACTTTACGGTGTCCTCGGGCGCGTCCGTCGGCCGCCCTGGCCCACTAGACGCAGAGATCGCCCCCCGGGTTGCCCGGGCACGCCGTACGCGATGATGGACGGGTTCCACCGCTCGTACCCTCCCCGGAAGGTCCCCCGTCCATGGCATCGCGCATGCTGCTGGCCCGGCACGGACAGACGTCCTGGTCGCTGGCCGGAAAGCACACCGGCAGGACCGACGTCCCCCTTCTGGAGGAGGGCCGCCGGGGCGCGAAACTGCTGGGCGAGCGCCTGCACCGCGCGCCCTTCGACGCGCTGGCGGACGTCGAGGTGCGCACCAGTCCCCTCGTCCGCGCGCGGGAGACGTGCGACCTCGCCGGCTTCGGCGAGCGCGCGCGGACCTGGGACACGCTCATGGAATGGGACTACGGCGCCTACGAGGGCATGACGCCGGCGGAGATCCAGGCCGTCCGGCCCGGCTGGCTGATCTGGCGGGACGGCGTCCCCGGCGGCGAGAGCCTGGCCGAGGTCACGGCCCGGGTCGACGAGGTCGTCGGCTGGGCGCGCGCGGCGGACCAGGACGTGCTGGTCTTCGCGCACGGGCACATCCTCCGGTCCATCGGCGCGCGCTGGCTGGGGCTGCCGCTGGACTTCGCGTCCCGGCTCCGGCTGAACCCGACCTCGCTGTCGGTGCTGGGCTGGGCCTACGGCGAGCCCGCGATCGAGAGCTGGAACGACCTGGGGCATCTGAGCCCCTGAGGTCCGAGGCCTGCCTCACGCGGTGCGCGGCAGCGACGCGTGCCGGTCCAGGAACGCCGATACCCCGCTCGCGCGACGGTGCGGCAGCAGCACCCGCGCCGTACCGGCCAGCATGGTCTGCACCCGCGAGGACTGCACCTGGTCCAGCAGGTCCAGCACCCGCATCCCGGCCGCGGCCGCCTCGTCCGGGCTGCCGCCGCGGGCCAGGTCGTCCGCCAGCTCCGCCGTGTACAGCGCGATGTTCCGCGTGAAGTGGGGGTCCTGCAGGTGGGCGGCGCGCCCCGCGTGCCGGGCCGCGCGCCGCCAGTTGCCCAGCGTCGACCAGCACTGCGCCTCCAGGATCTCCAGCTCGGCCTCTCCGTAGAAGCTCATCCACTCGGGGTCGGCGTCCGAGTGGCCTCGCTCGTAGAGGGCCTGCGCGCGTACCAGGGCCTGCTCGCAGCCGGTGCGGTCGGCGAGCCCGGCCCAGCCGCCCGCCTCGCGCAGCGACAGCAGGCTCATCAGCCGGGACGAGCCCAGGGCGCGCGCCACGCGCTGGGCGGCCTGCGCGGCACGGACCGCCTCCCGGGGCCGGCCCGCGTCGCGGGCGAGGAAGGAGGTGTTGCAGAAGGCGTGCGCCTCCAGGGCCGCGTCCCCGGCCATCCGGGCGGTCGCCAGGGCCTCCGCGTAGTGCGAGCGCGCGTCGTCGAAACGGCCGGAGTCGTGGGCCAGCCAGCCCACCGAGATGGCCAGTTCGCCCGCGCCGGAGTGCAGCCGTTCGCTGGTCGCCTGCCGGGCCGTACCGGCGTCGAGCAGTTCGTACGCGGTCCGCAGCGGTGCGGCCGCGCGTCGGTAGAGGCCGTCGGCGCCGTGCCGGTCGTCGAGCAGCCGGATGCGGCGGACGGCGTCCTCCAGCGCGCCGGCCTCGCGTAGCCCGACGCGTCGGTAGGGGCGGTCCGTGGCGGCGGCGTCGTGGGCGAGGCCCAGGGGGGTCAGGGAGGCGGCGGCCACGGTGGCGCCCCCACCGGTCATGAATGCGCGACGCAGCACGTCGCTCTCCTCTTGGTTCTCGTGGTTCTGCGCGGTGCCGAACGGCACGCGCGCGGCGTACGGATCCTGCGGGTTCTTACGGTCGTACGGCTCGTGGGCACCTCTCGTCCAATCTGTGGCGTGTGCAGGGCGCGCGGTGTGTGCGCCGGGCGCCTCCTCCACCTCGCGCGACCGGCGTCCGCGGACGGACGAGCGGGGCGCGAAGCCGAGGTCGGTGAGCGTGCGGCCGGGGAACATGTGCAGGAACACCCGTTCGTACGCGTAGTTGGGGCAGCGGATCTCGCCGGCCTCCACCCGTCCGATGTACCGCGCGTCACAGCTGACCCGCTCGCCGATCTCGCGAGCGGCCCGGCGGACCGCCGCGGCGAACTCGGCCGGCGAGTGCTGCCCGCGCAGCTGCCGGAAGGCGGTGTTCGGCCGTGATGGCCTGGGGAGCTGGGCCGAGGTCAGGTCTGACGACGCCATGGCCGGGTCCTCTCGTGCGAACCGTCGAACCATGCCGGGGTCGGGACGAGACGGACCGTGATCCGTGGGACTCCCTTGTCTCCGGCGGGCAAGAACGTACCCGCTGTAGCGAAGCCGCCACACAGTGTTTAGCTACAAAACGGATATCTCACCCGGGATCTGCCATGAACTGCCATCCTTTGCGGCGGACTTCCGCCGTAGCCGTTGACGTTGTGTCGCGTTGAACTATTTGGACTTGCTGAAAGGGTTCCGTGGTGGAGGTCGGGATGGAGACCAGCCAGAGCAGCGTTCCCCGAGCCGCGTCGACGGCGGCGGGGCACACGCCGGCCGGGGAGTGCAGCGAGCCGCCGGGCACGGGGTGCGACGTGGTCACGGTCCCGGCGCGCCAGGGCCTCGAGGCGGTCGACATCCTGCGGCGCGGCGCCGGGGACGGGGTCGGGCCCGTCCTGCACGACGACGGCTGCGGCACCCTCGGCTTCGTCGTCCCGCCCGGCACGGCCGCCGCCTGGGACATGCCCGGCAGCACCTGTACCGAGACCGACGGACGCGGCTTCAGCCTGGACGCGTACCCCGAGCGACCGGTCGACGGCTCCGGATGGCTGCTGCCGCCCGGCGAGGCCGACCTCGCGACCGACCCCGCGGTGCTGCGGGCGGCGCTCGGCGAGGCCGCCCGGCTGATCCGGGCCGCCGACGGCTGCCGGTGACGGACGGCTGACTCGCGCCCCGGCCCGGGGCGCGAGGCGTGGACCGTGCGCCGGGATACGCCGGGATAATGGCCGCATGGGAAAGTCGAGGAAGTCCCGGCGCGGGGCCGCCACGGCCTCCGTCACCGAGACGGTCGACGGCGGGCTGGCCGAGCTCATACCCGACCCGGACCGGGCGCGGGCCTGGACCCTGCTCCTCGACGGGGCGCCCCAGTCGCACGTCGACCTGGACGACCCGGCCTTCCTCTCCTTCGAGTACCAGCGCCGGCTCGGGCACGTCATCGACCTCGTCGCCCCGCCCGGCAAGCCCGTGCGGGCCGTGCACCTCGGCGGCGGCGCCCTGACCCTCGCACGTTACGTCGCCGCCACCCGGCCCCGCTCCACCCAGCAGGTCGTCGAACGGGACGCGCCCCTCGTCGGCCTGGTCCGCAGGGAACTCCCGCTGGACCGGACCGCCCGCGTCCGGGTGCGCTCCGTCGACGCGCGCGAAGGGCTCGCCAAGGTGCCGGACGGCTGGGCCGATCTCGTCATCGCCGACGTCTTCAGCGGCGCCCGCACCCCGGCCCACCTCACCTCGACGGAGTTCCTCGACGAGGTCCGCCGGGCGCTCGCGCCGGGAGGCTGGTACGCGGCCAACCTCGCCGACGGCCCCCCGCTCACGCATCTGCGCGGCCAGATCGCCACCGCCGCCGCCCGGTTCGCCGAGGTCGCCCTGGTCGCCGACCCCACGGTGCTGCGCGGCCGGCGCTTCGGCAACGCCGTGCTCCTCGCCTCCGACCAGCCGCTCCCGGTCGCCGAACTCACCCGCCGGGCCGCCTCCGACCCGCACCCGGGCCGGGTCGAACACGGCCGCTCCCTACGGGACTCCACAGGGGGCGCGACCCCGGTCACGGACGCGTCGGCGGTCGACTCCCCGGCCCCGCCGGAGTCGGCGTTCACCTAGACCGTCAGAACTGCTGTTGTTCGACGCCGGGCGGGAGCATGCAGGGGGTGCGCACGGCGAAGGAGAAGCGCTGAGGCTTGTCCTCCCCGGAGCCGACCGTGTCCGCCTCGACCGTGTAGTTGTTCTTGTTGCGAGCCCCGAGTGTGGCCGACTCGTAGGCGTTCTTGAACTCCCGGTAAGCGGTTACCTCATAGCCCCGCTTGGGAAGTTCGCTGCGCAGTCGGCGCACGATGCGGGTGTGGTCGGTGGCCGGAGCGGGGGAGTAGACGTAGTAGAAGAGGCTGTACCGGCCGTCCTCGGCCACCTCGTCGTTCTTCCCGAGGCAGTCCTCGAAGTGGACCTTCTCCGTGTCCGGAAGCAGTTCCACGTCGGTGAGCTTCGCCACGTAGGCGGTGTAGTCCTTGGCCCACCGCAACGCGTCGTCCTTCTCCCTCCGGGGCAGTGGGACGTTCGGATCCTCACTTCCGGAGGTGCAGGCTGCCGTCAGAAGCAGGGCGGCAAGCACCGTGGCGACGGTACGGGGCGTCCGGGCTCGTGACATCAGCCGAAGTCGTTCGTGCCGGGGGTGGGGCGCGTACCGACGGCCTCGTCGTACGTGGGCATGTTGGTTCCGTACGAGGCACGCGGGTTGGGGAGGCCGCCAGGGCTCGGGCGCAGGACGGCGGGCATCGCGCCGGGGGTGGTCTGGGTCGCGGTGCCGGTCTTCTCGAAGTCCTGGGAGGTCCGCTCCTCGTTCCATTCGTGGCCGTCCGCGGACGACCTGAGGTTGTCGCGGCCGGCCTCGATGCGGGCGTGCAGTCCGTCGAGGGCGGGCTTCCAGCTGGTGGCGATCTCCGCCAGGGCGGGGCCGAGGGACCAGCCAGTGAGGGAGCCGCCCGCGGTCCTCGACTCCGTGACGGCCTTGTCGGCTGGTCCCTTCACGGTGTGCGCGATGCCGTCGCAGGCTCCGGCGGACGCGCGCAGTTCGGCCGGGTCGACGTCGATGGTCCGGGACACGTTCGGTTCCTCTCAGCCGGTCAGAACTGCTGCTGCTTCACGCCGGGCGGGAGCATGCAGGGGGTGCGCACGGCGAAGGAGAGCGCTTGAGGCCTGGTCTTACCGGAGCCGACGGTTTCGGCCGTGACCCGATAGAAGTTCTTTTTGTTGTTGGCCCTGAACACTGCCGACTCGTACGCGTTCTTGAACTCCCGGTACCCCGTGACCTCATACCCCTGCTGGGTGAGCTTCTGGCGAAGCGTCCTCACGACGCGGGTGTGCTCCGTGACGGGTGCCGGGGAATCGACGTAGTAGAAGAGGCTGTACCGACCATCCTCGGCAACCTCGTCGTTCGCGCCGATGCAGTTCTCGAAGTGCACCGTGGCCGTCGAGGGGGTGAGCTCGACATCGGTGATCTTGGCCATATACGCGGTGTAGTCCTTGGCCCACTGCAGCGCGTCGTTCTTTTCCATCCGCGGCAGCGGGGTGTTCGCGTCGTCACCCTGGGACACACAACCTCCAGTTGAGAGCAGGATCGCCGAGACAGCGAGGAGCGTTCGCAGAACGGGCCTAGAGGCCGGGGACGATGTAGCCCTCGGGCGGTAGCTCGGAGCCCTCCTTCGGAACCTCTGTGGGCTGCCTGCCTGCAATGATCGCTCCCTGGTTGTCGAGGGACTCGCTGGGTCCGTACGGCCCTCTGTCCCAGTAACCGCTGTGGCCATGGGTGTCGACGCTGAAGTTGTTGCCACCGAAGCCTCCCAGCGTCGGGTCACGGCCAAGGGTGTAACCGGAGGTGTTGTTGGCGACCGCGTCGTCCTCCGCGGCGCCGACCCATACGTGCTCGGGATCCATCTGCAGATCCTCGGCCTCGTCGACGGTCATTCCGGGACTACCGACCGCGATCACGTCGTCCGCGACCAGGCCGGAGCCCCCGGCGGCGGCCGCCCCCACGACTGTGGAGCCGTAACTGTGCCCGATCACGGTGGTGTGACTCGGCGATCCGTCGTGTGCGGCACGCGTGCCTGCCACGAACTGCCGCAGGTTGGGAGCGGCGTCATCGGCTCGCCCGGTCCCACCGACGCTGTTGAAGTCGGTCATGGACGCCTCGGGGGCGTCGTAGCCGAGCCAGGTGATCATTGCCACGCTCTCACCGCGGGACCGGCCCTGCGCGGCGGACTGCAGCCTGTCGATACGCTCGAGCTGGCCGGGGACGGCATCCATGTTGGTGTTGGTTCCCGGCACCAGAATGCCGGTGTGCGCGGCGGTGTCCGGGTTGCCCATGGCGATGACGGCACGGCCGTCGTCCTTGGAGTCGTAACCGAGGAGGTACAGCTCCTTGCCCTGGGGTGCGGCGTCAGCGGCTTCGAGCCGGTCGTTCAGCACCTGGAGGTTGTTCAGGCGCCTGTTGACGGTTTCGTCGGAGTCCCCGGGGAACCCTTCGTCCCAGTTGCCCTCCTGAATCAGGTTCATTTCCTGGCCGAGCGCCGTGCGATTGGCGTCGTCCCGTACGTCCGTCGGCAGACCGTCGGTCGCTCCGATCTGCTTCGGATAGAGCGTGGTGTAAGCCTGACGTTCCTCCGGGCTGAGGGCCTTCCACCACTCGGCGGCGGCCTTCGGATCGTCCGAGGGGATCTGTGGGGCCTGGACGCCCACGGCCTTCATCGCGTTCTTGACGTCCTGGGCGGACTCCGCCGCCGCGTCATGGCTGAGCGGGTCGGTGAGGATGTCGCCGTTCAGCTCCCCGAGGGCCTTGGCGCCGTCGTCACTCGCCTTGTGCGCGGCGGTCAGCGCCTTGTCGATGGCGGCGCGGTGCTCGCCGAGCAGGGCGCTGCGGTCGGCGATGATCTGCTGGGCCTCGGGATCCTGGCGGGGGAGGTCCGAGGTCGTCCGGTCGCTCACCCAGCCGTCGTCGTCGACGTCGAAGCCGTCCTGCTCCGCCCGCTGCACCGCGTTGCGCAGGTCGGTCTGGGCCTGTTCCATCCAGAACCGGGTGGTGTCGAGGACCTCTGCGATGGCCATGGCCTCCGTCTCGACCACACCGATGCGCGACTCGACGTCCTCCAGGTAGTACAGGGCCGCGTCGGCGTCGTCGCCCTTCCAGGACTGGTGCAGCGGCCCGGTCACCTGCCGGCGGTGGCGGTCGGTGAGCGAGTCCGTGGTCGTCGACAGCCCGCGCCACGACTTGATCGCGGCTTCCAGGTCGGAGAAGTCCTGCTTCATCAGCAGCGAGAAGTCAGAAGCCACGTCGGCTCCCGCAGCCTGGCCGGAGCACGGCAAAACAGCCCAAGTGGGCATGAGGCAACCCCCGTTGCTACTCACTCATGAGTTCGAGTCGGTCAGCCTAGCCGACGGCTCTCCCCGCTTCCCCGGCAGTACCCGGGGCGGGGCGATGGGCTCAATATGTCCCGATCTCCACGCGCGGCGGCCCGTCGTGCCAGGTGCAGAACACCGACACCCGGTCCGCGCCCGCGCTGAACTCCACCCGGATCCACGACTCCGTCTTCCACACCTGCATCGACCAGCCCGCGCCCGGCGCGGCCGAGACCAGGGACGCCGAGGACTCGCCGATGTCGAAGACGACCCGGCCGCCGTCGGTGTCGTAGCTCTTGACCTGGCCCGCGGCGGCGGGGGAGGACGAAGGGCTGGAGGACTTCGGAGGCGGGGTCGACGGGGCCGGAGTGCTGGGCGTGCGCGTCGGCTTCGGGGAGCGCGGCGACGGACTCGGCGACGGCGTGGGCCGGTTGGTGGACGACGCCAGCGGCTCGGAGTCCCGCGTCGTCACGTCGGCCGCCGTGATGGGCAGGGCGCGCGGCCGGTCGTAGACCGTCCCGGCCATGACCGTGTGGACACCCCACCACGACAGCGTGACCGCCGCGCCCGTGGCGAGCGACCACGCGAGTACGTGTACGACTCCTCTGCGCATCGCGGGCCATACTGCCTCACCCGTCCCGGGGGTGTCGCGTCCCCGTCCACAGCGGCCGAGTTGTCCACAGGCCCGGACCGGTCTCGCCGCCATGGCGTACGGTGCGGCGCATGGCAAGTGTGCTCGTGGTCGAGGACGACCAGTTCGTGCGCTCGGCGCTCATCCGGCACCTGACCGACGCCACCCACACGGTGCGCAGCGTCGGCACCGCGCTCGAGGCGCTGCGCGAGGTCGCCCATTTCCGTTTCGACGTGGTCATCCTGGACCTCGGTCTGCCCGATCTCGACGGCTCCGAGGCCCTGAAGATGCTGCGCGGCATCACCGACGTGCCGGTCATCATCGCCACGGCACGGGACGACGAGGCGGAGGTCGTCCGCCTGTTGAACGCGGGCGCGGACGACTATCTGACCAAGCCCTTCTCGGTCGAGCACCTGTCGGCCCGGATGGCGGCCGTGCTCCGCCGGGCCCGGGCCGGCGGAGTGGAGGCGGCACCCTCCAGCGTGCTGCGGGTCGGCGGGCTCACCGTCGACCCGCTGCGCCGCCAGGCCGAGTTGGACGGGGTGCGCCTGGACCTCACGCGGCGCGAATTCGACCTGCTCGCCTTCCTGGCCGGACGGCCTGGCGTAGTCGTCCCCCGCAAGGAGCTGCTCGCCGAGGTCTGGCAGCAGTCCTACGGCGACGACCAGACCATCGACGTCCATCTGTCCTGGCTGCGCCGCAAACTGGGCGAGACGGCGGCCAACCCGCGCTATCTGCACACCCTCAGGGGCGTCGGCGTGAAGCTGGAGCCGCCGGCCGCGCAGTCCTTCGGCGCGGACCCCGTGGGGGAGCAGCCGCGATGAGATGGGCCCTGGTCAAGGTCAGCCTGGCGGTCACCACCATGGTCGTGCTCGCCTTCGCCGTCCCGCTCGGGCTCGTCATCCGGGAGATGGCCCGCGACCGCGCCTTCTCCAACGCCGAGCGCCAGGCCGCCGCCATCGCCCCCGCGCTGTCCATCACCACCGACCGGGACCAGCTGGAGCGTGTCGTCGCCTCCGCCGGGTCCGACGCCGGCATGGCCGTCCACATCCCGGCGTCGGGCAGGAGCGCCGCCGTCGACCTCGGCCGGCGGCGGGCCGCCGCCGGCGACATCGCGACCGTGCGCCGGCTGGGCCGCGCCTCCACCACCGAGGTGCCCGGCGGCTCCACGCTGCTCCAGCCGGTCGCGCTGAGCACCGGCGAGATCGCCGTCGTCGAGGTGTACGTCCCCGACTCCGAGGTCACCAACGGGCTGGCCACCGCCTGGGCCGTCCTGGCCGGCGTCGGCGTCGCCCTGATCGTCGGCTCGGTCGCGGTCGCCGACCGGCTGGGCGTGCGCATGGTGCGGCCCGCGCAGCGCCTGGTCGAGGGCGCGCACGAACTGGGGGAGGGCAAGCTCGGCGCCCGCGTCCCGGAGGAGGGGCCGAACGAACTGCGGCTCGCGGCGGTCGCGTTCAACGCGATGGCCGACCAGGTCGTGCAACTCCTGGCCAATGAAAGGGAGCTGGCCGCTGACCTGTCCCACCGGCTGCGCACCCCGCTGACCGTCCTGCGGCTGAACGCGGCCTCCCTCGGGGACGGCCCGGCGGCCGACCAGACCCGGGCCGCGGTGGCCCAGCTGGAGGGCGAGGTCGACACCATCATCCGCACGGCACGCGAGGCCAAGCCGCAGACGGTCGCGGCCGGACCGGGCGCCGGGTGCGACGCGGCCGAGGTGGTGCGCGAGCGGATGGCGTTCTGGTCGGCGCTGGCCGAGGACGAGGGCCGCAAGGTGCGGGTGGCCGGCGTGGACCGTCCGGTGCGCATACCCGTGGCCCGGGCGGACCTGGCGGCCGCGCTGGACGCCCTCCTCGGCAACGTCTTCCGTCATACCCCCGAGGGCACCGCCTTCGCGGTCGACGTCCACAACGGCGAGGACGCCGTCATCGTGCTCGTCTCCGACGCCGGGCCCGGCATCGCCGACCCCGAGGCCGCCATGGCGCGCGGGCACGGCTCGGGGAGCGCCGGCTCGACCGGGCTGGGCCTGGACATCGTGCGGCGGCTCGCGGAGTCCACCGGCGGTGACGTACGGATCGGCTCCTCGGTGCTCGGCGGGACCGAAGTACGCCTGTGGATACAGCTCGACGGCAGGGCACCGGTCCGCAGGGGGCACCGCGGTGCCGTGCGGCGGCGCCGACCCGGCCGATTGGTCTCGACCTTTAACCGCTCCCGATCCCTTCCTTAAGCGCACCCTAAGGTCCTCGGCCACCGTCCGGATCAGGACCTTTGTCCGATTCCCGATCGCTAGCGTGCTGCCGCACCCACCCCCACCCCCGAACAGCGAAGGCAGACACGCGATGAGCACCCACCGGCGCAGGATCAGCGGCAGGAACAAGGCGATCGGCGGTCTCGTCGCCGCGGCCGTGGTCGGCGGCGGCGCGCTCGTGGTCACCGGGACGGCCCAGGCGGCCGGCGCCGGCGCCGTCTACACGAGGACCAGCGACTGGTCGACCGGGTACACCGCGCAGTACGTCGTCACCAACGACACCGGTGAGGCGAAGAAGGACTGGAAGCTGGAGTTCGACCTGCCGTCCGGCTCGAAGCTCAGCTCCCTGTGGAACGCCGAGTCCAGCGTGCGCGAGGGCCATGTCACCGTGACTCCGCCGAAGTGGGACACCGACGGTCTCGCGCCCGGCGAGTCGATCACGGTCGGCTTCGTGGTGAGCGGCACCGCGTCACCGAAGAGCTGTCTGATCGACGGCGCGAGGTGTTCCACGGACGACACCGCGACGCCCGAGCCGAGCGGCCGCCCCACCGAGACCGCCACGCCGAAGCCCACCCCCACGGCGCCGGCACCGCGGCCCACCGCCACGCCCTCCGGTTCCGCGACCCCCACCGGCAAGCCCTCCCAGAGCCCGGGCACCGGCACCAAGGCCGCGGCCGGCTTCGCCCCGTACATCGACACCTCGCTGTACCCGGCGTTCGACATGGCGGCGAGCGCGGCGGCGACCGGCGTGAAGAACTACAACCTCGCCTTCGTCACCGACGGCGGCGGCTGCACCCCGAAGTGGGGCGGTGTCACGGACATCGGCGCCGACGCGGTGGCCGCCCAGATAGGCGACCTGCGCGCCAAGGGCGGTGACGTGCGCGTCTCCTTCGGTGGCGCGGCCGGCAGCGAGCTCGCTACGACCTGCTCCTCGGCGGACGCGCTGGCGGCGGCGTACGGCAAGGTCGTGGACGCCTACCGGCTGACCAAGGCCGACTTCGACGTCGAGGGCGGCGCGCTGCCCGACAAGGCGGCCAACACCCGCCGCGCGCAGGCGATCGCCAAGCTCCAGAAGCAGCACCCGGACCTGGACGTCTCCTTCACCCTCCCGGTCATGCCGGAGGGCCTCACCCAGCCCGGCGTCGACCTCCTCGCCGACGCCAAGCAGAACGGCGTGCGCATCGACGCCGTCAACATCATGGCGATGGACTACGGCCCCGCCTACAGCGGCGACATGGGCACGTACGCCGAGCAGGCGGCCACCGCCACCCAGGCCCAGATCAAGGGCGTGCTCGGCCTCTCCGACGACGCCGCCTGGAAGACCGTCGCGGTCACCCCGATGATCGGCGTCAACGACGTCGTCACGGAGGTCTTCAAGGTCGACGACGCCACCCAGCTGGTGGACTTCGCCAAGTCCAAGGGGCTGGCCTGGCTGTCGATGTGGTCGGCGACCCGTGACCAGCAGTGCGCGGGCGGCGAGAAGCCGGCCGCGGACGCCACGTGCAGCTCGATCCTCCAGGACAAGTTCGCCTTCTCGAAGGCGTTCGCGGCCTACAACTGACGTCGTCCGGCACAGCCCGACGACGCCCGGCCCGCGACCGACCCCGCGGGCCGGGCCACCCACGGGGGGCGCGCCCCGGCCGGTCTTCCCCCCCACCCGGCCGGGGCGCGGCACGTCCCCTATACGCGCCGCGCCCCGCCCCCCGGCTCTGCGCCCGGTCGGCTAGAAGACCTCGTCGACCTCGGGCAGCGTGCCCGTGCGGGCGGCCTTGCCGTACCAGTGGGCGCTCGACTTCGGCGTCCGCTCGAGCGTCGTGTAGTCCACGTACACGGCGCCGAAGCGCTTCTCGTAGCCGTACGCCCACTCGAAGTTGTCCAGCAGGGACCACAGGTAGTAGCCCCGGACGTCGGCGCCGTCGGTGAGGGCGCGGCGGACCTCCGCCAGGTGGCCGTGCAGATAGGCGATCCGCTCCGGGTCGTGCACCCGGCCCTCGGGGTCGGGCTTGTCGTCGTAGGCGGCGCCGTTCTCCGTGATGTACAGCGGCAGACCCGGCACTTCGCGCTCGTACCGCATGATCAGGTCGTACAGCCCGGTCGGGTCGATCGACCAGCCCATCGCCGTCCGGTCGCCGGGCGGCTGGTGGAACAGCACGTCGTCCGCGGCGGGCCACGGCGAGTGCTCGCTCGCCCCGTGCCCGTCGGCGCGCGGCCCGGTGTGGTCGGGGCCGGCCGCGGAGACCAGCGCGGGGGTGTAGTAGTTCAGGCCCAGCGCGTCGAGCGGCTGGTTGATCGTGGCGAGGTCGCCGTCCTGGACGTACGACCAGTCGGTGAGCTGCCGGGTCGCCGTGAACAGGCTCTCCGGGTAGGCGCCGTGCAGGATCGGGCCGTGGAAGATCCCGTTGGCCAGGTCGTCGATCTTGCGGGCCGCGGCCAGGTCCGCGGCGTCCTGTGTCAGGGGGCGCACGGTGGAGGAGTTCAGGCTCAGCGCCACCGAGTTGCGCGCGGGCATCACCGAGCGCAGCGCCTTGGCGCCGAGGCCGTGCGCGAGGTTCAGGTGGTGGGCCGCGCGCAGCGTCGCGGCCGGCTCGGTGCGGCCCGGCGCGTGCACCCCGGAGCCGTAGCCCAGGAAGGCGCTGCACCACGGCTCGTTGAGCGTGATCCACTGCTCCACGCGGTCGCCGAGCGCCTCGCCGACGATCTGCGCGTACTCGGCGAAGCGGTAGGCGGTGTCGCGCTCCGGCCAGCCGCCCGCGTCCTCCAGCTCCTGCGGCAGGTCCCAGTGGTACAGGGTGACGGCCGGCGTGATGTCCTTGGCCAGCAGTTCGTCCACCAGCCGGCGGTAGAAGTCCAGGCCCCGCTGGACCGCGGGTCCGCGCCCCGTGGGCTGCACCCGCGACCAGGAGATCGAGAAGCGGTACGCGCCCAGGCCGAGGCCGGCCATCAGTGCCACGTCGTCGCGGTAGCGGTGGTAGTGGTCGACGGCGACGTCACCGTGATCGCCGCCGGCCGTCTTGCCCGGGGTGTGGGCGAAGGTGTCCCAGATCGACGGGGTGCGTCCGTCCTCCCGGACCGCACCCTCGATCTGGTACGCGGAGGTCGCGGCGCCCCAGAGGAAGGTGGAGGGGAAGGACACGGGGGACATGGGCTCAGGCATGGAAGCGCTCCCATAGGAGGTCGTGGAGACCGACGGGTACGAGTAGGGGGAGGGGAGGGGGAGGAGCCGGGGGCCGGGGCGACGGTGACGCGGCCCCCGGGTGGCCGTGCGACGGGGAAGCGCGTCAGCCCTTGACCGCGCCCTGCATGATGCCGCCGACGATCTGCTTGCCGAACAGCAGGAAGGCGATCAGCAGGGGCAGCGTGCCGAGCAGGGCACCCGCCATGATCACCGCCTGGTCCGGGACATAGCCGGTGCCCAGGGAGTTGAGCGCGACCTGCACGGTCGGGTTCTCCTGGTTCAGGGCGATGATCGGCCACAGGAAGTCGTTCCAGGCGAACACGAAGGTCAGCAGGCCGAGGACGGCCATGGCGGGCCGGGCCGCCGGGAACACCACGTGCCACACGACCCGCAGACTGCTCGCGCCGTCCACCCGCGCCGCCTCGATCAGCTCCGTCGGCAACGCCTGGAGCAGGTACTGCCGCATGAAGAACGTGCCGAAGGCCGTGCACAGGGTCGGCAGGATGACCGTCTGGAGCTGGTTCGACCAACCCAGGTCCGCCATCCACAGGTACAGCGGCACGACCGCCAACTGCGGCGGGATCATCATGGTGCCGATCGTCAGCAGCAGCAGGACGCCGGAGAACCGGAAGCGGAGCTTGGCGAAGGCGAAGCCGGCGAGCGTGGAGAACAGCACCGTGCTGATGGTGATCATGCTGGCCACGAAGATCGTGTTGAACATGGCCGTGCCGAGGCCGCCCTCCTCCCAGGCCCGCTCCATGTTCTTGAACAGGTTCCCGCCGAACCACAGCGGCGGCGGTGTCTCGGCGAGGCGCTGGTTGGTGCGCGAGGCCGCGACGGCCGTCCACACCAGCGGCGCCAGCGAGACCAGCGCGAACAGGGTGAGCACGACATAGGTGAGCGGACCGGCGTGCAGCTGCTTGCCGGCACCCATCACCCGGGTCCGCTCGCGACGGGGCTTCGCGGGCTCCTCGGCCCGAGGGGGCGTGAGTTCTGTCGCGGTCATTGGGACTTCCTCAGCCGTCGGGAGACCAGCAGCTGGATCACGGCGACGATCAGCAGGATCAGGAACATCGTCCAGGCGATCGCGGACGCCTTGCCGAGGTTGCCGATGATCCAGCCCTGGTCGTACATGTACAGACCGAGCGTCTGGTACTGGTGCTCGGAGCCGCCCTTGGAACCGGAGACCCCGCCGAACAGCAGGGCCTCACCGAAGAGCTGGGTCGCGCCGATCGTGGAGACGACCACGGTGAACAAGATCGTCGGCCGCAGCTGCGGGACCGTCACATGGATGAACTGCTGCCAGCGGTTGGCGCCGTCGATCGCCGTCGACTCGTAGAGATCGGTCGGGATCGCCTGCATCGCGGCCAGGTAGATCAGCGCGTTGTAGCCGGTCCAGCGCCAGATCACGATGGACGACACCGCGAACTGCGAACCCCAGTCGGACTCGCGCCAGTTGACCGGGTCGATGCCGACGAAGTCCAGCAGCCAGTTGATCATGCCGCCGTCCCACGAGTACAGCAGCACGAACACCAGCGTCGCCGCCGCCACCGAGGTGGCGTACGGGGTGAGCATCACGACCCGCCACGCGGTCGAGCCGCGCAGCTTGTAGTTGAGCAGGTGGGCCAGGCCGATGGCCATGACCAGCTGCGGCACCGTGGAGATGACGCCGATGGTGAAGGTGTTCCACAGCGCGTTCCAGAAGAAGTCCGAGGACAGCAGGTTCTCGTAGTTCTTCAGGCCGGCCCAGGTCTGGCCGTCGAGGTTGGCCAGCTGCACGTCGTGCAGCGAGTACCAGGCCGTGTAGAGCAGCGGGACGAGCGAGAACGCCCCGAACACGATGAAGAAGGGGGCGATGAACGCGTACGGCGACGCCTTCATGTCCCAGCGGTACAGCCGGCTGCGCCAGGAGTCGTTCCCCGGAGGCGGCGTACCGCGACCGTGAGCGCGGGGCGCCGCGCCCGGCTGATCACCGGGCGCGGCGTCGGCGCTCGACGCGGGATGCGCGAGGGCCTGCTTGGGACTGCTCACTGGCCGAGCACGTCCTTGATCTCCGCGGTGGCGGCATCCCAACCCTGGGCCGGGGACTTGCCCTTCTGCTCGACCTGGAGGATGCCGACGTCGGTGATCGCGGTGCCGATCGGCTGGTCCTTGGTGCCCAGGTACTGGGTCGGGATCGTCTTGGCGGAGTCCGAGAAGATCTGGGTGATCGGCGCGCCGGAGAAGTACTCCTGGGTGGCGGCCGCCGGCTTCAGGCTGCCGTACGCCGACGGGGTCGACGGGAAGCTGGCCTGCTTGGCGAAGACCTTCGCCTGCTGCTCGGGCGCGGTCAGCCACTTCGCCAGGGCGACGGCCTCCTTCTGGTGCTTGCTCGCCGTCGGCACGCCGATGAACGAACCGCCCCAGTTGGCCGCGGTCGGCGCCGCCGCCACGTCCCACTTGCCCTTGCCGGCCTCACCGGACTTCTCCTGGATGTAGCCGATCATCCAGGCCGGGCAGGCCACGGTGGCGAAGGTGCCGTTGGCGTAGCCCTGGTCCCACGGCTTGTCGAACTGCTTGAGCTTGGCGGACATGTCGCTGGTCGCCACGTCCATGGCGACGTTCCACGCCTTCTTCACACCGGCGGACTTGTCCCAGACGACGTTGCCGTCCTTGTCGTAGTACCGCTCGACCTCGCCGCCGAGGGCCGCGTTGTAGACGGAGGACGCCGAGTCCACGAACTTGGTGCCGCTGGGCGCCTTCTTCATGTACTGCTTGCCGAGGTCGACGTACTTGCCCCAGTCGCCCTTCCACTGCTCGGCGAGCTTGGTGCGGTCGGTCTCGAGGCCGGCCTTCTCGAAGAGGTCCTTGCGGTAGCAGATCGCCATCGGGCCGATGTCGGTGCCGAGGCCGATGAGCTTGCCGTCCTTGGTGGTGGCCTGGGTGTTCTTCCAGTCCAGCCACTGGGACTTGTCGGCCTCCTTGCCGAGGTCGACGAACTTGTCGGCCTGGGTCTGGACGGCCTCGGTGATGTTGCCGACCTCGATCGCCTGGATGTCGTCGGTGCCGGAGCCGGCCTGGAGCCGGGTCAGGGTCTTGGGCCAGTAGACGTCGGTACGAGTGGTGACGTTCTCCTTGATGCTGACGTCGGGGTGCAGCTTCATGTACTCGTCGTAGAGGCCGGCCTGCTTGTAGCCGAAGACACCGAAGGTGCCGATGGTCAGCGTGGTCTTGCCCCCGCCGCCGTTGCCACCGCCCTCGTTCGAAGAGCCGTCGTCCGAGTCCTCGGCGCAGCCGGCGAGCAGCCCTGTCGTCAGCGCGGCCACGGCCGCGAGGGCCATCAGCCGGCGGGACCCGCGGGTACTCGTGCGCATTGCGTCCTCCTGTTGCCTGACGTGCCGACCCCCCGGCCAACTGCACTGTTGGGCCCGTTCATCTTGCTAGCTGCGGCTCGGGCGGGGAACGTGCGGGACATGTATGTGTCAGGTACTGTGGGAGCGCTCCCACATGTGATGAGTTGAAGGTTCGTCGGTCGGGGCGGGGGTGTCAAGGGACCGGACACGCACTCGTGCGTTCAGTTATCGGCCTGTTAACAAACCCCGCGCCCCGAGCGCCCAGGGAGCCAAACCGGCCAAGAACGGCGGGACTTGGCCGAGGGGGGAAAGTCGATCACTGTCCCCCGCACACGGTTCCGTGCCGGACGGGACTGTTAAATTCCAGGCCGACGACACGGTCAACGGGAGGCGGAGCCCATGGCAACCCACGGAACGCGGGGCCGCAGCGGCGGCCGGCCCACCCTCGAAGAGGTGGCGGCCCGGGCCGGCGTGGGTCGTGGCACCGTCTCCCGGGTGATCAACGGCTCGCCGCGGGTCAGCGACGCCACGCGCGCCGCGGTGGAGGCGGCGGTCGCGGAGCTGGGCTACGTCCCGAACACGGCGGCCCGCGCGCTGGCGGCGAACCGCACGGACGCGATCGCGCTGGTCGTGCCCGAGCCCGAGACGCGCTTCTTCGCCGAGCCGTACTTCTCGGACATGCTGCGGGGCGTCGGCGCCGAGCTGTCCGACACCGAGATGCAGCTCCTGCTGATCTTCGCGGGCAGCGACAAGGAACGGCGCCGGCTCGCCCAGTACCTGGCCGCGCACCGCGTGGACGGCGTCCTGCTGGTCTCCGTGCACGCCGACGACCCGCTGCCCGACATGCTGGCCCAGCTGGACATCCCCGCGGTGATCAGCGGCCCGCGCTCCGCCGCGGAGACCCTGACCTCGGTGGACTCCGACAACTACGGCGGCGCCCGCTCAGCCGTCGAGCACCTGGTCTCGCACGGCCGCCGCCGGATCGCCCACATCACCGGCCGTCTCGACGTCTACGGCGCCCAACGGCGTGTGGACGGCTACCGCGACGCCCTGCGGGACGCCGGCCGTCCCGCCGACGAGCTGCTGATCGAGGCGGGCGACTTCACCGAGGAGGGCGGTGTCCACGCGATGCGGGCGCTGCTCGCGCGCCGCCCCGACCTGGACGCCGTCTTCGCCGCCTCGGACGTGACGGCGGCGGGTGCCCGGCAGGCGCTGCGCGAGGCGGGCCGGCGCATCCCGGAGGACGTCGCGCTCGTCGGCTACGACGACTCGGCCATCGCCCGCCATATGGATCCGCCCCTCACCAGCGTCCGTCAGCCCATCGAGGAGATGGGCCGCAAGATGATAGATCTCCTGCTCACGGAGATCGCCGACCGGCGGCCCGCGGTGTCCCGGGGCCTGACGGAGCGGACGCAGGTGGTGCTGGCCACGGAGCTGGTGACCCGCGCCTCGTCATGAACGCGGGGCCGGACCCGGCGGATCCTGGAACGAGATCAGCCGGTGACCTCGACGAGGTCACCGGCTGATCGGTGAGGGTGAGTGACGGGACTCGAACCCGCGGCATCCTGGACCACAACCAGGTGCTCTACCAGCTGAGCTACACCCACCACGACCGGATCCGGGTTTCCCCGACCGGCCGAGAAAAAGTGTACAGGGTCCGAAGGGGTGCTCGCGCACACATTGCGCGGTGCCGCCCGGCACCCCTCCCGCACCCCTACTGAGCAGGCAGGACGTACTTGGCGGCGATCGCCTTCGCGGTGTCCGAGTCGGGCCCCGGCTGGGGTACGAAGATGGCCTCGCGGTAGTAGCGCAGCTCGGCGATCGACTCGCGGATGTCGGCGAGGGCGCGGTGGTTGCCGCTCTTCTCGGGGCTGTTGAAGTAGGCGCGCGGGTACCAGCGGCGGGCCAGCTCCTTGATCGAGGAGACGTCCACGATCCGGTAGTGGAGGTAGTTCTCCAGCCTCGGCATGTCCCGCAGCAGGAAGCCCCGGTCGGTGCTGACGGAGTTGCCGCACAGCGGCGCCCTGCCGGGCTCCTTCACATGCTCGCGGATATAGGCGAGGACCCGTTCCTCGGCGTCGGCGAGCGTCGTGCCGTCGGCGAGTTCGTCGAGCAGACCGGACGCGGTGTGCATCTGACGCACCACCTCCGGCATCGTCTCCAGCGCCGAGTCCGGCGGGCGGATGACGATGTCGATCCCCTCGCCGAGGATGTTCAGCTCGGAGTCGGTGACGAGGGCGGCAACCTCGATGAGCGCGTCGTCGGACAGCGAGAGGCCGGTCATCTCGCAGTCGATCCACACCATGCGATCGTTCATGCGACCACCCTAAAGCTGGCGCCCTTGTTTGGGAGGCCCGGAGTCGCCTCCGGCGCACCCGGGGCGCGCCGGGACGCCGGGCGGGCGGCGCCGCGCCCGCCCGGCGTCACGAGGTCACGCTCCGCTGCGCTGCCCGGGCAGACTCGCCCGGCCGCCGACGTACAGCTCGCGTCCGTGGTCGGCGGGCGCGGGCGACCCCACGGGAGCGGGGGTGCGCCGGGTCTGCATCGGGACCGGTCCGCCCTCCGGGTAGGGGGCGGGCGGCGGGCCCTGCGGGGTGTGGCCGGTGCCGACGGTGTGCTCCGGCTCGGTGGGCCGGTCGCCCTGCGGGCGCCGGGCGCGGTACGCCGCCCGGTACGCGGCCGGCGACGAGCCGAGCTGGCGGCGGAAGTGCCCGCGCAGCGCGACCGGCGAGCGGAAGCCGCAGCGTCCGGCGACCTCGTCGACCGAGTAGTCGGACGTCTCCAGCAGGCGCTGCGCCTGGAGGACCCGCTGGGTGATCAGCCACTGCAACGGGGCGCTGCCGGTCAGCGAGCGGAAACGGCGGTCGAAGGTGCGGCGGCTCATGTACGCGCGGGCCGCCAGCGTCTCGACGTCGAACTGCTCGTGCAGGTGCTCCAGCGCCCAGGCGACGACCTCGGCGAGCGGGTCGGCGCCGATCTCCTCCGGTAAAGACCGGTCGAGGTAGCGCTCCTGACCGCCGGTCCGGCGCGGCGGGACCACCAGGCGGCGGGCGAGCGCTCCGGCCGCCTCGTTGCCGTGGTCCGTCCGCACGATGTGGAGGCAGAGGTCGATTCCGGCCGCGGTGCCGGCCGACGTCAGCACGTCGCCGTCGTCGACGAACAGCTCCCGTGGATCGACGTGGACCGACGGATAGCGCTTGGCCAGCGTCGGTGCGTACATCCAGTGGGTCGTCGCCGGACGGCCGTCCAGCAGGCCGGCCGCCGCGAGGACGAAGGCGCCGGTGCACAGCCCGACGATGCGGGCGCCCTCCTCGTGGGCCCGGCGCAGCGCGTCGAGAGCCTCCTCCGGTGGTGGCGAGGTGATCGAACGCCAGGCCGGCACGACGACCGTACCCGCCCGTGAGATCGCCTCCAGGCCGTGTGGCGCGGTGAGTTCCAGGCCTCCTGTGGTCCGCAGCGGGCCTTCCTCGCCGCCGCACACCAGCAGTCGGTAGCGCGGCACGCCGGCGTCCTGGCGGTCTATTCCGAACACCGACAACGGTATGGAACTCTCGAAGATGGGGCCGCCGCTGAACAGCAGCACCGCGACGATCTCCTTGCGGCGTCGCCCGGAGAGTTTCCGGGCCGCGGCTTCCGGCGCGGCGGTGGAGTCGTGGCTCATCCTGCTAAGCCCCCCTCGGTGGTCGCGGCTCCTCGGTTGTGTCGCTCCTGCACGTTTCCCCTCGGTCCTGCACGAGTCCCCCGCCGTAGACAGTCAAGATCGAATCTACTGTGTCGCGCCGTGCCGCAGTGGCCGGTTCGGCACTCGGCACATTGTCGACTTGGCAACTTGGCGTGAAGCATTCGATCACGAAGCGTTGCACTCCCGCGCCGTGCAGGGAAGTACGCCTTGTGGCAGTGGCCGATCCCCATACGGTGCGCGGGGGCCTCCGGGTCCTTTTCGCGCAGGTGGGGCGGGGGTTGGGGGGTGTGGTGGGCAGGGGATGCCCGCGCGCCGGAAGTTGGCTGAAAACCAACGTGTGCGTGCGCGGAAACCGGTCAGCCGCCCGGTGTAATCCGTCCAGTGTGCCGTCCCCCGCGATGCGCACCGGTCCCGGTGCGATGGTGACGGCCGCGACGGCGCGGCGACGGACCGGCGCGCTCCATGTCCCGTGCGCGGGCCGCTCCGCGCTCCGACCGGCGCAGCAGCAGGCGGCAGGCGGCGGTGACGGCCGCGAGGCCGAGGGCGGTGCCGGCGGCGCCGGCGAACGAGGTGCCGTACCAGAGGAGCACGACGGGGACCAGGACACAGCTGAAGGCCGCCCAGCGGACCACCTCGGTCACGCTGTCCTCGGAGGGGGTGCGGGGTCCGGTCATGCCTGTGTGTGCTCCTGGGGTCCCGGGCGGACGGCTCGTGGTGATCAACGCGGGGACGGGCCGTCGGTCACTGGTGGGTGATCGGGTTCTCGCCGGGCGGGGTGTGCTTCAGCGCAAACCGCCTGTACACCGCAGCAACCATTGCGTTACGGGCGCACCCTCGTGCATGCTCCCTGGAACCCGCACGGACCTCGCGCGGGTATCTGGGCTAAGGAGGCGTGCCGCCGTACCCTTGGGGTATGGGCTTGGGAAGACCATTCCCGGACACCGCTTTGCCGAGACCGCTGCATCCGTCAAGGAGCTCCGCCAGCGAGCCCATCCATCAAAGGATCACAACGCCGAGACAGCCATGGCCGGTCACGAATTCTTCGAACCCGCGGACCGCAAGCGGCCCGTCGCCGATCCCACGGCGGCCGATCCCCTCGCGGCGGAAGAGTCACGCCACCCCTGCGATCCCGCCTTCAAGCACGGCGTCGTCGTGGGCTTCGACGGTTCCACGTCCAGTGAGCGGGCCCTCGCCTACGCCATCGGCATGGCCCATCGCTCCGGGGCGGGCCTGATCATCGTCCATGTCGCCAACCGGCTGCCCACCACGGTGTGGGCGGGCTGCGAGCCGCCGGTCTTCGTCGATGTCCCGGACCACCGCACCGAGGTGCTCGGCCTCGAACTGGCCTGCGCCGACTATCTCGCCGAGGTCCCCTGGATCCTGGTCGAGCGCGGCGGCGACATCTGCCACGAACTCGAGGAGGTCGGGGTGGAGTACGAGGCGGACGCGATCGTCGTCGGCTCCACGCATGGCATCGTCGGACGGCTCTTCGGCTCGGTCGCCGGACGGCTCGCCAAGCGGGCCAAGCGCCCGGTCGTCGTCATTCCCTGACGCTCCCTCGCGGGAAGACCTCCGCCCCCTCCGGCCTTCGCGCCCTCCGGCCTTCGCGCCCTCCGGCCTTCGCGCCCTCCGACGCACGGAACCCCTCGTGCGCCGTGGCGTCACGAGGGGTTCCGCGGTGTGCCCGGTTCGGTCCCGCTACTCGACGGTGACCGACTTGGCCAGGTTGCGCGGCTTGTCGATGTCCCGGCCCAGCGTCAACGCCGTGTGGTAGGCCAGGAGTTGCAGCGGGATGCCCATGAGGATCGGGTCCAGCTCGTCCTCGTTCTTCGGGACCACGATCGTCTGGTCCGCCTTCTCCTGCGGCTGGTGCGCGACCGCGAGGATCTTGCCGCTGCGGGCCTTGATCTCCTCCATCGCGGCGCGGTTCTTCTCCAGCAGGTCGTCGTCGGGGACGATCGCGACCGTCGGCAGGGCGGGCTCGATCAGGGCCAGCGGGCCGTGCTTGAGCTCGGAGGCCGGGTAGGCCTCGGCGTGTATGTACGAGACCTCCTTGAGCTTCAGCGAGGCCTCACGGGCGACCGGGTAGCCCCGGACCCGGCCGATGAAGAGCATCGAGCGGGCGTCGGCGTACTCCTCGGCCAGCTTCTCGATCTCCGCCTCCTGCTCCATGATCTCGGCGATCTGCGCGGGCAGCTTGCGCAGGCCCTCGATGATCCGCTTGCCGTCGCGCACGGACAGGTCACGGGTGCGGCCGAGGTGCAGGGCGAGGAGCGCGAAGGCCACCGTGGTGTTGGTGAAGCACTTCGTGGAGACCACGCAGACCTCGGGGCCGGCGTGGACGTAGATGCCGCCGTCGGCCTCGCGGGCGATGGCGGAGCCCACCACGTTCACGACGCCCAGGACCCGGGCGCCCTTGCGCTTGAGCTCCTGCACGGCCGCGAGGACGTCGTAGGTCTCACCGGACTGGGAGACGGCGACGTAGAGCGTGTCGGGGTCCACGACCGCGTTGCGGTAGCGGAACTCGGAGGCCGGCTCGGCGTCCGCGGGGATACGGGCCAGCTCCTCGATCATCTGGGCGCCGATCTGCCCCGCGTGGTACGAGGTGCCGCAGCCGAGGATCTTCACCCGGCGGATCTGCCGGGCCTCGCGGGCGTCGAGGTTGAGGCCGCCGAGGTGCACGGTGGAGAAGCGGTCGTCGATGCGGCCGCGCAGCACGCGGTCCACGGCCTCGGCCTGCTCGTGGATCTCCTTGTGCATGTAGGTGTCGTGGCCGCCCATGTCGTAGGAGGCGGCCTCCCACTCGACGAGGGTCGGCTCGGCGGTGGTGCGGGTGCCCTCGGTGGTGTACGTACGGAAGTCGTCGGCCTTGAGGGTGGCCATCTCGCCGTCGTCCAGGGTGACGATCTGCCGCGTGTGGGCGACCAGCGCGGCGATGTCCGAGGCGACGAACATCTCCTTCTCGCCGATGCCGAGGACGACCGGGGAGCCGTTGCGGGCCACGACGATGCGGTCCGGGAAGTCGGCGTGCAGGACGGCGATGCCGTAGGTGCCCTCGATGAGGCGCACGGTCTCGCGGACCTTGTCCTCCAGCCTCTCCGCCTCCGAGCGGGCGATGAGGTGGACGAGGACCTCGGTGTCGGTCTCCGACAGGAACTCGACGCCGTCCGCCTCCAGCTTGCGGCGCAGGTCGGCGGCGTTGTCGATGATGCCGTTGTGGACGACGGCGACCTTGCCCTCGGCGTCCAGGTGCGGGTGGGCGTTCGCGTCGGAGGGGGCTCCGTGGGTGGCCCAGCGGGTGTGGGCGATGCCGGTGGTGCCCTTGAAGCGCGCCGGTACCTTGGCCTCCAGGTCGCGGACCCGGCCCTTGGCCTTCACGGTCTTGAGGCCGGCGGTCTTCGGGGAGGTGATGGCGATGCCCGCCGAGTCGTACCCGCGGTACTCCAGGCGCTGCAGGCCCTCCAGGAGCAGGGGCGCGACGTCACGCTTCCCGATGTATCCGACGATTCCGCACATATGAACAGGTACCCCTAGCCGTAGACGATCCGGCGCAGCTGCCGGAGCGAGAGCTCCGGCGGTGCCACCGCCCGGTATTTCAGGTCCGCCTCGATCCGTTCGAAGATCGTCGCGTTCACCAGGCCCTGGGCCTGGAGCTCGCGGTGGCGGCGACGGACGAACTGCTCGGTCGTCTCGTCGAAGTAGGCGAGCACGTCCTGGATCACCCTCAGCGCCTCGCCCCGGTTCAGGGGCGTGCTGCGGGTCAGATGATCGACAAGGTCGTCGTGCACTCGGTAGATCCTGGGGTATGGGAGATCGCTTCGCAAGAATTCTGCCCGATTTCGGGCAAGCGTGCGCCCGGCGGTGGGGGTGTCTCCTACAAGCGCTTCAGTACGGCCTGCTTGGCGGCCGCGAACTCCTCGTCCGTCAGGACGCCCGTGCGGTGCAGATCGCCGAGCTCGCGCAACCGGCGCAGCAGCACGTCGTGGTCCTCGGGGTCCGCCTGCCGCGGGATCCGTTCCTGCGGTGCGGATGCGGCCGGATGAGGGATACGGGCCTGCACGGCCGCCCCGACCAGGGCCATCAGCGGGTCCTTCTTGAAGCCCCACAGCTCCACCGCGTGCGGGTCGTACTTGGGCGGGGTCGTGGCGGACCCGTGGCGCACGACGAACCGGAGGTGGCCGTTCTCCAGGCCCGCGGCCGGCTGCCACTCCACCGCGCGGACGTCCGTGACCTGGATCGTGCGGGGCCCGCCCGCGGCCTTCGCCTCCTCCGTCTTCCAGTTCCACTCCAGACGGATGTGCTCGCCGTCGAAGGCGGCCGTGCCGTCCCCGGCGGAGAAGGACAGCGGCAGCGAGGGGCCCGGCAGCAGATAACGGTCCACCGGGCCGGCCGGGACCTCGTCCAGCAGCAGCGCGTTGCGGACCTCGTCCACGACGTACTCCGCGACGCCGTACCGGTCGGGCTCCACGACCAGCTGGTACGGATCGTGGGGCTCGGTGAGACGGCCGCCCGTGGCGAGCAGCAGCGGGTCGGCGCCGTCCCGCAGCCGCAGCCTGAGCCGTCCGGCCCGCTTGCCCTGCTCGAAGGAGATCCCGGCCAACGCCTCCAGGGGCACGGCGAGTTCGCCCAGTGCCGCGCGCAGCAGGCCGACGCTCTTGTCGCGGCCGGGGATCAGCCGCAGGGCGTCGCCGTCGAAGATCCAGGTGCCGTCCCGCTGGATGATTTCCGCCATGGGGTGGATTGTTCCATCCGGGTCGCGAGAGAGTGGTCCAGACCTCTTGGAGCGTCAACGGCTCATGGAAGGGACGCTTTTGTGAAGAACAGAACGCTGCGCCTTCTCGGTTCCCTGTTACTGGTCGCCCTGGGCGTCTCGGTGACCGGGGCCGCCCCCGCCCCCCGCTCGACGTCACCCACCCCGTTCGACCGCGTCATCCCCGCGCCCGCGCACACCACCCCGGGTGAGAACCCGTACCGGATCACCCGCGGCACCCACATCCGGGTGGACGGCTCCCGCGAGGCGCGCCGCGTCGGCGAGTACCTCGCCGGACTCCTGCGCCCCTCCACCGGCTACCGCCTCCCCGTCACCGACCGCGGCGCCGGGGGCATACGGCTGCGCCTGCGCCAGGGCCCGTTCGGCGCCGAGGGCTACCGCCTCGACAGCGGGCCCGGCGGCGTCACCATCACCGCGGCGGCCCCCGCCGGCCTCTTCCACGGCGTGCAGACCCTGCGCCAGCTCCTCCCGGCCGCCGTCGAGAAGGACTCCGTGCAGCCCGGTCCGTGGCTGGTCGCGGGCGGCACCCTCCAGGACACCCCGCGCTACTCCTGGCGCGGCGCGATGCTCGACGTCTCCCGGCACTTCTTCACCGTCGAGCAGGTCAAGCGGTACATCGACCAGCTCGCCCTCTACAAGATCAACAAGCTGCATCTGCACCTCAGCGACGACCAGGGCTGGCGCATCGCCATCGACTCCTGGCCGCGGCTGGCCACCTACGGCGGCTCCACCCAGGTCGGCGGCGGCCCCGGCGGCCACTACACCAAGGCCGACTACAAGGAGATCGTCCGGTACGCCTCCTCCCGCTATCTGGAGGTCGTCCCCGAGATCGACATGCCCGGGCACACCAACGCCGCGCTGGCCTCCTACGCCGACCTGAACTGCGACGGCGTCGCGCCCCCGCTCTACACGGGCATCGCGGTCGGATTCAGCTCGCTGTGCGCCGGCAAGGAGATCACCTACGACTTCGTCGACGACGTGATCCGTGAGCTGGCCGCGCTGACCCCCGGCCGCCATCTGCACATCGGCGGTGACGAGGCGCACTCCACCAGCCACGAGGACTATGTGGCGTTCATGGAGCGGGTGCAGCCGATCGTCGCCCGGTACGGCAAGACGGTGGTGGGCTGGCACCAGCTGACCGGGGCGACCCCGGCCGAGGGCGCGCTCGCCCAGTACTGGGGCCTGGACGGTACGAGCGCCCAGGAGAAGGAACGGGTCGCCGCGGCCGCGCGCAACGGCACCGGGATCATCCTGTCGCCGGCCGACCGGATCTACCTCGACATGAAGTACACCGCCGACACCCCGCTGGGGCTGTCCTGGGCGGGCCTGGTGGAGGTGCGCCGGGCCTACGACTGGGACCCGGCCGCGTATCTGCCGGGGGCGCCCGCGTCGGCGATCCGCGGGGTCGAGGCCCCGCTGTGGTCGGAGACGCTGACCCGGTCGGACGAGATCGAGTACATGGCGTTCCCGCGGCTCCCGGGCGTCGCCGAGCTCGGCTGGTCGCCGGCCTCGACGCACGACTGGGACGCCTACAAGGTGCGGCTCGCCGCGCAGGCCGAGCGGTGGGAGGCGCTGGGCGTCGACTTCTACCGGTCGCCGCAGGTGCCCTGGCCCACGGCGTAGCGCACACGACGACGGGCGCCCCCGGAGGACCGTACTCCGGGGGCGCCCGCCTGTCCGTGGGGCTACGGCCCGGCGATGGGGTTCTTCAGGGTGCCGACGAGCTGGAGGGCGCCGGCCGGGTCCGTGAGGTCCACCATCTGCCGGTTGTTGCGCAGCTGGAGGCGGTTGAGGCAGGACAGCGCGAACTCGGGGACGAACATGTCGTACCGCTCGAACTTCTCGGCGAGTTCGGGCACCGACCGCTGGTAGTCGCGGGTGACCTCGGCGACCGTCCGCCAGAAGGCGTCCTCGTCGAGGATGCCCTCGGTGGCGAGGTTCGCGGCGAGGAAGCGGAAGAAGCAGTCGAAGACGTCCGTGAAGATCGACAGCAGCTTGGTGTCCTCGGGCACGTCCACACGCACCCGCTCGACCGCCGGCGGCAGCACCGCGTCCGGGTCCATGACGGCGATCTCCTCGGCGATGTCCTTGTAGATCGCGCGCCGGACCACGCCGTCCTTCAGGACCAGGACGACGTTCTCGCCGTGCGGCATGTACACCAGGTCGTAGGCGTAGAAGCTGTGCAGCAGCGGGGTGAAGTAGGCCCGCAGATAGTGCCGCAGCCACTCCACCGGGTCCAGCCCGGACCGCTCGATCAGGGCGCCCGCGAACGACGCGCCCTCGTGGTCGACGTGCAGGAGCGAGGCCATGGTCGCCGGCGTCTCGCCGTCCTCGAGGCGGGGCACGGGGCTCTCGCGCCACAGCGCCGCCAGCATCTTGCGGTACGGCGAGTACCGGTCCGTCGCCGCCTCGTACTCCAGGTGCCGGTAGCCGACCGCGGCCCGCTCCCGGATGATCGACAGGCCCGTCGAGCGCAGCACCGGATCGCCGTCGATGAGCTGGGCCAGCCAGTCGTTGATGGCGGGCGTGGCCTCCATGTAGGCGGCCGAGAGCCCGCGCATGAAGCCCATGTTGAGGACCGACAGCGCCGTCTTCACATAGTGCTTCTCCGGGCTCGTGCTGTTGAAGAAGGTCCGGATGGACTGCTGGGCCAGGTACTCGTCGTCGCCCTCGCCCAGGACGACGAGGTGCTCGCGGGCGACCTCGGCGGCGAAGGTGACCGCGAGCTTGTTCCACCACTGCCACGGGTGCACCGGGACGAGGAGGTAGTCCCGGGGGTCGAGGTCCCGCGCGCGCAGCACCCCGTGGAACCGGTCGACGGTCTCCGCGCCCAGCTCCTCCCGCACGAACGACTCGTACTCGACGCCGACGCCCGCCGTGAACGCGGCGCGCGAGCGGTGGGCCGCCAGCCACACCAGGCGCACCGGACGTGCCGCCTCCGGGGCGTACGCCAGGTACTCGTCGACGCCGAAGCCCAGCCGGCCGTTGTTGGCGACGAAGCAGGGGTGGCCCTCGGTCATCCCGGCCTCGATCGCCTGGAACCCGGAGCGGGCCAGCTCGGCCGCCGTGACCCGCGGCTTGGTCAGCTTGTAGCAGGTGCCCGAGAGGGTGGAGGAGATCTCCTCCAGGTACACGGGCAGGATCTCGTCGCTCAGCCCCAGGGACTTCTGCAGCTCGATGAAGAAGTCCAGCGCGGCGAGCGGGAGTTCCGCCTCGTCGCGGTGGCGGGCGATCGAGTCGGCGTCGATCCCCCAGTGGTCCAGGGCGCGACGCACGGCGGTGAACGTGTACCGCGTGCGCCCGTCGTCGCTGCGGACCACGTAGCCGCCGTCGCCGGACGGCTCGGGGGTGAGCAGGCGCTCGTGGGCGAACTCGGCGAGGGCCTTGCGGACGAGGAGGCGGTTGGCCCGCGCCCAGCGGTGGGGGGACAGATGCGCCACGGCGTCGGACGGCGTCATACGGCTGCTCCTCGGGCTGCCTCGAACTGGTCACGGGTGCAGAAGCTCAGCAGCGCCTTCTTCTCGGGCTTCTGGATCTCGCGCGCGGGCACGAACCCCACCGCCGCGTTCAGGGCGTGGACGGCCGAGTTGGCGACGTCCGGCTCCACGACGACCCGCCGGACCCCGGGGTCCTCGAAGAGGTGCTCCATCACGGCGGTGATCACGGCCCGGGTGAAGCCGTGCACGGGACGGTCGGTCGCCGGCGTGAGGAAGTGCATGCCCACGTCGCCCGGAAGCGGGTCGTACAGGCCGACCAGCTCGCGGTGGGCGGGGTCGTACCGCTCCATCAGGAAGGCGGGCGCCCCGCGCTCGTCGAGACCCAGCAGGGCGTGGTGGTGCTCGTCTGCCGCGATCTCCATGTAGGCGCGCTCGACGTCCTCCAGCCTGGCGTCCTGCATCATCCAGAACGCGGCCTTGGGGTGGGTCACCCAGGAGTGCAGGAGCTCGGCGTCCCGCAGCGGGTCGAGGGGGCGGAAGGTGAAGGTGCGGGTGCTCATACGGAGAACTCCTGGAACGCGATCGTCTTCTCGACCGGGTAGTACTCGGTGCCGAGCAGCTCGCGGATGATGTACGCGTTGCGGTACGGCCCCATGCCCAGGTCGGGGCTGGTGATGCTGTGCGTGTGGACACCGGCGTTCTGGAGGAAGACACCGCGGCCGGTGACGTCGATGGCGTAGTTGCGGGCGACGTCGAAGTTGCCCCGGCCGTCGTAGACCAGGCGGTCGCGCACCGGGCGCAGGAACTCCGGCTCGGCGTACTTGTAGCCGGTCGCCAGCACCAGGCCCTGCGACTCGATCGTGAAGTCCTTGCCCTGCTCCTCCTGGCGGAACGACAGGGTGTACGTGCCGTTCTCGTGGCGCGCGCCGGTGAGGGAGGAGTTGGTGAGCAGCCGCGTGGCGACGGGGCCGCCGAGGCTCTTCCGGTAGAGCAGGTCGAAGATCTCGTTGATCAGGTCGCCGTCGATGCCCTTGAACAGGCCCTTCTGCTCGGCGGTGAGCCGGTAGCGGGTGTCCTCGGGCAGCTCGCGGTAGTAGTCGACGTACTCCGGGGACGTCATCTCCAGTGTGAGCTTGGTGTACTCCAGCGGGAAGAACCGCGGGGAGCGGGTGACCCAGTTCAGCCGGTAGCCGTGGACGTCGATCTCGCTGAGCAGGTCGTGGTAGATCTCGGCGGCGGACTGCCCGGAGCCGACCAGCGTGATGGACTCCTTCTTCTGCAGCTCCGCCTTGTGCTGGAGATAGCGGGAGTTGTGCAGGAAGCCGCCCCCGAGGCCCTCGCACGCCTCGGGTAGGTGCGGCGGGGTGCCGGTGCCGAGGACGAGGTGGCGGGCCCGGTAGCTGTCGCCTGCGTCGGTGCGCACGGCGTAGACCCCGGCCTCGTCCTCGTACGTCACCTCGGTCACCGTGGTGCCGAAGCGGATGCTGCTCAGCCGGCTCGCGGCCCAGCGGCAGTAGTCGTCGTACTCGACGCGCAGCGGGTAGAAGTTCTCGCGGATGTAGAACGAGTACAGCCGCCCTTTCTCCTTGAGGTAGTTCAGGAAGGAGTACGGCGAGGTCGGGTCGGCGAGGGTCACCAGGTCCGACATGAACGGCGTCTGGAGGTGGGCGCCGTCCAGGAACATGCCCGCGTGCCACTCGAAGTCGGGCTTCGACTCCAGGAAGACGCCGTCGAGTTCGGCGATCGGTTCGGTCAGGCACGCGAGGCCCAGGTTGAACGGGCCGAGCCCGATGGCCACGAAGTCGTGGACCACGGACGGGTTGTCAGGACGCGCGGTCAAGGGAGTCTCCCAGGTACTGCTCGGCGTGGCCGGCGATCAGGTCGAGGACGGCGGCGATGTCTTCGGTCGTCGTCTCGGGGTTGAGCAGGGTGAACTTCAGGTAGTGGCGGCCTTGGACCCTGGTGCCCGCGACCACGGCGTCGCCGGAGGCGAACAGCGCCTTGCGGGCGTACAGGTTGGCCCGGTCGATCTCGGCCGGGTCGGTGACGGCGGCCGGGATGTGGCGGAAGACCAGGGTGGACAGGGCGGGCTCCACGACCACGTCGAAGCGGGGGTCGGCGGCCAGCAGCCGCCAGCCCGCCGCGGCCAGGTCGCAGACCTCGTCGAAGAGCTGCCCGATGCCGTCGGCCCCCATGGTGCGCAGGGTCATCCACAGCTTGAGCGCGTCGAAGCGGCGGGTGGTCTGGAGGGACTTGTCGACCTGGTTGGGGATGCGCTCCTGCACCATGCGGCGCGGGTTGAGGTAGTCCGCGTGGTAGGTGACGTGCCGCAGGGTCGCGGCGTCGCGGACCAGCACGGCGGACGAACTGACCGGCTGGAAGAAGGACTTGTGGTAGTCGACGGTGACGGAGTCGGCGTGCTCGATGCCGTCGATGCGGCCCCGGTACTTCACGGAGGCCAGCAGGCCGCAGCCGTAGGCGGCGTCGACGTGCATCCAGGTGCCGTACCGCTCGCACAGCCCGGCGATCTCGGGCAGCGGGTCGATGGAGCCGAAGTCGGTGGTGCCGGCGGTGGCGACGACGGCCATGGGGACCAGGCCGTCCCGGGTGCAGCGCTCCAGCTCCCGGGCGAGCGCGACGGTCTGCATGCGCTTGTCGTGGTCGACCGGGACGGAGACCACGGCGTCCGGGCCGAGGCCGAGCAGTTTCGCGGACTTCTTCACGCTGAAGTGGCTGACCTCGGAGGCGAGGATACGCAGTTTCGCCAGGTTGTCGGTCTTGGCCTCCTCGCGGGCCAGCAGCAGCGCCTGGAGGTTGGACTGGGAGCCGCCGGAGGTGAACACGCCGTCGGCGGCCGGGCCGAGGCCGATGCGGGCGGCCGTCCAGTCGACCAGCTTGCGCTCGATCAGGGTGCCGCCGGCCGACTGGTCCCAGGTGTCCAGCGAGGAGTTGACGGCGGACAGCACCGCCTCGCCGAGCACCGCCGGGATGACGACCGGGCAGTTGAGGTGGGCGAGGTAGCGCGGGTGGTGGAAGTAGACGGCGTCCCGGAGGTAGACGTCCTCCAGCTCGTCGAGCACCGCGGCGGTGTCGTGCAGCGGGCGGTCGAGATCGATCGCGTCGATGGCGGGGGCGAGGTCGTCGACCGACACGCCGGTGAACGGACGGTCGGTGGCGGCGAGTTTGGCGGCCACCCGCTCGATGCCTTCGGTCACGGAGCGGCGGTACCGCTCCGCGGTCGTGTCGTTGAGCAAGTGCGAGCGCATGGGGAGGTCCTCCGGTGGGGACGGGGCTCTGAGAGCAACTTAGGTAAGGCTAACCTAAGTTGAGGTTGCTCATGCCGGGTTCGGACGTGACCGCGATCACGGAGGGGGCGCTGCCGGGCGCCGGACGTCACGCCGCCGCGCGCAGCTGTTCCTCGCTCATGCCCTGCCGCCAGTAGCCCACGAAGGTGACCCTGCGGCGGTCCAGGCCGCGTTCGGCGACGAAGTGCCGGCGCAGCGCCTTCACACAGCCGGACTCGCCGGCGAGCCACACGTAGGGCCGCCCGGCGGCGGGGATGGGGGCGGCCCGGACGGAGTCCAGGGCCAGGGGAGTGCCCTCGGGGTGCGCCCGGTCCCGGACCAGCCAGGTGATCCCGGCGTCGGCGGCGGTCGGCAGTTCCTGGACGTCCCCGGCGTCACGCACCTCCAGCCACACCTGGGCGGGCGTCCCGGCGGGCAGCGTCTCGAGGACGGCGGCGACGGCGGGTACGGCGGTCTCGTCGCCCCACAGGACGACCGGCCCGGTGTCGGCGGGCGGCCGGAAGCGGATGGCCCGGTTGTCCGCGACGGCGGGGCCGAGCACCAGCACCCGGTCACCCGCGCCGGCCCGCGCGGCCCACGAGGAGGCCGGGCCGGCCGGGGTGTGCAGCACGAAGTCGATGTCGATCTCGCCGGCGTCGCGGCGCAGCGCGCGCAGCGTGTACGACCGCATCACCGCCCTTACGCCGTCCGGCAGTTCGCGCCAGCCCTGCCACCAGCCGTCGCCCAGCTCGACGGGGACGCGGGGCTCGCTCTGCCCCGGGTGCGGCAGGAACAGCGACAGGGACTGGTCGCGTCCGTCGGAGAAGAAGTGCTCCAGGTCCGCACCGCCGAAGGTGACCCGGACCAGGGACGGCCCGAGCCGCCGCGTCCGTACGACATGGAGGGCGAAGAAGCGGAAGGGGGCGGCGACGGCGGTGGTCATAGGGGGCGACTCCCGGATCGACGTCGGTGTGCCTGCTCAAGGGGGTGCGGGGGCCGCGCGACCGGCCACGACCGGCCGCGACCCCGAGTGGCCGTCTCTCAGGCGACCTTCTTGGCCTTCTCGATGGCCTCGGCCAGGTTCGTCAGCAGCGGGGTGCACTTGGCGTACGACAGGATCGGCTCGGGCGAGCGCGGGATGACCTGCCCGGCCTTCACGGCGGGCAGCTTCTTCCAGGTGCCCTCGGGGATGTCGGCCGGCTGGATCGTCTGCGTGCGGTCGTCCATCATGATGATGTCGGCCGGGTACTTGTCGACGTTCTCCCAGCTCAGGCTCTCGTACCAGCCGCCGCCCTCCTTCTTGGCGCTCTCCGGCGGCTCGACGAAGTTCACGCCGAGGGCCTTGAAGTACTCCAGGTCGATGGAGAGGTTGGTGCCGGAGACGTAGAAGATGTCCTGGCTGGCGGAGCCGGCCAGGACCTTGATCTCCGGGCGGGCCTTGGCGGCTTTGCGCAGTCGCTCGGCGGCGGCCTCGAACTCCTTCTTGGCCTGCGCGGCCTCGCCGGTCTTCAGGTCGGCGCCGAGGGACTCGGCCAGCTCCCACACCCGCTCCAGCGGCCGGGTCAGCTGACGGTCGTACACGGAGACGGCCACGCTCGGCGCGAGCTTGGCGATCTTGCCCTTGGACGCCTCGGGGACGTACCAGAGGGTGCCGGCGCTGTCGAAGGTCGTGGAGATGAGGACCTCGGGGGCGAACGCCGCGTACTTCTCGACGCTGAACTGGTCCCAGACGTTGCCGAACACCGTCAGCTTGCTGACGTCCATGTCGCCGGCCTGCACGTCGGCCTTGCCGTCCTTGGTCTTCGTCGGGCCGAAGACGCCCTTCACCTCGATGCCGTAGTCGTACAGGGCGGCCGCCACGCCGACGAAGGCGACGATCTTCGTGGGGACCTCGTCCAGCTTCACGGTCGTGCCGCGGTCGTCCTCGAACGTCCAGGGGCCGGACTTGCCCGCGCCCCCGGCCTCGTTCGACCCACCGCTCTTGGCGTCGTCGTCCCCGCAGGCCGCGAGCACGGCACCGAGACCGAGGGCACCGCCGGCGGCGAGGATGCCGCGGCGGGTGAGGTGGGTGGCTCTGGCGTTGGACATGGCTACGCTGCTTTCGAACAGGGCTGATCACCGCTGGACAGTTCGAAGATAGGTTAGCCTAACCTGAGCTGATGTCCAGGGGTGGGGCGCTGATCGGTCTCGCGCCCGCCCGTGAGCGGGCCCCTGTATGCCGCGAGGCCCAACGCCCGGGTGCCTCCCGGATGTTGAGCCTCGTTCGGGTCGTTCGCGGCAGGTCAGCCCACCAGCCCCAGCTCCCGCGCGATCAGCATGCGCTGGACCTCGCTGGTGCCCTCGCCGATCTCCAGGATCTTGGAATCCCGCCACATCCGGGCCACCGGGTACTCGTTCATGAAGCCGTAGCCGCCGTGGACCTGCGTGGCGTCCCGGGCGTTGTCCACCGCGACCGTGGACGAGTACAGCTTCGCCAGCGCCGCCTCCTTCTTGAACGGCTCCCCGGCCACCAGCCGGGACGCCGCGTCGCGCCAGGCGAGGCGGGCCGTGTGCGCCTTCATCTCCATGTCGGCGATCTTGAACTGGATGGCCTGGTTGGCGCCGATCGGACGGCCGAACGCGTGGCGCTCCCTGGCGTACTTCACCGACTCGTCCACACAGCCCTGCGCCAGGCCGGTGGCCAGCGCCGCGATCGCGATACGGCCCTCGTCCAGGATGCGCAGGAACTGCGCGTACCCGCGGCCCTCCTGGCCCAGCAGGTTGGCCGCCGGGACACGGACGTCCACGAAGGACAGCTCGCGGGTGTCCGAGGCGTTCCAGCCGACCTTGGAGTAGGGGGCGGCGACCGTGAAGCCCGGGGTGCCGGCGGGCACGATGATCGAGGAGATGAGCGGCTTGCCGTCCGGCTTGCGGCCCGTCACCGCCGTGACCGTCACCAGACCGGTGATGTCGGTGCCGGAGTTGGTGATGAAGCACTTGGTGCCGTTGATCACCCACTCGTCCGTCGACTCGTCGAGGCGGGCCGTCGTCCGGGTCGCGCCCGCGTCGGAGCCGCCGTCCGGCTCGGTCAGGCCGAACGCGCCGAGGATCTCACCGGAGCACAGCTTCGGCAGCCAGGTGCGCTTCTGCTCCTCGGTGCCGAACAGATGGATCGGCATGGCGCCCAGCGAGACGCCCGCCTCCAGCGTGATGGCCACCGAGGAGTCGACGCGGGCCAGCTCCTCCAGGGCGATGCCCAGCGCCAGGTAGTCGCCGCCCATACCGCCGTGCTCCTCGGGGAACGGCAGGCCGAACAGCCCCATGCGGCCCATCTCCCGCACGATCTCGTACGGGAACTCATGACGCTCGTAGAAGTCGCCGATCTTCGGCGCCACGACGTCGTGGGCGAACTCCTCCACCGTGCGGCGGAGGTCCTCCAGTTCGGGGGAGAGACGGTGGTCCATGGCGGTTCACTGCTCCTTGTGGGAGAGGGCTCGTACGGTGCGGGAGGGGCTGGGCCGTCCCAACTGGTCGGCCATCCACGTGCTTGTGGCGACGAGGAGGCCCAGGTCGACTCCGGTGTCGATGCCGAGGCCGCGCAGCATCCACACGAGGTCTTCCGTGGCGAGGTTGCCGGTGGCGGACTTGGCGTACGGGCAGCCGCCCAGCCCGCCCGCGGAGGCGTCGACGGTGGTGACGCCGTGCTGGAGGGCGGCGTAGGTGTTGGCGAGGGCCTGACCGTAGGTGTCGTGGAAGTGCACGCCGATGACACCGGTCGGCACCCCCTCCTCGTTCAGCATCGAGAGCAGGGCGCGCACATGGGCCGGCGTCGCCACGCCGATGGTGTCGCCGAGGCTCAGCTCGTCGCAGCCCATCGCGACGAGCGCCTTGCACACCCGGACGACCTGGGGGAGCGGGACGGCACCCTCCCAGGGGTCGCCGAAGCACATCGACACATACCCGCGCACCTGCACGTCCTCGTCCTTGGCGCGCCGCACCACCGGCTCGAACACCGCGAGGGACTCGTCCAGCGTCCGGTTGAGGTTGGCCTTGGCGAAGGACTCGGTGGCGCTGGCGAACACCGCGACGCGCCGGGCGCCGAGGGCGAGGGCCCGGTCCAGACCCCGGTCGTTGGGGACCAGGACCGGCAGCTCGACCCCCTCCAGGCCGGAGACGAGCGGGAACAGCTGCTCGGCGTCCGCGAGTTGGGGCACCCACTTCGGATGGACGAAGCTCGTCGCCTCGATCGTCGTCAGACCGGCCGAGGCGAGCCGGCGGACGAACTCCGCCTTCACCTCGGTGGGCACGGTCGACTTCTCGTTCTGCAGGCCGTCGCGCGCGCCGACCTCGTGGATGCGCACCCGGGCCGGCAGACCCGGCGCCGGGACGGTCATGGGCAGCGTCATCAGACCTCCTCCGCCGGGGTGACGACCACCAGGACCTGGTCCATGGCGACCGTGGTGCCGGGTGCGACGTCGAGTTCGGCGACCGTGCCGGCGTGCGGGGCGGAGATGACGTGCTCCATCTTCATCGCCTCCACCACGAGCAGGCTCTGGCCGGCCGTCACCTCGTCGCCCACGGCGACCTTCACCACCGTCACCGTCCCGGGCATGGGCGCGGTGAGCGAGTCGGCGCCCGCGTGGGCGGCACCGGTGAGCGAGGCGGCCACCGGGTCGTGGTCGCGCACCTGCCAGGCGTCGCCGTCGCGGCCCAGCCAGTCGGCGGCCCGGTGGAAGGTGTGGCGGGCGCCGTCGAGGGTCACCGACACCTCGTCGTCGGTGACGACGGCGGAGCCGCGCGGCGCGTACTCCAAGGGCTCCTGCGCCCGCAGGTGGAAGCTCACCGGCCGCGGGGTGCCGCCGAGCCGCCAGCCGCTCGGCACCGAGAACGGATCCGTCCAGCCGTCGCCCTCCGGGCGCAGCGCGTCGAGGCGGACGGCCGCCGCCGCCTCGTACACCTCCTCGGGCACCTCGGTGGTGACCAGGTCGTCCACCACGCGCTCCACCAGGCCCGTGTCCAGCTCGCCCGCCACGACCGCCGGATGCGCCAGCAGCCGCCGCAGGAAGCCCGCGTTGGTCGGCACGCCCAGCGTGACCGTCCCGGCGAGGGCCGCCCGCAGCTTCCGCAGCGCGGTCGCGCGGTCGGGGCCATACGCGATCACCTTGGACAGCATCGGGTCGTACAGGCTGCCGACCTCCGTGCCCTCGCTGAGCCCGGAGTCGGTGCGCACGCCGTCGCCCTGCGGCTCGCGCAGCCTCAGGACCGTGCCGCCGGACGGCAGGAAGCCGCGCGCCGGGTCTTCGGCGCAGACGCGGGCCTCGACGGCGTGCCCGGTGAACGTCACGTCGTCCTGCCCGAAGGCCAGTCGCTCGCCGGCCGCCACCCGCAGCTGCCACTCCACCAGGTCGATCCCGGTGATCAGCTCGGTGACCGGGTGCTCCACCTGGAGGCGGGTGTTCATCTCCATGAAGTAGTACGAGGACGGGTCGCCGCCCGGCACGATGAACTCCACCGTGCCCGCGCCCCGGTAGCCGCAGGAGCGGGCCGCCTGCACGGCCGCCTCGCCCATCCCCGCGCGCGTGGCCTCGTCGAGGAGCACGCTGGGCGCCTCCTCGATGATCTTCTGGTGCCGGCGCTGCAGCGAGCACTCGCGCTCGCCGAGGTGCACGACATTGCCGTGCCCGTCGGCCAGGACCTGGATCTCGATGTGCCGGGGCCGGTCGACCCACCGCTCGACCAGCAGGGTGTCGTCGCCGAAGGAGGCGCGGGCCTCACGGCGTGCGGCGGCGATCTCGTCCGCCAGCAGTGCCGTGTCCCGCACCAGCCGCATGCCCTTGCCGCCGCCGCCCGCCGACGGCTTGAGCAGCACCGGCATGCCGATCTCGCGTGCGGCGTCGGCCAGTTCGGCGTCGGTGAGGCCGCTGCCGCTGGAGCCGGGCACCACCGGGACACCGGCCGCCTTCACGGTCTCCTTGGCCCGGATCTTGTCGCCCATCAGGGAGATGGCGTCGGCGGGCGGCCCGATGAAGACCAGCCCGGCGTCGGCGCAGGCGCGCGCGAAGCCGGCGTTCTCCGCGAGGAAGCCGTAGCCGGGGTGGACGGCCTGGGCGCCGGTGCGGGCGGCCGCCTCCAGCAGCCGCTCCACGGACAGATAGCTCTCGGCCGCCGGCGCCGGACCGATCCGCACCGCCGTGTCGGCCTCGCGCACATGGCGGGCGTCGGCGTCCGCGTCGGAGAAGACGGCCACCGAGCGCACGCCCAGCGCGCGCAGCGTACGGACGACCCGGACGGCGATCTCGCCCCGGTTGGCCACGAGTACGGTGTCGAACATGGTCCCCCTCACATCCGGAAGACGCCGAACTGGGGGTCACCCAGGGGCGCGTTGGCACAGGCGGTCAGGGCCAGACCCAGCACCTGGCGGGTCTCCAGCGGGTCGATGACCCCGTCGTCCCAGAGCCGGGCGGTGGCGTAGTAGGCGTTGCCCTGGCGCTCGTACTGCGCGCGCACGGGCGCCTTGAACGTCTCCTCGTCCTCGGCCGGCCAGGTCTCCCCGCGCGCCTCCATCTGGTCGCGCTTGACGGTGGCGAGGACCGAGGCGGCCTGCTCGCCGCCCATGACGGAGATCTTGGCGCCCGGCCACATCCACAGGAACCGGGGCGAGTAGGCCCGGCCGCACATGGAGTAGTTGCCGGCGCCGTAGGAGCCGCCGACCACGACCGTCAGCTTGGGCACGCGCGTGCAGGCCACCGCCGTGACCATCTTGGCGCCGTGCTTGGCGATGCCGCCGGCCTCGTAGTCCTTGCCGACCATGAACCCGGAGATGTTCTGCAGGAACACCAGCGGGATGCCGCGCTGGTCGCACAGCTCGATGAAGTGGGCGCCCTTCTGGGCGGACTCGGAGAACAGGATGCCGTTGTTGGCGACGATGCCGACCGGGTGCCCGTGGATCCGGGCGAAGCCGGTGACGAGCGTCTGCCCGAACTCGGCCTTGAACTCGGCGAAGCGGGACCCGTCGACCACGCGCGCGATGATCTCGCGCACGTCGTAGGGGGTGCGGGAGTCGACCGGCACGGCGCCGTACAGCCCGTACGGGTCGACCTTCGGCTCGACGGCGGGCGTGACCTCCCAGGGGAGGTCGCGGCGGGCGGGCAGGGTGGCGACGATGTTCCGCACGATGCGCAGCGCGTGCGCGTCGTCCTCCGCGAGGTGGTCGGTCACGCCGGACACCCGGGAGTGGACCTCGCCGCCGCCGAGCTCCTCCGCGGTGACGACCTCGCCGGTGGCGGCCTTCACCAGCGGGGGCCCGCCGAGGAAGATCGTGCCCTGGCCGCGCACGATCACGGCCTCGTCGCTCATCGCGGGGACGTAGGCGCCGCCGGCCGTGCAGGAGCCGAGGACCGCGGCGATCTGGGGGATGCCCGCGCCGGACATCCGGGCCTGGTTGTAGAAGATCCGCCCGAAGTGCTCGCGGTCCGGGAAGACCTCGTCCTGCATCGGCAGGAAGGCGCCGCCGGAGTCGACCAGGTACAGGCACGGCAGCCGGTTCTCCAGGGCCACCTCCTGGGCGCGCAGGTGCTTCTTGACGGTCATCGGGTAGTAGGTGCCGCCCTTGACCGTGGCGTCGTTGGCGACGATCACGCACTCGCGGCCGCTGACCCGCCCGATGCCCGCGATGACACCCGCCGCCGGGGCCTGCCCCTCGTACATCCCGTCGGCGGCGAGGGGGGCGAGCTCCAGGAAGGGTGAGCCGGGGTCGAGCAGGGTGTCGACCCGGTCGCGGGGCAGCAGCTTGCCGCGCGCGGTGTGCCGGGCGCGGGCCTTCTCACCCCCGCCGAGCCGCACCGCGGCCAGTTTGGCGCGCAGTTCCTCCCCGAGCGCCCGGTGGGCCTCCTCGTTGGCCCGCCAGGTCTCCGACGCGGGATCCGCCGCGCTCTGGAGCTCCGGTGCCTCGTGCATCCTCGCGGTCCCCTCACCTTGTTAATGAGCGTTAACGCATTTCCTTCAGGTTAACGACCGCTAACCTCCCTGTCTAGAATCGTTCCCATGGCCATCAGAACCGACGCCCCCACCCGCCGCGAACAGATCCTCAAGGAGGCCGCGCGGCTCTTCGCCGAGCGCGGATTCCACGGCGTCGGTGTCGACGAGATAGGCGCCGCGGTCGGCATCAGCGGCCCCGGCCTCTACCGGCACTTCCCCGGCAAGGACGCGATGCTCGCCGAACTGCTGGTCGGGATCAGCGGCCGGCTGCTGACGGGCGCGAAGCGGCGCCTGGCGGAGGCGGCCGGGGTGCCGGCGGAGGAGGTCCTCGACTCCCTGATCGAGGGCCACATCGACTTCGCCCTCGACGACCGCCCCCTGATCACCCTGCACGACCGCGAGCTGGACCGCCTGCGCGACAGCGACCGCAAGCTCGTGCGCCAACTCCAGCGGCAGTACGTCGAGCTGTGGGTGGAGGTGGTGCGCCGGGTCTATCCGGAGCTCACCGAGCCGACCGCCCGCTCGGCCGTCCACTCGGTGTTCGGCCTGCTGAACTCCACCCCGCACCTGGGCCGTCCGGGTGTCCTGCCGGGGCGCGGGGCCACCGCGGACCTGCTGCACCGCATGGCGCGCGGGGCCTTCGGGGCGGCCGGGGGCGGGGCGCGTCCGCCGGAGGAGTGACGAGCGTTACGGTCGTTCCACCCTGGACGTCCTTCGCTACTCGCCGGTACGGTTGATGAGCAAGCGCTTAGACATGTACCGGTGGAGGTGGACGGCGTGCGCCGTACGGTGTTCAACGAGGATCACGAGGCGTTCCGGGAGACCATCCGGGCCTTCATCGAGGCCGAGGTCGTGCCGGTCTACGACGAGTGGTTCGCGGCGGGCCAGGCGCCCCGCGACTTCTACTACAAGCTCGCCGAGCTGGGCGTCTTCGGGATCCGCGTCGACGAGGAGTACGGCGGCGCCGGCATCGAGTCGTACAAGTTCGAGGCGATCATGTACGAGGAGACCGCCCGCGCCGGTGTGCAGTTCGGCGGCTCCGGTGTGCACGTGCTGCTCGGCCTGCCGTACCTGAAGATGCTCGCCACCGACGAGCAGAAGAAGCGCTACCTGCCGAAGTTCGTCACCGGCGAGGAGATGTGGGCGCTGGCGATGACCGAGCCGGGCACCGGCTCCGACCTCGCGGGCATGAAGACCACCGCCAAGCTCTCCGAGGACGGCACGCACTACGTCCTCAACGGCGCCAAGACCTTCATCACCGGTGGTGTCCACGCGGACCGGGTGATCGTGTGCGCCCGCACCGCCGCGCCCACCGCCGAGGACCGCCGCCACGGCATCTCCCTGTTCGCGGTGGACACCAAGTCCGAGGGCTACTCCATCGGCCGCAAGCTGGACAAGCTGGGCCTGCGCACCTCCGACACCGCCGAGCTGGCCTTCGTCGACGTCAAGGTCCCGGTCGAGGACCTCCTCGGCGAGGAGAACAAGGGCTTCTACTACCTCGGCCACAACCTCGCCTCGGAGCGCTGGGGCATCGCCTACGGCGCCTACGCGCAGGCCAAGGCCGCCGTCCGGTTCGCCAAGCAGTACGTCCAGGAGCGCACCGTCTTCGGCAAGCCGGTCGCGTCCTTCCAGAACACCAAGTTCGAGCTGGCCTCCTGCCAGGCCGAGGTGGACGCCGCCGAGGCCGTCGCCGACCGCGCCCTGGAGGCCCTGGACGCCGGTGAGCTGACGCCCGCCGAGGCCGCCTCCGCGAAGCTGTTCTGCACCGAGGTCGCCCACCGGGTGATCGACCGCTGCCTCCAGCTGCACGGCGGCTACGGCTTCATGAACGAGTACCCGATCGCGCGCCTGTACGCGGACAACCGCGTCAACCGCATCTACGGCGGGACCAGCGAGATCATGAAGACGATCATCGCGAAGGACATGGGCCTGTAAGCCCCTGACCTTCCCCGCCACGAGAAAAGGTGCCATGAACGAGGCACTTGAGAGCCTCCTCGATCTGCTCGACCTGGAGCAGATCGAGGTGGACATCTTCCGCGGCCGGTCCCAGTCCGCGGTCGTCCCGCGCGTCTTCGGCGGGCAGGTCGCGGCCCAGGCGCTCGTCGCCGCCGGCCGCACCGTGCCCGCCGACCGGCCCGCGCACTCCCTGCACGCGTACTTCCTGCGCATGGGGGACCCGGGCGCGCCCATCGTCTACAACGTCGACCGCATGCGCGACGGGCGCTCCTTCACCACCCGCAGGGTGGTCGCCGTCCAGCACGGCAAGCCGATCTTCGCGCTGTCGGCGTCCTTCCAGACGTACGAGGAGGGCCTGGACCACCAGGCCCCGATGCCGCCGGCGCCCGACCCGGCGTCGCTGCCCACCTCCGAGGAGCGGCTGCGCGGCTACGGGCACCTCGACCCGGCGGTCGTCGAGCGGTTCCTGGAGGCACGCCGGGCGGTCGACCTGCGCTATGTCGACGAGCCGCCCTACGGCCGGTACGGCGAGCCGCGCGAACCGCACTCCCAGGTGTGGTTCCGCACCAACGGCAAGCTCGCCGACGACCCGCTGCTGCATGTCGTGCTGGCCACCTACGTCTCCGACATGACCCTGCTGGACTCGGTGCTGCTCGCGCACGGGCGGGGCGGCTGGGCCGTCGGCGACGTGGTGGGCGCCTCGCTGGACCACGCCATGTGGTTCCACCGGCCGTTCCGCGCCGACGAGTGGCTGCTGTACGACCAGGAGTCCCCGTCCGCCCACGGCGGCCGCGGCCTCGGCCAGGCCCGTATCTACACCCAGGACGGCCGGCTCGCGGTGTCGGTGATCCAGGAGGGCGTGGTCCGCGTCCCGCGTGGCGACTGACGCGGAGGGCCTCCCCGAGCAGCTGACGTGATCTTCGCCTGACGCGACGACCGGCAGGGGGGATCTTGCCCACGCCGCGGCGCTTCAGGCGTTCGCCGGCGCCGGCAAGCACCACGGTGCGCTCCAGGACGCCGTCGTCGCGCTGACCGCCAAGGTCGCCGAACTGGGCAGACGCTGACGAGTCCGCCGTCGCCCGGCCCGTTCGGGGCCGGGCGGGCGCGCCTCAGGCGTCGCCGAGACCCGCCTCCGTCAGCAGGTACGCCGTCATCGGGTCGTAGTGGCGCGGGCTGACCACGTGGTCGTCCAGGGGGACGACGACCTGCACGGTGCCCTCGGCCTCGGCGAGGAACAGGGCCGGGTCGTTGCAGTCGGCGTAGCCGACGGAGTCCACGCCGTGCTGCCCCGCGTACCCCGCCCAGCCGTGGTCGGCGACCACGAGGTCGGGCAGCGGACGGCCCTCGCGCTCCAGGCCGGTGAGGATCGCCTTCATCGGGTCGCCGGAGTGCGTGTGCCACAGGGAGGCGCCGTGCTCCAGGACGGCCACGTCGGCGAACTGCATGACATAGCCCTCCTCGGTCTGCAGGCCCTCGGGGATCACCACGATCTCGCAGCCGGCCGCGCGCAGCGCGGCGGCCGTGGCGCGGTGCACGTCCAGCAGGCCCCCGGGGTGGCCGGTCGCGAACAGGACCCGCTGCGAGCCGTCGGCCGCCTTGCGCAGCCGGGCCGCCATGCGCTCCAGCGCGGCCACCGTCAGCTCCGGGTCGATGGTGTCCTGGCCGTGCCGGTGCTCGGCGTCGTCGCTCACACCGACGCGCTCCGCCATCACCGCCAGCACGTCCTGCTCGTCGGTCCAGCGGTCGCCGAGCTCCAGGCCGAGCCAGTAGTGGCGGTTGCCGTTCGCCAGCTGACGGTAGTGGGAGAGGTTGTTCTCGCGGGGCGTCGCGACGTCGCCCGCGATGCGGGTGCGGACGAGGTGGTCGACGAGCTCGGCGCGGCTGGGTGTCCCGGGTATCGGCATGGTCCCCATTGTGAGGCAGACGCCCGGCACGGCGTCTCGGTCCGGGGCGCGTGCGACGCGGGTCACTGCCCCGAACCGGACGCTTCGGCATGGCGCAGGGCGAACCACAGCTCCATGCGGACGTCCGCGTCGTCCAGGTCCGCCTCCAGCAGCGCGGCGCACCGGGCGATCCGCTGCCGGACGGTGTTGCGGTGCACGGACAGCGCCACCGCCGTGCGGTCCCAACTGCCGTGCAGCGACAGCCAGGTGCGCAGGGTGTCCGCGAGGGTGCCGGTCAGCGGCGCGAGCAGGGCGTGCGCGTGCGCCCGCGCCGCGTCCCCGGGGACCAGCTCGGCCAGGGCCGGGCGGTGCGTGCCGTGCCGGTGCAGGGGCGTGCGGGTGGCCCGTGCCCGCGCCAGCGCCCGGGCCGCCTGGGTGTCCGCCACGGTCCACTCCCCGGCCGGCACCGGGTCGCTCACCCCGAGCGTCCAGCCGGGCTGGGCGTCCGGCACCCGGTCCGCCGGGACGAGGACGCGGACGACGTCCCGCCCCAGGTCGACCAGGGGCGAGCCGAGGGCGGCGCCCAGCGCGGACGCCGCCACCGGGTCGCACGGGGGCGTGCCGGGCGCCGCGTGCACGACCAGCCAGGTCTCCGCGCCCAGCAGCGGGGCCACCGTGGGCGGCTCGGCCCCCAGCAGCAGCCGTACCAGGGCGGAGGAGCGGGCCGCCCCCGAGCCGCTCTGGTGCTCGCCGGTGAGCAGCGACAGCAGGACGGCGGCGACGGAGGCGACGGTGTGGTCCCCGGACCGGTGCTGCGGCGCGGCCACCCCGAGGACGAAGCCGTGCCCGGCGCCCAGCGCGTAGGCGGCGAGACGGGTGTCGCCGGCCGTGTCGGTGGCGGAGGTGGGCGTGCCGGGCCCCGTGGGCCGGACGACCGCCGCGAGCGCGGCCAGCGCCCGGCCGGCCGCCGGGTCCGCCGCCCGGCCCGCCGCGGCGACCCGCGTCCCCTCGGGGCCGTACAGGACCGCGTGCCCGCCCACCCGCTGGGCCAGCTGTCGCAGCACCGCCCGCACCGGGTCCGGGCGCGCCGCGGCGGCCGCCAGGCTCTGCTGGGCCTCCGCGACGCGCCGCAGCTCGGCGAGCCGGGCCTGCGCCATGAGCTGCCACACCGCGCGCGCCACCCCGGAGAACGTGGTGCGCGGCGGCACCTCGAGCAGCGGCAGGCCGTGGGCGTCGCACGCCTCGACGAGGGCGCGCGGCACGGTGTCGTGCACGGGGGCGAGACCGAAGCCGAGGGCGGCGCCGCCCGCCGCGACGATCCGCCCCACGTAGTCGTCGAAGTAGGTCCCCGTGCCGGCCGCCTCCGGGACGTGCACGCCCGCCGACAGCAGCAGCTCGCCGCCCAGCAGATAGGGGTAGGGATCGGCCATCTCCGAGGTGTGCGCCCAGTGGATCACCGTGCCCGCGTCCATGGGCCCGGCGATCTGGCGCAGACCCAGGTCGTCGCGGGCCAGGAGGGCCGACAACGGCACGGGCGGGGTGGGCGGAACCGCATGGTCCGGCATGGATGGTTCCTCCACTCGTGAGGCGGCGAATGGATGAAACGTACACTTCGCAGTCACTTTCCGGCCACCTACTGTCATTGCAGTCCGGCAGCCGCGGGTACGGGCGGTTGTCCCCGCGATCGCTGCCGGCCGTCCCCACCCCATCTGCACGACACGCCACCGGGATGTGCGCGAAGGAGGCCCCACCATGGCCGTCGACTACACAGTGATCGTCGTCTATCTGGCCGGCATGCTGGCCGTGGGCTGGTGGGGCATGCGCCGCGCCAAGTCCAAGAGTGAGTTCCTGGTCGCCGGACGCCGGCTCGGCCCCGCGATGTACTCCGGCACGATGGCGGCGATCGTCCTCGGCGGCGCCTCCACCATCGGCGGCGTGGGCCTCGGCTACCAGTACGGCCTCTCCGGCGCCTGGATGGTCTTCACCATCGGCCTCGGTCTGCTCGCCCTCTCCGTCTTCTTCTCCGCGCGGATCGCGCGGCTGAAGGTCTACACCGTCTCCGAGATGCTGGACCTGCGCTACGGCGGCCGGGCCGGTGTCATCTCCGGCGTCGTCATGTGGGCGTACACCCTGATGCTCGCGGTCACCTCCACCATCGCCTACGCCACGATCTTCGACGTGCTGTTCGACATGAACCGCACCCTGGCGATCATCCTCGGCGGCTCCATCGTCGTCGCCTACTCGACGCTCGGCGGCATGTGGTCGATCACCCTGACCGACATGGTGCAGTTCGTGGTCAAGACGATCGGCGTGCTCCTGCTCCTGCTGCCCATCGCCGTCGTCAAGGCCGGCGGGTTCGGCGAGATGAAGGCGAAGCTGCCGACCGAGTACTTCGACCCGCTGGGCATCGGCGGCGAGACGATCTTCACCTACGTCCTGATCTACACCTTCGGCATGCTCATCGGGCAGGACATCTGGCAGCGCGTGTTCACCGCCCGCAGCGACACGACCGCCAAGTGGGGCGGCACCGTCGCCGGCACCTACTGCCTCGCCTACGCCCTCGCCGGCGCGGTCATCGGCACCGCGGCCAAGGTGCTGTACCCGAACCTCTCCAGCGCCGACGACGCCTTCGCGACGATCGTCAAGGACGAGCTGCCCGTGGGCGTGCGCGGCCTGGTGCTGGCCGCCGCCCTGGCCGCCGTGATGTCGACCTCCTCCGGCGCGCTCATCGCCTGCGCGACCGTCGCCAACAACGACATCTGGTCGCGGCTGCGCGGGGTGGTCCGCCCCGACGGCGAGGCGCACGACGAGGTGAAGGGCAACCGCGCCTTCATCCTGCTGATGGGCCTCGCCGTGATCGGCACGGCCATCGCGCTGAACAACGTCGTCGAGGCCCTGACGGTCGCCTACAACCTGCTCGTCGGCGGGCTGCTCGTGCCGATCCTCGGCGGGCTGCTGTGGCGCCGCGGGACCGCGCAGGGCGCGCTCACCGCGGTCGTGGTCGGCGGTGTCGCGGTGATCACGCTGATGGCCACGCACGGCATCCTCGCCAACGAGCCCGTCTACTACGGCCTGCTGTCCTCCCTCGTCGCGTACGTCGCCGTCTCGCTGCTGACGAAGCCCACCGACCCGGCCGTCCTCGCCCTCTGGCGCGAGCGCCTGGCCGGACGGGAACCCGAACGCGCGTCCGAACCGGTGCCGGCCGGCCAGTAGAGTCTTAGGCACATACCCCGCATACGCCCTACCGCGTAGGAAAGAAGGCATTTCCTCATGACCAGCAACGAGACGCCCCGCGGCCCCGTCGACTCCTCCCGCGTCCCGCGGTACGCGGGTCCCGCGACCTTCGCCCGGCTCCCGCGCCTCGACGAGGTCGGCCGCGCCGACGTCGCCGTGGTCGGTGTGCCGTTCGACTCGGGCGTCTCGTACCGGCCGGGCGCCCGCTTCGGCGGCAACGCCATCCGCGAGGCGTCCCGGCTGCTGCGTCCCTACAACCCGGCGCAGGACGCCTCCCCGTTCGCCCTCGCGCAGGTCGCGGACGGCGGCGACGTCGCCGTGAACCCGTTCAACATCCACGAGGCCGTCGACACCATCGAGGCCGCCGCCGACGACCTGCTCGGCACCGGCGCCCGTCTGATGACGCTGGGCGGCGACCACACCATCGCCCTGCCGCTGCTGCGCTCGGTGGCGAAGAAGCACGGCCCGGTCGCCCTGCTCCACTTCGACGCGCACCTCGACACCTGGGACACCTACTTCGGCGCCGAGTACACCCACGGCACCCCGTTCCGCCGGGCCGTCGAGGAGGGCATCCTCGACACGTCCGCCCTCTCCCACGTCGGCACCCGCGGCCCGCTGTACGGCAAGCAGGACCTCACCGACGACGAGAAGATGGGCTTCGGCATCGTCACCTCCGCCGACGTCTACCGCCGGGGCGCCGACGAGGTCGCCGACCAGCTCCGCCAGCGCATCGGCGACCGCCCGCTGTACATCTCGATCGACATCGACTGCCTCGACCCGGCCCACGCGCCCGGCACCGGCACCCCCGAGGCCGGCGGCATGACCTCCCGCGAACTGCTGGAGATCCTGCGCGGTCTCGCCTCCTGCAACCTGGTCTCGGCGGACGTCGTCGAGGTGGCGCCCGCGTACGATCACGCGGAGATCACGTCGGTGGCCGCGTCCCACACGGCGTACGAACTGACCACGATCATGTCCCGCCAGATCGCGGCGGCGCGCGAGGAGGACGAGGGCAAGTGACCCACGACCACGACCTGGTACTCCGCCCGACGCGGGAGCAGATCACCGCCGCCCTGAATCCGCCGGCCGGCCGCAACGGCGGGGACCTGGTCGTGGAGACGCTGGCCGGGCTCGGCGCGACGACCGTGTTCGGACTGCCCGGCCAGCACGCGCTCGGGATGTTCGACGCGCTGCGCCGCAGCGACCTGCGCTACATCGGGCTGCGCGTGGAGAACAACGCCGGGTTCGCCGCCGACGCCTACGGCCGGATCACCGGCGAGGCGGCCCCGCTGCTGCTGTCGACCGGTCCGGGGGCACTGACCTCGCTGGCCGCGCTCCAGGAGGCGGCGGCCGCCTCGGCGCCGGTGCTGGCGATCAGCAGCCAGATCCCGACGGCGGGCCTCGGCGGGGGACGCCACGGCTATCTGCACGAACTCCCGGACCAGGCGGCCTCGTTCCGGGGTGTCGTGAAGTCGGTCCACACCGTGCGCACCCAGTCCCAGATCCCGTCCGCGATCGAGGCGGCGTGGAAGTCCGCGCTCACCACCCCCCACGGCCCGGTGTGGGTGGAGATCCCGCAGGACGTCCTGCTCGCCGAGACCTCGATCCCGGTCGTCACCGGCGGCGACGCCCTCCCCGAGGAACTGGTGCCGCGCCCGGAGCTGACGGCGGTGGCGGCCCACCTGCTGTCCCACGCCGAGCGCCCGGCGATCATCGCGGGCGGGGGAGTGGTCCGCGCGGACGCCTCCGAGAAGCTGCTCCGGCTGGCGGAGACCCTTCAGGCGCCGGTGGTCTGCACCCCCGGCGGCAAGGGCGCGTTCCCCTGGGAGCACCCGCTGTCGCTCCAGTCGTGGATCGAGGACCGGCACACCACCGACTTCCTGGAGGACGCCGACGTCCTGCTGGTGGTCGGCTCCGGGCTCGGTGAACTCTCCTCGAACTACCACACGTTCCGGCCGCGCGGCCGGGTCGTCCAGATCGAGGCCGACCTCGGCAAGCTGGAGTCCAACCACCCCGCGCTGGGCATCCACGCCGACGCCCGGCCGGCATTGCAGGCGCTGCTGGAGACCGTGTCCCCGCGGCACGACCCGGAGGCCCCCGAGCGGGTGCGCGAGGTGCTCGCGAAGGTGGCCGCCCGGATCGCCGCCCAGGACCTCACCCTGGAGCAGGAGGTGCTGGCGTCCGTGCGCCGGGCCCTGCCCGCCGCCTCCCCGTCCTTCTGGGACATGACGATCCTGGCCTACTGGGCCTGGTCGGCCTTTGACGCCAAGGGCCCCAACCGCATGCACTCCGCGCAGGGCGCCGGCGGCCTCGGCTACGGCTTCCCGGCGGCGCTCGGCGCGGCGGCCGCCGACCCGACCCGCCCGGTGCTCGCGGTGTCCGGCGACGGCGGCGCCCTCTACTCCATCGCCGAACTCGCCACGGCCCGGCAGTACGGGCTCGACGTCACCTGGCTCATCGTCGACGACGGCGGTTACGGCATCCTGCGCGAGTACATGACCGACGCCTTCGGCGAGGCCACGGCGACCGAACTGACGCGTCCGGACTACGTGGCGCTCGCCGAGTCGTTCGGCGTCCCCGGGATCAGGACCACGCCCGAGGCCCTGGAGACGGACCTCGCCAAGGCGCTGTCCGAGCCCGGCCCCTCGGTGGTCGTGCTCCCGGCGGTGCTGCGCATGTTCGCGCCCACACACCTGGGAACGGAGTGATCCGGGGGGTTACCAGATCGACTCGACCCACTCCGGGTGGTCGATGAACGGGTTGCGGTTGCCCTGGTACGACGTGTAGATGACGTCGTTGCGGCGCTGCTCGACGGCGTCCGGCGGATCCTCGTCGTTCCACTGCTTCAGGACCGACAGACGTCCGTGGTACGGGACGCCGCCGTTGATGGAGTCGTTGGCCTCGAGGTCGGGCCGGCCGTCGTCGCCCTCGTAGCGGACGGCCATGTAGAGGATCATGCGGGCCACGTCGCCCTTGACGGCGTCGCGGGGCTCGAAGGAGTTCGAGTCGGTCAGGCTGCCACCGGAGTTGGTGAAGCCGCTGCCGCCGTTGTCGAAGTCCTTGTTGCCGCGGACGGAGTTGACCTGGACGTCCTCGGCCCGCAGGTGGTGCAGGTCGGTGCCGGGCCCGGCCGAGGTGCCGAAGTCGCCGTGGGACTGGGCCCACACGTGCTCGCGGTTCCAGTTGCCGGTGCTGCCGCCGTTCAGTGACTTGCTGCGGGAGATGCCGCTGTAGAGCAGCTTGACGTTGTTGCTGTCGGCCGGGTCCTGGTCGGTGACCTTCAGGGCGTCCCAGACGGCCGAGTAGGAGAGCTTCGTCTGGTTGCTGATGATCCCGTGGAGGGCGGTCTTCAGGGCGGGCCCGGTCTTGCCGAGCGCGGCGGCGTAGTACGTGTCGTCGTACGCCGTGGTCGTCGCGGCGGCCGGGGCGGCGGTCAGGGCCGGGGCGGTGAGCCCGGCCAGGAGGGCGGCCGTGGTGAGGGCCACGGACGTCCAGCGCCGGGGGCGTGGGGATGTCGCCGGCATGAGGGGTCTCCTCTCGCGTGTCTACGCGGGTTGAGCGAAGGCGGCATCCGGAGCGTGACATGTGCATGCAGGTGTGTCGAGATCCTCTGCGTGTCCATCAGGTGAAGAAGCGGAGCAATTCTGTGCAAAAGCAGACGAGTTGCGGCTCTGTGGCGCCAACTCGGCTCCGTACCCGTACAACCATTCGCGCGCCCTCGTTGGTCAACAAGCCATGACTCACGGGACAGCGAGCGAGAACTCCACGGGCGCGGCCAGGCGCGCGCGAGCGGTCGTCGCGGCGGGCCTGGGCGCCGGCCTCGTCATAGCGCCGCTCGCCGCCGCCGCACCGGCCGCCGCGGCGACACCGGCCGTCAGCTGCACCTCGGCCGAGGCGGGGCTGGCCGACAAGCTGAAGCGGGACATCACCGCCGCCCTGGCCAACCGCAACGGCACCGTCGCGGTCGGCCTGTACGACAGCTCCACGAAGACCACCTGCACGCTCCGGGCGACCAGCGCCTTCGACTCGGCCAGCGTCGTCAAGGTCACCGTCCTGGCCACACTGCTGTGGGACGCCAAGAAGCACGACCGGTACCTCACCGACCGCGAGACGTCCCTCGCCAAGGCCATGATCACCAAGTCGGACAACGCCGCGACCACCACCCTGTGGAAGCAGCTCGGCATGACCAAGATCAAGGGCTTCCTCGGCGCCGCCGGCATGACGAAGACCGTCCCCGGCGCGAACGGCTACTGGGGTCTGACCCAGATCAACGTCACCGACGAGCAGAAGCTGCTCAAGCTCGTCACCGTCAGGAACACCGTGCTCAGCGACAACTCCCGCGCCTACATCCTCAAGCTGATGGGCCAGGTCGTCTCCTCGCAGCGCTGGGGCACCCCGTACGGCGTGCCGTCCGGCGTCTCCGTGGCCGTCAAGAACGGCTGGCTGCAGCGCGCCACGCACGGCTGGCGCGTGCACAGCGTCGGCGCCTTCAAGGGCGGCGGCCACGACTACGTGATCACGGTGCTCAGCCACGGCAACAGCACCATGAACTACGGCATCGCCACCATCCAGGGCGTCGCCAAGGTCATCCACAGGGACCTCGCGGCGAGCTGACCGCCCCGCCACGCCCCGCCGGATTGTTGCGGCGGGATGAAATCCGAGCTCACGGACGTTGGTGCCTTCCGGCAGACCAGGACGAACGGGAGGCACGGGCGTGGCAGCGCAGCCAGGATGGGCACGACGACTGTGGGGCTACGCCTGGCGCTACCCGAAGGACGTGATCCTCGCCCTCGGCTCCTCCCTCGGCGGCATGGCCGTCATGGCGCTGGTCCCGCTGATCACCAAGGTGATCATCGACGACGTGATCGGCGGCACGCGCAGCATGGCCGTCTGGGCCGGGCTGCTGATCGCCGCCGCCGTCGCCGTCTACGTCCTGACCTTCGTCCGCCGCTACTACGGCGGCCGGGTCGCCCTCGACGTCCAGCACGACCTGCGGACCGAGATGTTCCGGACGATCACCCGGCTCGACGGGCGCCGGCAGGACGAGCTGTCCACCGGGCAGGTCGTCGGCCGCGCCACCAGCGACCTCCAGCTGATCCAGGGCCTGCTCTTCATGCTCCCGATGACCATCGGGAACTTCATGCTCTTCCTGATCTCCCTGGCCGTCATGGCCTGGCTGTCGCCGCCGCTGACCCTGGTCGCCCTCGCGGTCGCCCCCGCCCTGTGGTGGATCGCGCGGCGCAGCCGCAGCAGACTGCACCCGTCCACCTGGTACGCCCAGGCCCAGGCCGCGGCCGTCGCGGGCGTGGTCGACGGCGCGGTCAGCGGTGTGCGCGTGGTGAAGGGCTTCGGGCAGGAGGAGCAGGAGACCGGCAAGCTCCGCGAGGTCGGCCGCCGGCTCTACGCCGGGCGGCTGCGCACCGTCCGGTTCAACGCGAAGTACACCCCCGCCCTCCAGTCCGTCCCGGCGCTCGGCCAGGTCGCCATGCTCGCCCTCGGCGGCTGGCTGGCGGTGCGCGGGCACATCACGCTCGGCACCTTCGTCGCCTTCTCCACCTACCTCGCCCAGCTGGTCGGCCCGGTCCGCATGCTCGCCATGGTCCTCACCGTCGCCCAGCAGGCGCGTGCGAGCAGCGAGCGCGTCCTGGAGCTGATCGACACCGAGCCCTCGATCAAGGACGGCGCCAGGGCCCTCCCGGCCGACGCCCCCGCCACGGTCGAGTTCGACGACGTCTCCTTCGGCTACGACGAGGAGCGCCCCGTCCTCGACGGGCTCAGCCTGGAGATCCGCGCCGGCGAGACCCTCGCCGTGGTCGGCGCCTCCGGCTCCGGCAAGTCCACCGTCTCCCTGCTGCTCCCGCGCTTCTACGACGTCACGCGCGGCGCCGTCCTCGTCGGCGGCCACGACGTGCGCGAGCTGACCCTCGACTCGCTGCGGGCCGCGATCGGGCTCGTCCCCGAGGACTCGTTCCTCTTCTCCGACACCGTCCGCGCCAACATCGCCTACGGCCGCCCCGACGCCACCGACGAGCAGATCGAGGCCGCCGCCCGCGCCGCCCAGGCCGACCGCTTCATCGCCGACCTGCCCGACGGCTACGGCACCACGGTCGGCGAGCACGGCCTGACCCTCTCCGGCGGCCAGCGCCAGCGGATCGCGCTGGCCCGCGCGATCCTCGCCGACCCCCGCCTCCTCGTCCTCGACGACGCCACCTCGGCGGTGGACGCCCGCGTCGAGCACGAGATCCACGAGGCCCTCAAGCACGTCATGGAGGGCCGCACGACCCTCCTCATCGCCCACCGCCGCTCCACCCTCGGCCTCGCCGACCGCATCGCGGTCCTGGACGCCGGCCGGCTCGCCGACATCGGCACCCACGAGGAGCTCCAGGAGCGCTCCGCCCTCTACCGCCGGCTGCTGACCGACCCCGACGAGCTCGGCGGGGTCTCGCCCGGCCACACCCAGCCGTCCTGTCCCCACGAGGACACCTCCGTCCGGGACGAGCTGGACGCCGAGTTCGACGCCGAGCGCGGGGTCACGCCCCGGCTGTGGACCGGCGACCGCGAGCCCAAGGACCTCGCGCTGGCCCAGTCGCCGGCCACCCCCGAACTGCTCGCCCAGGTCGAGGCCCTGCCCCCGGCGCTCGACACCCCCGACGTCGACGAGGCGAGCGCGGTCCGGCCCGAGCGGTCGTACGGGCTGCGGCGGCTGCTGCGGGGCTTCGGGCGTCCGCTGCTGATCAGCCTCGCCCTGGTCGCCGTCGACGCGGGCATGGGCCTGCTGCTGCCGATCCTGATCCGGCACGGCATCGACTCGGGCGTCAGCCAGGCCGCGCTGGGCGCGGTGTGGGCGGCGGCCCTGCTCGGCCTGCTCGCGGTCGGCGTCCAGTGGGCCGCGCAGGTCGGCGAGACCCGGATGACCGGGCGCACCGGCGAGCGGGTGCTGTACGCGCTGCGGCTGAAGATCTTCGCCCAGCTCCAGCGGCTCGGCCTGGACTACTACGAGCGCGAGCTGACCGGCCGGATCATGACCCGGATGACGACGGACGTGGACGCGCTGTCCACGTTCCTGCAGACCGGCCTGGTCACCGCGTTCGTCTCGGTCGTCACCTTCTTCGGCATCATGGGCGCCCTGCTGGTGCTCGACGTGCAGCTGGCGCTCGTGGTCTTCGCGACGCTGCCGCCGCTCGTCGTCGCGACCTACTTCTTCCGCCGGGCGAGCGTGAAGGCGTACGAGCTGGCCCGTGAGCGGGTGTCGGTGGTCAACGCCGACCTCCAGGAGTCGGTGGCGGGCCTGCGGATCGTGCAGGCGTTCCGGCGCGAGCGCGACGGCGGCGCCCGGTTCGCCGAGCGCAGCGACAGCTACCGCCAGGCCCGGATCCGGGGCCAGTGGCTCATCTCGATCTACTTCCCGTTCGTGCAGTTCCTGGCGTCGTCGGCGGCCGCGGCCGTGCTGATCGTGGGCGGGGTGCGGATCGACACGGCCACCCTGACGACCGGTGCGCTGGTGGCGTACCTGCTCTACATCGACCTGTTCTTCGCGCCGGTCCAGCAGCTCTCCCAGGTCTTCGACGGCTACCAGCAGGCCACGGTCTCGCTCGGCCGTATCCAGGAGCTGCTGCGCGAGCCGACGTCGACGCGGGCCGCCGAGGAGCCGCGCGAGGTGCGGGAGCTGCGGGGCGAGATCGCCTTCGAGGACGTGCACTTCGCCTACGGCGACGACGAGGAGGCGCTGTCCGGCATCGACCTGCGCATCCCCGCCGGGCAGACGGTCGCGTTCGTCGGGGAGACCGGCGCCGGCAAGTCGACCCTGGTGAAGCTGGTCGCCCGGTTCTACGACCCGAGCGCGGGCCGTGTCACCGTCGACGGCACCGACGTGCGGGACCTGGACCTGACGTCGTACCGCCACCGGCTCGGGGTCGTGCCGCAGGAGGCGTACCTCTTCCCCGGCACCGTCCGGGACGCCATCGCCTACGGGCGTCCCGGCGCCACCGACGCCGAGGTCGAGGCGGCCGCGCGGGCGGTGGGCGCGCACGAGATGATCGCGACCCTCGACGGCGGCTACCTCCACGAGGTCGCCGAGCGCGGCCGCAACCTCTCCGCCGGGCAGCGCCAGCTGATCGCGCTGGCCCGCGCCGAGCTGGTCGACCCCGACGTGCTGCTCCTGGACGAGGCGACGGCCGCCCTCGACCTGGCCACGGAGGCGCAGGTCAACCAGGCCACGGACCGGCTCGCGGGCCGTCGTACGACGCTCGTGGTGGCGCACCGGCTGACGACGGCGGCGCGGGCCGACCGGGTGGTGCTCATGGACCACGGCCGGGTCGCCGAGGACGGCACGCACGAGGAACTGCTGGCGCGCGGCGGGCGGTACGCCGAGCTGTGGCGGACCTTCCTCGGGCAGGCCGAGCCGGAGGAGCCGGTCGGCGTGGCCCGGTGAGCGCGGCCCCCGGGGCGGCGTGACGGCCGTGCAACCATCCGGCGTACGCCAGGCGTCCGTACACCAGTACGCTCATCGCCGGTGTACGGGGAGGACTTCGCAGTGGACAAGGGTGGGATACGCCGACGACTGGCCGTCTGCCTGGCGCTGGTGACCGTGTCCGGGCTGCTCGCGATCGCCGTTCCGGCGCAGGCGCACGCCGCGCCGAGCCGCTGCGAGGGGCGCAAGGTCAGGACGTACCCGTTCTCCACCGGGACGCTGTACGTGTACAGGAAGAACGGCTACGTCTGCGCCGTCACGCTGCCGAAGAGCCCCGGCCGCAAGCAGCGGATGATGGTCAGCGTGCGGGCCTACCGGGCCAACCCGGTCACGGACGAGGGCCAGTACACGCGCCGGGCCGGACCGGTCACCGTCCACGCCGGGCACCGCTGTGTGTGGGTGAAGGGCAAGGTGGGCCGGGGCTCGGTGAGCAAGGGCTGGATCCTGTGCTGACCCGCGGCGCGACCCGCCGTCACATCCGCCGGGCGCAGCCGACCGGCTTCTCGCCGCCCACCTCCACGTAGAGGGCGGTCGACGAGGGGCACTGGGACCGCCTGTCCACGGTCCTCGTCACCTTGTAGCCCGGCTTGTGCTCGCCCTCGCCGTCGCAGGCCGTCTCCCGGACCTGCCCGTCGCCCGAGCCGTAGACGCAGTCGCCGACGATCGTGCGGGGGCCGCCCCCGCCGCCGGGGTCCCCGGGGTGGGGCGGCGTGAGGTTGCGCATGCAGGCGTAGCCCTGGGGGACCGCGCCGTCGCCGTCCTCGTCGGAGGTCCGGTCCTGGGCGCTGATGTGCAGGACGAAGTCCGTGGTCCCCGGGCACGGCGCGCCGCCGCGGACCGCGCCGTCGTGCCGGGCCACGACCCGCGCGGCCGCCCGTTCGCTCGCGCACGGCACCTCGGTGAAGCTGGTCCGGCCGAACGAACTGCACTCGTCCACCGCGAGGAACACCGCCCCGTGCCCGCCGGGCCCCGGCGCGGTGGCCCGCCCCGTGGGCCCCTCCGCGCTCGCGCCCGGCGGGCCGTCCTCCAGGGCTCCCGAGGAACCCTGGCACCCCGTCAGCAGCGCGGCGAGCAGCGCCGGCACCGCGCACACGGCCGTCCCACCCCGTCCTCCACGCATCGCACCCCCCGGTCCAGCGTGACCCGCGACAGCGGGTACACGCCAGACATACGGGGTCCTTTGCGCCGGTCGGTGGCGAGTGCGCCCGTTGTGTGGCGTACAGGCGCTACGTCCGATGCGTCAGGAGGTCAGCGGCCGCGGTACGACAGCCCGTGGCCGACCGGGAACAGCACCCGGGACGGGTCGTCCGCGCGCTGCACCGGCACGGGCAGCCCGCCCTGCGGGGCCACCCGCCCGGCGATCACCCGGGCCGCGGCCCGCAGTTCGACGTCCGTCCAGGCGTAGGCCGCCAGGAAGGCCTTCACGCCGGGCAGACGGGCCACGTCGTAGGGGTTGCGGAGGGCGACCGCGACCACCGGCTTCCCTGTGGCGAGAAGCTGTTCGACGAGTGTCTTCTGCGTACTGGACGCCGTGACGTTGTACGTGCCGACCACCACCGCGTCCGCCTCGCGCGCCGCCTCCACGGCCCGTGCGACGGTCGCCGAGGACGGCGCCGTACCGGTCGACAGGGCGGTCGCCGTGAAGCCCAGCTCGGTCAGGGCCGCGGCGAGCACACCGGTCGGCGGGCCCGTCGTGCCGGACGGAGAGGCCGGGTCGGCGCCCACGACCAGCACCCTGCGGTGGGACCGGCGGGACAGCGGCAGCAGCGACCCCTCGTTGACCAGCAGGGTCGTGGTGCGCTCGGCGATGCGGTCGGCGGCCTTCAGGTGGGCCGGCGTGCCCACGGAGCGGTCCACTCCCGACTGGCTGACGTACGGGTCGTCGAACAGCCCGAGCTTCGCCTTCAGGCGCAGGATGCGCAGGATCGATTCGTCGAGCCGTGCCTCGGTCAGCTCGCCGTCCTGCACGGCCTTCAGGACCGCGTTCCACGCCACGTCCAGGTTCGGCGGGTTCAGCAGTTGGTCCACGCCCGCCTTGAGCGCGAGGACCGGGACCCGGTCGTCGCCGTACTTCGTGCGGACGCCCTCCATGCCGAGCGAGTCCGTCACCACCAGCCCGTCGTAGCCGAGTTCCCCGCGCAGGATGCCGGTGAGGATCGGGTGGGAGAGGGTGGCCGGGTCGCCGGAGTCGTCGAGGGCCGGGACCATGAGGTGCGCGGTCATGATCGAGTCGATGCCGGCGCGGACGGCGGCCCGGAACGGCGGCGCGTCCAGCTTCTCCCACTGCTCACGGGTGTGCGTGATGACCGGGAAGCCGGTGTGGCTGTCGACGGCGGTGTCGCCGTGGCCGGGGAAGTGCTTGGCGGTCGCCGCGACCTGGCGCGCGTGCTGGTACCCGGCCACCTCGGCGGCGACCAGGGCGGCCACCGCGTCCGGCTCGGAGCCGAAGGAGCGCACGCCGATCACCGGGTTCGCCGCGTTGACGTTGACGTCGGCGACGGGGGAGTAGTTCTGCCGGATGCCCAGCGCCCGCAGCTCCTCCCCGGCGAGCCGGCCGAGGGTGCGGGCGTCGGAGCGGGAGCCGCCGGCGCCGACGGCCATGGCGCCCGGGAAGAGCGTGGCGGGCTCCCCGACCCGGCACACGATGCCGTGCTCCTGGTCGGTGGAGATGAGCACGGGCAGGCCGCGCGGCTGGGCGAGCGACGCCTTCTGGATGCCGTTCGACAGACCGGCGATCTGGTGCGGGTCGCGGGTGTTGTGCGCCCAGGTGAAGTAGATGATGCCGCCCACCCGGTACTTCGCGAGCAGTTCGGCGGCCGTGCGCACGCCGATCTCCTGGAGGTTGGCGTCGACGTCCGCCTGGTCCGGGTCGGTCGCGGAGTGGCCGTAGACCCGCATGACGAAGAGCTGGCCGACCTTCTCGGGCAGCGTCATCCGGTCGATGAGGGCGCGCAGCCTTCTGTCGTCGTGCGGGGCGGCGTGCGCGGTGCCGCCGAGGGCCAGGGCGCCGGTGAGACCGGCCGTGGCCGCCAGGACCAGGCGTCTTGAAGGCGATGCGGTGCTTCCCGTGCTGGTGTCGGGCACGTGCGCTCCTTCCGGAGGTGGCGCTGTGAAGGAAACTTCCGAGGAGTCGCCAATATCCGGGAAGTTTCTGCCAGTCAAGGGAATGGACCGTAACCGAAGAGGGGCCGCCATCGGCGCAGTTGGAGGGGGGCGCGCCGATGACGGCGTGCTGCCGGCCGCGGCACGGCTGGAGAGGGTGGTCAGCGATCGCAGCCAGCAGCGAGGCCGACACCGTGCCACGGTGACTCTCCGGCAGCTTGCCCGTTGGACGAGGGGCGACGGGGCTGGGTTCCCGGGAACGGGCGCCGTCGGCGAAGTCGGGACGCCGGTGGCGGGCGGGGTGGACGGGACTGTCGACACACCCCCCTAGGGCGTGTTTCGAAAGTCCCGTCTGGTCCGCGACGCCTGGCACGGCGCCTCGCCGCGTTGTCGGGATCGTCCGCGTACGCCCAGTACGCGGACGACCCTCCGCCTTGCGACGCACCGCACCAGACGCCGCGGACCCCGCCCTTCGGGCGGACGACGCTACTTTCGAAACACGCCCTAGTCCTCGGAGAGGGCGCCGTCCCGCAGTTGCGGGGTGCTCGCCCCGACGTACGTCACCGCGAGCACGCACAGCAGGCCGCCGAGGACGAGGGCCGTCGCCCCGTCCGTCCAGCCGGCGACCAGTCCGCCGCGCAGGTTGCCGAGGTGCGGGCCGCCCTGGCCGACGATCTGCTCGGCGGCCGTGACCCGGCCCAGCAGGGCGTCCGGGGTCCGGGTCTGCACGATCGTGACCCGGGAGACCACCGACAGGGAGTCCGCGCCACCCGCCACCGCCAGCAGCCCGAGCCCCGTCCAAGGGTCGCTCACCAGGCCGAACAGGGCCAGTGCCACCCCCCAGGTGCCGGCCCCGCACAGCATCACGAGGCCGGGGCGGCCCAGCCGGGTGACCGGACCCGACAGCGCCGTCGCCGTGACACCGCCGACCGCCACGGCCGACATGAAGAGGCCGAGCGTGCGCGGATCGCCGCCGAAGCGCTCCGCGTTGACGAGCGGGAACAGGCTGACCGGCATCGCCAGCACCGTGGCGGCCAGGTCGGTGATCAGCGCGCCGCGCACCACGCGGTGCCCGGCCAGGAAGCGCAGCCCGTCCAGGACGCCGTGCACCCCCGCCCGCGACGGCTCGCCCTCGGGCGGCAGCGCGGGCAGCCCGAAGGCGCCGTAGAAGGCGAACACGAAGGTCAGGGCGTCGATCAGATAGCAGGCGCCGATGCCGAACCAGCCGAGGCACAGGCCCCCCACCGCCGGGCCCAGCAGCATCATCGACTGGCCGGACACCTGGTTGAGGGCCAGCCCCGCCGCCACCTGCTCCTTCGGCAGCAGCCGCGGCACGAACACCCCCGCAGCCGGACCGCCGATCGCCGCGAAGCAGGAACCGGCGGCCACGAGCACGAGGACCCCGATCACCGGGACGTGTCCGGTGAAGCCCTGCACCGCCAGCAGCAGCGCGCAGACCGCCTGGCCGACGGTGGCGGTCAGATAGATCCGGCGCCGGTCGCCCCGGTCCACCCACGATCCCGCGAGCAGCCCCACGACGACCATGGGCACCACCTGCGCGAGACCGACCGCGCCGCTCCAGATGGTGCTGTGCGTCATGTCCCAGACCTGGTAGAGCACGGTCACCATGGTCATGAAGCCGCCGAGCATGGACACCGTCCGCCCGATCAGCAGCCGCCGGAAGACGGGGGAACCGCTCAGGGGCCGTACGTCGATCAGGGCACGCGTGAGGCTCATGACGGCAGGGCTGGGTGACGGGTGGGCTCAGGCACGAGGGGGTACGTTATAGCGCCCCTCGAAACCCGGCCACCGAATTTCCGGGCCGGTCGCCCCTCGCGCCTACGCGGACTCGTTCAGCAGCCGGGACAGGTGGTCGCGGCCCGTGTCGAGCAGACCCTCCAGCGGGGCGGCGTCCTCGTTCCAGCGCTTCTCGTACTCCCAGCACAGCCAGCCGTCCCAGCCGTGCCGGGACAGGACCTCGACGCACTCGGCGAGCGGCAGCACCCCGGCGCCGAGCGGCAGCGGAGCCGTGTCGCCGGCGGTCGCGATGTCCTTGACCTGGACGTAGCCCAGATGGGGGGCGAGCGCCGCATAGCTCTCCGCGGGCTGCTCACCGGCCAGCCAGGTGTGCATGACGTCCCACAGCGCGCCGACGTTGCGGTGCCCGACCAGGCCCAGCACCCGCATCGCGTCGGCGGCCGCCCGGTGCGAGTCGTGGGTCTCCAGCAGGACGCGCACCCCGCTGTCGGCGGCGTACTCCGCCGCCGTGCCGAGCCGGCGCGCGGCGATCGCGTCCGTGGCCTCGGAGGTCTGCTCCGGGTCGGCGCCGGGGAAGACCCGCACGTAGGGCGCGCCGATGTCGTGGGCGAGGTCGACGAGCGTGCGCACCTCCTCGATGACCGGCCCGTCGTCCCCGGGCGCCGCGATCCGCGTGTACCCGGCGACGCCCAGCGGCTCCACGCCGGCTGCCTTGAACTCGGCGGCCACGTCCGCCCGTTCACCGGGGCCGAGGCCCGGATGCACCGGCTCCTCGGGGTGGGCGCGCAGTTCCACGCCGTGGTAGCCGTGCGCGGACGCGAGCCGCAGCACGTCGGGGAGGGGCAGACCGGGGACGCCGAGAGTGGAGAACGCCAGCTTCATGTACCTCACCTTGCCAGGGAAACGAGGTCCACACATCCGGCCGGACACGCGCCGCCCCCGGGGCGCGGCCGCGGTGCCGCCTCAGCCCCGCGGCACTCCGGAGGACCCCCGCACCATCAGTTCCCCGCGGATCGTCGCCAGGTCGCCGGGGGGCGGCTCCTCGCGGCCCATGGCGATGCGGCCCGCTCGGGCGCCCGCGTCGGAGAGCGGGAGGCGGACCGTCGTGAGGGAGGGCACGGCGTCGATGCCGAACGGCAGGTCGTCGAAGCCGGCCACCGAGAGGTCGTCCGGGATGCGCAGTCCGGAGTCGCGCAGGGCCGCGCAGGCGCCCAGCGCGACGGAGTCGTTCGCGGCGACCACGGCCGTCAGGGACGTGTCGCGGCGCAGCAGTTCCAGCGTCGCCTCGTAGCCGGACCGCCGGTCGTAGCGGCCGTGCACGATCAGGCGGTCGTCCACCGGTATGCCGTGCGCCTCCAGCGCGGCCCGGTGGCCCTCCAGCCGGTGCCGGGTGGTCGTGCGCTCCAGCGGTCCCGCGATGTACCCGAGCCTGCGGTGCCCGAGCCCGATCAGATGCTCGGTCAGCTCACGGGCGCCCCCGCGGTTGTCGAAGGCCAGCGCGATCGCGCCCGTGTCCGGCGCGGGCGGCCGCCCGCACAGCACCACCCGGGTCCCGGCGTCCGACAGCTTGCGCAGCTTCGCCGCGACGGCCTCCGCGTGCGGCGCGCTCTCCACGGCGCCGCCGGTCAGCACCACCGCGGCCGCCCGCTGCCGCTGCAGCAGGGTGAGGTACGTCAGTTCGCGCTCCGGCGACCCGCCCGTGTTGCAGACGACCGCGAGCCGCTCGCCGCCCGCCCGGCCGCCGGGGCCGCCGATCTCCGACTGGATGGCGCTCGCCATGATCCCGAAGAACGGGTCGGCGATGTCGTTGACGAGGATGCCGACCAGGTCGGAGGTGGCGGCGGCCAGCGAGCTGGCGGGGCCGTTCAGCACGTAGTCCAGCTCGTCCACCGCGCGCAGCACCCGCTCCCGGGTGGAGGCGGCGACGGGATAGTTGCCGTTCAGCACGCGCGACACCGTCGCGGGCGAGACCTGGGCGCGGGCCGCCACGTCCGCCAGGGTCACCGTCATCTCGTCGTCCTCCGGTCGCGCATGTCGTGGAACCCCCCGGGCCGCCCGTGCTCGGGCCGCCACCTCGTAGACAGGCCGTGAGTGGCCGCGGTTCCGTGTATGTCGAGCAGACCTTAAGGCCAACGACCCCGGTTGTTCGTCCCCTCGAACAACTCGACCCCGTCACGGTCTTGTCTCCACCCCTGCTCGGAGGTAGCTTCACCACCGGTAGAAAGCGCTTGCCGTGACGCTGGGCCAGGGAGGGTGCACGCGGCGTCCGTGCGCACCTGCACGACGACCGCGCGCGAACGCCGCGCACGGCACCTACGGAGGGCAACGACGTGACACGCAAGACGGTGCGTATCGCCATGAACGGTGTGACCGGGCGCATGGGCCACCGCCAGCACCTGGTCCGCTCGATCCTGGCCCTGCGCGAACAGGGCGGCCTCGACCTGGGCGACGGCACCGTGCTGTGGCCGGAACCGGTCCTGGTCGGCCGCCGCGAGCACGCCCTGAAGGCCCTCGCCGACCGGCACGGACTGGACCCGGCGCACATCTCCACCGATCTCGACGCGGTCCTCGCCGACCCCACCGTCGACATCTACTTCGACGCCCAGGTGACCTCCGCCCGCGAGGAGGCCCTGCGCAAGGCGATCGCCGCGGGCAAGCACGTCTACACCGAGAAGCCGACGGCCACCGGGCTGGCGGGCGCCCTGGAACTCGCCCGGCTCGCGACCGCCGCCGGCGTCAAGCACGGCGTCGTCCAGGACAAGCTCTTCCTGCCGGGCCTGCGCAAGCTCAAGCGCCTGATCGACGGCGGCTTCTTCGGCCGGGTCCTGTCCGTGCGCGGCGAGTTCGGCTACTGGGTCTTCGAGGGCGACTGGCAGCAGGCCCAGCGCCCGTCGTGGAACTACCGCGCCGAGGACGGCGGCGGCATCGTCGTCGACATGTTCCCCCACTGGGAGTACGTGCTGCACGAGCTGTTCGGCCGGGTCACGAGCGTCCAGGCCCTCGCCACCACCCACGTCCCGCGGCGCTGGGACGAGAACGGCACGCCGTACGACGCCACCGCCGACGACGCGGCCTACGGCCTCTTCGAACTCGAGGGCGGCGTCGTCGCGCAGATCAACTCCAGCTGGGCCGTGCGCGTCGACCGCGACGAACTCGTCGAGTTCCAGGTCGACGGCACCGAGGGCTCGGCCGTCGCCGGACTGCGCCGCTGCCGCGTCCAGCACCGGGGCACCACCCCCAAGCCGGTCTGGAACCCCGACATCCCGGCCACGTACTCCTTCCGCGACCAGTGGCAGGAGGTCCCCGACAACGAGGAGTTCGACAACGGCTTCAAGGCCCAGTGGGAGCTGTTCCTGCGGCATGTCCACGCCGGCGCCCCCTACCACCGCGACCTCCTCGCCGGAGCCCGCGGCGTCCAGCTCGCCGAACTCGGCCTGAAGTCCTCGGCCGAGGGCCGCCGCCTCGACGTACCGGAGATCACCCCGTGACCATCCACCTGCCCGACGCGCACGGTGCCCCCCGCGCCTACGAACCCCGCACCGAGCACCTGGCCCCCGCCCCGGGCGCCCCCTTCACCTCCCGCACGGTCTTCGCCGCGGCCCACGTCGTCGCCGACCCGTACGCCGACGTCACCCCCGACTCCCCGGCCGCCGTCGACTGGGACGCCACCCTCGCCTTCCGCCGGCACCTGTGGTCCCACGGGCTCGGTGTCGCCGAGGCCATGGACACCGCCCAGCGCGGGATGGGCCTGGACTGGGCGGGCGCGGCCGAACTCATCCGCCGCAGCGCCGCCGAGGCCCGGGCGGTCGGCGGCCGAATCGCCTGCGGGGTGGGCACCGACCAGCTCACCGGCCCGGCCTCCCTGGCCGGGGTCCGCGCCGCGTACGAGGAACAGCTCGCGCTCGTGGAGGACAGCGGGGCCCAGGCGATCCTCATGGCCTCCCGCGCCCTCGCCGCCACCGCGAAGGGCCCCGAGGACTATCTGCGGGTCTACGGCCACCTGCTCCGCCAGGCCGCCGACCCGGTGATCCTGCACTGGCTCGGCCCGATGTTCGACCCGGCGCTGGAGGGCTACTGGGGCTCGCCCGGCCTCGACGCGGCCACGGACACCTTCCTCCAGGTCGTCGCCGCCCACCCCGACAAGGTCGACGGCATCAAGGTCTCCCTGCTGGACGCCCGGCGCGAGGTCGGGCTGCGCCGCCGGCTCCCGAAGGGCGTGCGCTGCTACACCGGCGACGACTTCCACTATCCCGAGCTGATCGCGGGCGACGAGCACGGCTTCAGCCACGCCCTGCTCGGCGTCTTCGACCCGCTCGGCCCGCTCGCCGCCCGAGCGGTCCGCGTTCTCGACACCGGCGACACGGACGGCTTCCGCGCCCTCCTCGACCCGACCGTCGAGCTGTCCCGCCACCTGTTCCAGGCACCCACCCGCTTCTACAAGACCGGCGTGGTGTTCCTGGCCTGGCTGGCCGGCCACCAGACGCACTTCACGATGGTCGGCGGCCTGCAGTCCGCCCGTTCCCTCCCTCACCTCGCCCGGGCCTACGAACTCGCCGACCGCCTCGGGCTGTTCCCCGACCCGAAGCGGGCCGAGGAACGGATGAGGACCCTGCTGTCCCTGTACGGAGTGACCGCGTGAGCGACCTCGCCCGCTTCAGCGTCAACCAGATGACCGTCAAGCAGCTCCCGCTCCCCGAGCTGGTCGCCGCCTGCCGCGACTTCGGCGTCCCGGCCGTCGGCCTGTGGCGCGAACCCGTCCAGGAGTACGGCGTGGAGGCGGCCGCCACGCTCGTCCGGGACGCCGGCCTGACGGTCACCACCCTGTGCCGGGGCGGCTTCCTCACCGCGATCGACCCGGCCGAGCGCGCTCGGGCCCTGGACGACAACCGGCGGGCCGTCGACGAGGCGGCCACCCTGGGCACGGACGTCCTGGTGCTGGTCTCCGGCGGCCTGCCCGCCGGCTCCCGGGACCTGCGCGGCGCGCGGGAGCGGATCGCCGACGCCCTGGGCGAGCTCGGGCCGTACGCCGAGGCGCACGGCGTGAAGCTGGCCGTCGAGCCGCTGCACCCGATGTTCGCCGCCGACCGCTGTGTCGTGTCCACCCTGACCCAGGCCCTGGACCTCGCGGAACGCTTCCCGGCCCGGCAGGTCGGAGTCACCGTGGACACGTACCACATCTGGTGGGACGAGGACGCGCCCGCGCAGATCGCCCGGGCGGGCGCGGGCGGCCGGATCCACACCTTCCAGCTCGCCGACTGGATCACCCCGCTGCCCGCCGGCGTCCTGAACGGCCGGGGCCAGCTCGGCGACGGCTCCGTCGACCTGCGCCAGTGGCGGGACCTCGTGGAGGCGGCCGGCTACACCGGGCCCATCGAGGTGGAGCTGTTCAACGACGCCCTGTGGGCACGCGACGGCCGGGAGGTGCTGGCGGAGACCGTGGCACGCTTCACCCGGCACGCCGTCTGACGCACACGTCCACGCGGCGTCGCGGCCCTACCGCCCGGTCGCCCGCCGTTCCAGTACGGTCAGGACCGCCGGGACCAGCACGCCCACCGTCCGGGCCATGGCCGGCCGGGGCAGCCCGGTCCTGGCGGCCACGTCGGTGGTCAGCGGGTCCGCCTCCTCGGCGAGCAGGCGGGCCATCAGACCGCCGGTCGCGGGACCGCCCACCGTGGGCACACCGGTCAGCGGGGCGCGGGGCGGGATGGCGACCATCTCCGCCTCCCCGGACACCGCCGTCACGGTCGTGCAGATCACCTGCCGCGCCCCGGCCTCGTCCGTGCCCAGCAGCCGCGCGATGTCCCCGACCGCCTCGTCACCGAGTTCGTCGAGCACGTCGTCCTGAAGGGCCACGAGGGGAATCTCGTCCAGCTCCTGCATACCTGAAACGCTACGTCCGCACCGGTGGAACGGCACGCCGAGGGCGGCCCGGAGGATCGCGGAAAAAAATTGGCGAACCGTGCAACCCTCCCCGCACCTCGCGGGTCGTACTTGGCGTCAGGATCTTTGGAGGGGGATCTGGGGGGATCGCGGGGGTTCTGACGGGAGGGGACGCGAGGGGCCCGGTCGACGGACCGGGCCCCTCGAAACGTCGTCGCGGCCAGGGGGACCGGTCAGAAGAAGACGCCGCAGCGCAGCAGCACGTTCGCGTACGGCCGGGCCTCACCGGTGCGCACCACCAGCCGCGCCCCGGCCGACAGCTCCTTGAGCCGCTCGTGCGGCACCAGCTCCAGGGCGGGGCACGTCTGCGCGAGCAGCGAGGCCGCCTCGGGGTTCGCGTCCCGCATCTCGGCCGCCGCCGTCGCGCCCTCCACCACCAGCTCGGCCAGCAGCCCGTCCAGCACCTCGGCGAACGAGGGCACCCCGGCCCGGAACGCCAGGTCCACGACCCGCGGCCCCGCAGGGATCGGCATCCCCACGTCACACACCAGGACGCCGTCGCCGTGGCCCAGCTCGGCCAGCGCGCCGGACAGCCCCCGGTTCAGGATTCCGGCCCGCTTCACAGCGCCTCGGCCTCCGCCGCCGTCGGGAACGACACCTGAGCGCCCTCCCGTGTCACCGCCACCGCACCGACCCGGGCCGCGTACGCCGCCGCCTCGGCCAGGGTGGCGCCGGCACCCAGCCGCCAGGCCAGCGCCGCCGTGAACGCGTCGCCCGCACCGGTGGTGTCCACGGCCTCCACCTTCACCGCCGGGACCCGCGCGACCCCCTCCGAGGAGGCCACCAGGGCGCCCTCGGCGCCGAGCGTCACGACCACCGAGCGGGGCCCCTTCGCGAGCAGTATCCGCGCCCAGTCCTCGGGTGAGTCGCCGACCGCCGCGTCACCGAGGACGACCCGCGCCTCGTGCTCGTTGACGATGAGCGGGTCGCAGGCCGCCAGGACGTCGGCCGGCAGCGGCCGCGGCGGCGACGGGTTGAGCACGAAGCGGCTGCCGTCGGCCAGATTGCGCACGACCTCCGCGACCGTCTCCAGCGGGATCTCCAGCTGCGTCGAGACGACCCGGGACGCCTGGAACAGGCTCGCGGCGGCCCGTACGTCGGCCGGGGTGAGCCGGCCGTTGGCGCCGGGGGAGACCACGATGCTGTTGTCGCCGGACGGGTCCACGGTGATCAGCGCGACCCCGGTCGGCGCCCCGCCGACCAGCACGCCCACCGTGTCCACGCCGGCCGCGTGCTGCGAGTCCAGCAGCAGGCGGCCGTAGGCGTCGTCGCCGACCCGCGCGAGCAGGGCCGTGCGCGCGCCGAGCCGGGCCGCCGCGACGGCCTGGTTGGCGCCCTTGCCGCCCGGGTGGACGGCCAGATCGGAGCCGAGCACGGTCTCGCCGGCACCCGGCCGGCGCTCGACACCGATCACCAGGTCGGCGTTGGCCGACCCCACGACCAGCAGGTCGTAGTCGTACATGAGGTTGCTCCCCTGAATCCGGTCCCCGTGATGACGCCTGGACGGGCGGCCGCCACCGGAACCCATGCTCCGCCAACGACCGCCCACCCGTGGGCCGTTCGGCCGATGTCAGCCCTTGAAACCGGCCACGTTCTGCTGCGTGACCACCTTCACCGGCACCTTCACCGTCTGCTCGACCTTCTTGCCGTCGAGGGCCTTGAGGGCGTTGTCCACGGCGATCCTGCCGAGCTGGGACGGCTGCTGGGCGACGGACGCGTACAGCGAGCCGCCCTCCACCGCCTTCAGGCCGTCGGGCGTGCCGTCGAAGCCGACCACGGACACGGACGTCCCGGCCTTCGACCCCAGCGCCTTGATGGCGCCGAGCGCCATCTCGTCGTTGGCGGCGATGACGCCCTGGACGTCCGGGTGCGCCTGGAGCAGGTTCGACATGACGTCGAGGCCCTTGGTGCGGTCGAAGTCGGCGGGCTGCTGGGCGACCACCTCGATGCCCGGGAACGCCTTGAGGCCGTCGGCGAAGCCCTGCGCCCGCTCACGGGCGGCCGAGGTGCCGGCCTGGCCCTGCAGGATCACGATCTTCCCCTTGCCGCCCAGCTTCTCGGCGATCGACTTGGCGGCCAGCTCACCGCCCGCCACGTTGTCGGAGGCGACCAGGGTGGCGGTCCTCGCGTCGTTGACCCCTCGGTCGACGGCGACGACCGGGATGCCGGCCTTGCCGGCGGCCTTCACGGAGTTGCTCGCGGCGTCCGAGTCCACCGGGTTGACGACGATCGCGCCGACACCGGAACTGGTGAAGTTCTGCAGCTGGTTGGCCTGCTGCGAGGCGTCGTTCTGGGCGTCCGTCACCGTCAGGTCCACGCCCAGCTTCCTCGCCTCGGCCTGGGCGCCCGCGCGGATCTGCACGAAGAAGGGGTTGTTGAGCGTCGACAGCGACAGCCCGACCCTGCGGTTGGCCGATCCGTTCGCGTTGTCGTGCAGGAACGAGGTCGCGCCGACGATCGCCACGGTCACGACGGCCGCGAGCGCGTACGTCCCGGCCTGCCTGCCCCTGCCGCCGCCCGGACCGGTGCCCGCGGCGAGCGGCGTGGCGCCCGCCTTGCGGCGCAGCGTGTCGAAGAGGACGGCCAGCGCGATCACGACGCCGATGACGACCTGCTGCCAGAACGCGGAGACGTTCAGCAGGTTCAGGCCGTTGCGCAGCACCGCGAGGATGAGCGCGCCGATCAGCGTGCCGGACGCCTTGCCGGTGCCGCCCGCGAGGGAGGCGCCGCCGATGACGACCGCGGCGATCGCGTCCAGCTCGTAGCCGTCGGCGGCCTGCGGCTGGGCGGAGGACAGCCGGGAGGCGAGCACCACGCCGGCGACGGCGGCGAACACACCGGACAGCGCGTAGATGGCGAGCTTCTGCCGCTTCACCCGCAGCCCGGACAGCCGGGCCGCCTCCTCGTTGCCGCCGATCGCGTACATCGACCGGCCGATGTAGGTGCGGCCGAGCACGAACGCGGCGATCAGGCCCATCACGATCATGACCAGGACCGGCACCGGCAGCCAGCCGCCGAGCGTGTCACCGAGGTGCGACACCGAGTCCGGGAACGGGATCGGCGAGCCCTCGGAGATCACCAGCGACAGACCGCGGGCCACCGACAGCATCGCGAGCGTCGCGATGAACGGCGGGAGCTTGCCGTAGGCGATGAGGAAGCCGTTGACGAGTCCGGCCGCGATGCCCGTCGCCACCGCCAGCAGCACCGCTATGACGACCGGCACCCCGTGCGAGGTCGCCGACCAGGCCAGCACGGTGGCCGACAGCGCCGCCACCGAACCCACCGACAGGTCGATGCCCGCCGAGACGATGACGAAGGTGACGCCGAAGGCGAGGACGGCGGTCACCGCCGCCTGCACGCCGACGTTGAGCAGGTTGTCGGTGGTCAGGAAGTCGCCCGACAGCGCCGACATGGCGATCACCAGGACGATCAGCGCGGTGAGGGCGCCGTTGTCGAGGAGCAGGCGGCGCAGCCCGCCGGTCGCGCCACCGGCGCCCGGGTTCCTCTTGAGCGTGTCAGTGGCCACGAGCGGCCTCCTTGTCGGTCGTGGGGTTGCTGACGGCGAGTGCCATCACGGTGTCCTGGGTGGCCTCGTCGGCGGACAGTTCGCCCGCGATCCGGCCCTGGGCCATCACCAGCACCCGGTCGCTCATGCCGAGCACCTCCGGGAGATCGCTGGAGATCATGAGGACGGCGGCGCCGTTCGCGGTCAGTTCGTTGATGAGCTGGTAGATCTCGACCTTGGCGCCGACGTCGATCCCGCGCGTGGGCTCGTCGAGGATCAGCACCCTGGTGTCGGCGAGCAGCCACTTGCCGATGACGACCTTCTGCTGGTTGCCGCCGGAGAGCGTGCGCACGTGCTGGCCGAGCCCGGCCATCCGCACGCCCAGCTGCTTCGCGATTCGCGCGGCCGCCTCCTGCTGGCCCTTGCGGTCGACGAGCCCCGCGCGCGTGGCGGCGCGCAGGGTGACCAGGCCGAGGTTCTCCTCCACCGACTGGTCGAGGACCAGCCCCTGGCCCTTGCGGTCCTCGGGGACGAGCCCGATCCCGGCCGCCATGGCGGCGTTCACGTCGTGCCCCTTCAGCGAGGCGCCGTCGACCTTCACGGCGCCCTTGTCGTACGGGTCCGCCCCGAACACCGCCCGGACGACCTCGGTACGGCCCGCGCCGACCAGCCCGGCGATGCCGACCACCTCACCGGCGCGCACCTCGAAGCCGACGTCGTGGAAGACGCCGTCGCGGGTGAGGCCCTCGACGGTGAGCAACGCCGGGCCCGCGTCCGCCCGTTCGCGCGGGTACTGCTGCTCGATGGAGCGGCCCACCATCAGCCGGACCAGCTCGTCCTTCGGCGTGGACGCGGGGACCTGCCCGACGCTCCTGCCGTCCCGGATGACGGTGACCCGGTCGCCGAGGGCGGCGATCTCCTCCAGGTGGTGGGTGATGAAGACGATCCCGACGCCGTCCTCGCGCAGCCGCCGCACGATCCCGAACAGCGTCTCGACCTCCTCGGAGGTGAGCACGGCGGTCGGCTCGTCCATGATGAGCACACGCGCGTCCAGGCTGAGCGCCTTGGCGATCTCGACCATCTGGAGCCGGGCGATGCCCAGTTCACGCACCCGCGCGCGGGGCGGGACACTGAGCCCGACCCGCTTCAGCAGGACCTCGGCGTCGGCCTCCATCCGGGCCCGGTCGATCATCCCGAACCGGCGCGGCTGCCGCCCCAGGAAGATGTTCTCGGCGACCGTGAGGTCCGGGACCAGGTTGAACTCCTGGTAGATCGTGGCGATCCCGAGGCGCTCGGAGTCCTGCGCCCCGTGGATGCGCACCTCCTCGCCGCCGACCAGGATGCGCCCGCCGTCCGGCGTGTACGCGCCGGAGAGCATCTTGATGAGGGTGCTCTTCCCGGCGCCGTTCTCACCGAGCAGCACATGGACCTCGCCCCGGCGCAGGCCGAAGTCGACGCCGTCCAGCGCGACCACGCCCGGGAAGGTCTTCCGGATGCCCTCGATGCGCAGCAGTTCGTCCGGATCGCTCACGACGTGCTCCTTTGCACTGCGGTGGGGGGCGCGCCGCACGAGCGGCGCACCACGAGACGGGCGGGGAGGGTGACGGACTCGCCGGTCCGCCCCTCGACGCGGTCGACCAGGGCCCGTACGGCGGCCCGGCCCAGCTCGCCGGTCGGCTGGGCGATGGCGGTGATCGGCGGGTCGGTGTGCACGAACCACCGGATGTCGTCGAACGCGGCGAGCGCGATGTCGTCCGGCACGCGAAGGCCCCGCGCGCGGACGGCGTCCAGCGCGCCCAGCACCATCAGGTTGTCGGCGGCGAAGACGACCTCGGGCGGCTCGGGCAGGTCGAGGAAGCCCTCGGTGACCCGGCGCCCGCTCTCGGCCTGGAAGTCGCCCTGCCCCGTGTAGGCGGCGGGGAGTTCGAGCCCGTGGGCGGCGAGCGCCTCCCGGAAGGCGTCCACGCGTTCGCGGCCCGTCGTGGTGGCCGCGGGTCCCGCGATGATCGCGAGCCGGCGGTGCCCGAGCGCGTGCAGATGGGCCACGAGGTCCCGCACGGCCGCCCGTCCGTCGGCGCGCACGACCGGCACGTCCACCCCGGGGATCCAGCGGTCCACGAACACCATCGGCGTCCCCGCGCGCGCGGCGTCCAGCATCAGCGGGGAGCCGCCGTCGGTGGGGGAGACCAGGAGCCCGTCGATACGGCGGTCCAGCAGGGTCCGTACGTGGTGGTCCTGGAGGTCGGGGCGCTCGTCGGCGTTGCCGATGATCACGCTGTACCCGAGTGCGCGGGCCTCCTCCTCGACGGAGCGGGCGAGCTCGGTGAAGTAGGGGTTCAGCACATCGCTGATGACCAGGCCGAGCGTGTGGGTCTGGTCGGTGCGCAGAGAGCGGGCGACGGCGTTCGGGCGGTAGCCCAGGGCCGTCACGGCGGCCGTCACGCGCCGGCGGGCGTCCTCGCTGACCGAGGGGTGCCCGTTCAGGACGCGCGACACCGTGGCGACGGAGACGCCTGCCTCGGCGGCGACGTCCTTGATGCTCGCCATGACCGTTCCACCTCCTCGTGGAATCGATTACACGAAGGATTGGAATCGATTACACGAGCGGAGGCAAGAGGCTGTGGTTGGCCGAGACCAAACCTTTACCGGCGGGTGGCCGGCTCGAGAGCCCGGCCACCCGCGCGCGTCAGACGGCCGGCCGGGTACGGCCCAGGCGCAGGGCGGAGACGAGGAAGAACACCCCGCCGAGGAAGGCGTATCCGGCCAGGGCGCCGAGCGAGGGGTCGGCCTGACCCGCCTGCCCGAAGAACGACGCTCCGGCGAGCGTGGAGATCCCGCCACTCGCGATCATGGCCCACTGTCCGCCCATCCGGCGCCGCGAGACGCCGACGAGCAGCTGGACGAGGCCCGCGGTGATCGCCCACACGCCCCAGACGCGCAGCACGGCCGGGATGCCGGAGGTGGCGGCGACGGCGAGGCCGATGCCGGTGAGGGCGCTGAGCGCGATGTTCAGGTACAGCTGCCGTACGGGGCCGCCGTTCTCGCGGGCGGACCGGAGGTCGACGACGGCGCAGGCCACGTCGAACATCGGATAGATCACGAGCAGGGCCCCGGCCGCCGGTGTCAGGCTGCCCGCGGTCGCGAACAGCAGGGCGGCCCACACGGCGGCGAACGCGAAGCGCAGCAGATACAGCTTGCGCAGGGCGGTGGTGGCGTCGGTGGCGGGGGATGGGGCGAGGGCGGTGTCCATGGCGGGCCTTCCGGTGGCGTGGGACGCCTGAATGAGGGAGAACGTTCGGTCTCTTCATCAAAGACGCGGACGGTGACGTCTGTCAAGACCGAACGTTCTCCCTCATGGCTTGGTAGCCTCGGAGCCATGAGTCAGGGCACAGCGAAACGGGGCACGTCGGGGGGCGTGTCGGAGGCGCGGACACGGCTCCTCGGCACGGCGACGAAAATCTTCTACGCCGAGGGCATCCACTCCGTCGGAGTCGACCGGATCATCGCCGAGGCGCAGGTGACCCGCGCGACGCTCTACCGGCACTTCACGGGCAAGGAGGAACTGGTCCTCGCCTACCTGGGCCTGGCCGACCAGGGGATCCGGGCACAGGTGGGAGCCGCGCGGGAGAGCGCCGCGTCCCCGGCCGACGAGGTCAGGGCGGTGGCCCGCTCCATCGCGGAGGGCATCCGCTCGCCCGGCTTCCGCGGGTGCGCCTTCCTCAACGCGGTGGCGGAATACCCCGACCCGTCCCACCCGGTCCACCAGGCCGTCCTGGCCCACCGGCAGTGGTTCCTGGAGACGGTGACGGAGCTGCTGGCACGGGCCGGCCACGAGCCGGCCGACGAGGCCGGCCGGCATGTCGTCATGCTCCGGGACGGCGCGATGGCGGCGGGGTGCCTGTTCGATCCGGAGCTGGTCTGCGAGACGTTCTTGCAGGGGGTGGAGGGCGTCCTCGCCTCGTGAGCCCTCCTGGGAGCGGCCGCGGCGTCAATCGGCGGGTGTGATGAGGCCGTTGTCCCAGATCCACTGCCAGATCGCGTTCCACCGGTGGTCGTGCTCGGGGACGGCGCCGGCGCTGCGGATCCGGTGGTACGCGTCGACCGTGCGGGGGTCGTCCCGCAGGGCCAGCCCGTAGCCGGCCTCCAGCAGCGTCGGGGGATCGTCGCGTTCGAGGAGGGCGGCCAGGCTGTCGGCGACGGCGGCCGTACGGTCCGGGCAGGACGCCAGGAGGGCCGCCGCCGCGGCGTGCAGCTCGGGATCCGCTTCCTCGACCAGGCGGAGCAGTCGCGGTACGGCCTCCCGGACGAGGCCGGCGTCGCCGACGGCCGTGCGACAGGCGCCGAGCCGTACCCGGGCGTCCGGGTCGCGGAGGAGGGCGCGCAGGGTCTGGCGGCCCCGGGGTGCCGGGCGGACGTCGTCTCCGAGGGGGAGGAAGAGGGCGGGCACCGCCCGGCGCACCTCCACATCGGGGTGTGCGGCGTGCCGCAGCCCGGCGGCCTGCCGCCCGGGGTGGTCGAACTCGTCCAGGGCTCGCAGCACCCGCGCGAGCACGTCGGGGTCGGCCTCCTCGGCGGCCCAGGCGCTCACGATGTCGCCCTCGCGCCGCGTGTACGGCGAGTCGTCCGCGAGGATTCCGCGGACGCGCAGGTAATCCGCCAGGAAGCGGCGGTGTGCCGGGGCGGGGTGGTGCCGGTGGGTCACCACGGCCGACCAGGTCTCCTCGCTCCGCCGGTCGGAAAGGACTCGGAGCACTTCCCACCAGGTCGCGTGGTCCTCGTCCGGAACGGCGGTGGCCCGGGTGATCAGCTCGTCGACCGGGGTCAGGATCCGGAAGGCCCACTCCAGGGCGGTGAGGATGCCGGCGTGGCCGTCCCGGACGGACAGGCCGCCGAGGGACACCTGGTGGGTGAAGTGGAAACCGTCGGCGTCGTCGGGGAGGCGGACCGTCTCCACCGGCCCCTGTGCTCCGGTGCGGCGCCGCAACTCCTCCTCGACGCCGGTCTCGTGCCAGGCCGTGGCGAGAGCGAGGAGCCGCTCACGCGTCTCCTCGGGGAGGCGCAGCCGGGGTTCGCGACCGAGGACGGCCGCGGCGACGGCGGGGGAGCCGCCGTCGACGGCCCGCCACAGCGGGGTGGTCCCGTCCGGCAGCACGCGGTCGGGATAGGCCCCGCCGTCGACCAGCGCACCGGCGACGGCGGAGTCGAAGGCGGCGACGGCCGTGCACAGCACGGGGAGCCCGTCCGCGCCGGCGGTGTCCGGATCGGCGCTCTCGTTCAGCAACTCCTGTACGGCCAGGTGGTCTCCGGCCCGGACGGCGTCCACCAGCGGTCGGCTCAAGCGGCTCTCCCTCGTGCGAGACGAAACGTCGAGCATCGGCCGCCCTTACGCACCGGGCAACCGGATTTCGTACGGCCGGTCAGCCCGCCGCCAGCTCACACCAGACGTACTTGCCCCGGTTGCCGTCCCGGGCCGAGGGCTGCCACCCCCACACGTCGGCGCAGGCCCGCACGAGGGCCAGACCGCGCCCGTCCTCGTCGTCGGCGGTGTGCGCGAACGCGCGGGGCGGCCGCGGGGGTTCGGGGTCGGCGTCCCAGGCCCCGATGCGCAGGGTGCCGGGCGGCGCCCAGCGCACGCGGAGGGCGGCGGGGCCCTTGGTGTGCCGTACGGCGTTGGAGACCAGTTCGGCGGCGAGCAGTTCGGCGACGTCCACGAGTCCGATGAGCCCGTGCATGGTCAGGATCAGGCGCAGGGTGCGGCGACTGACGGTGACGGCACGGAGGTCGTTGGGGAGGTGGAGGGAGTACTCCCAGGGGGCGGCGCTCTCGGCCATGCGGAAGTCCGTCTCGGTGAGGGGGGATCGGATGGGCGGGCCCCGGTGTCATTGCCGCATCCGTCAGGGCGTGACGGGGCGGTGCGCTTCCGGTGCACAGCGTGCTTGCTGCCTCACTGACGGTAGACCTTAAAGTTTCGGCGCGACAAGCCGGTCGCGTAATCTGACCCCGAACGAGTCGCGTCGCCGGGCGCGTTGGAGTCGAGGAGCGTTCCATGCCTACGAGGCGCGAACCGACGGCGCGGCAGCTGCGCCTCGCGACGGAGCTGCGGAAACTCCGCGAGGCGGCGGGTCTCACGGCTCGGCAGGCCGCGGCCATGCTGGGCGTGAGCAACGTCCAGATCAGCCAGATCGAGTCGGGCCTCTCCGGCGTGAGCGAGCAGCGGCTGCGCCGGTTGGCATCCCACTACGCATGCTCGGACGAACAGTTCGTGGACGCCTTGGTGGCGATGGCTACTGACCGGACCCGAGGCTGGTGGGAGGAGTACAGAGGGCTGCTGCCCACAGCGTTCCTGGATCTGTCCGAGCTGGATCATCACGCGACTTTTCAGCGGGACGTTTCCATCCTCTACGTGCCAGGCCTTCTCCAGACGGAGGACTACGCCCGAGCCGTGTTCTCCTCCAGGATTCCGCAACTGACCCCGGAAGAACTTGAGTTGCGCGTCCGCCACAGGCTGACACGTCAGAGCAAAGCTGCGTTTCCCCACGAGGTCGTCATCCACGAATCAGCTCTTCGCATCCGGGTCGGCGATCGTGCTGCCATGCGAACACAACTGGCGCATCTGCTGGAGATGTCTGAGGTGGACCGCGTAACCCTGCGTGTCATTCCCTTCGACCTTGACGGGTTCGCCAGGGCCTCCAGCACGATGACGTATATCGGCGGGGCTGTGCCCGGGCTGGACACCGTCGCACGCGATGCACCTCATGGCGCTCTGCTGATCGACTCAGAAGCTCAACTCGACGCCTATCGAACGCGCTTCCGTAGGGTAGAGGAGGTATCGCTGGCACCGAGTCGATCGCGTGACTTCATCCACAAGTTGGCGAGGGAGCTGTGAGGCATCGCATGAAGAACTGGCGCAGGTCGTCCTACTCGGGCGAGGGCGACGGCAACAACTGTGTGGAGATCGCCACCACCCCCACCCACGCCGCCGTCCGCGACTCCAAGGCCCCCGCCCGTGCCACCCTCACCTTCCCGGCCCCCGCCTTCGACCGGTTCCTCGCCACGGTCAAGAAGGACTGAGGCCCCGGACTGTCACACCCCACGGGTACCGTCGGATCATGTCCAACCAGTCCGCACCGGCCGACGGGGAACGCCGGCTCGCCACGCTCGAAGGCGTGCTGGAGCGCATCACGTACGCCAACGAGGAGAACGGCTACACGGTCGCCCGCGTCGACACCGGCAGGGGCGCCGGGGATCTGCTGACCGTCGTCGGCGCGCTGCTCGGCGCGCAGGTGGGGGAGTCGCTGCGGATGGAGGGCCGCTGGGGCTCGCACCCGCAGTACGGCAAGCAGTTCCACGTCGAGAACTACACGACCGTGCTGCCCGCCACCGTCCAGGGCATCCGGCGCTACCTCGGCTCGGGCCTGGTCAAGGGCATCGGGCCGGTCTTCGCCGACCGCATCACGCAGCACTTCGGCGTGGACACGCTGCGGATCATCGAGGAGGAGCCGAAGCGGCTCATCGAGGTGCCGGGGCTCGGGCCCAAGCGGACGAAGAAGATCGCCGACGCCTGGGAGGAGCAGAAGGCGATCAAGGAGGTCATGCTCTTCCTCCAGACCGTCGAGGTGTCCACGTCGATCGCCGTGCGCATCTACAAGAAGTACGGCGACGCCTCCATCTCCGTCGTGAAGAACGAGCCGTACCGCCTCGCCGCCGACGTCTGGGGCATCGGCTTCCTCACCGCCGACCGGATCGCCCAGTCCGTCGGCATCCCGCACGACAGCCCGGAGCGGGTCAAGGCCGGCCTGCAGTACGCCCTGTCGCAGGCCACCGACCAGGGCAACTGCTACCTCCCCGAGGAGCAGCTGATCAAGGACGCGGTGAAACTCCTCCAGGTCGACACCGGCCTCGTCATCGACTGTCTGGCCGAGCTGGCGCAGGTCCCGGAGGACGGCTCGGACCCCGGTGTCGTACGGGAGAAGGTGCCGGGCCCCGACGGCGCCGCCGAGCCGCTGACGGCCGTCTACCTGGTGCCGTTCCACCGGGCGGAGCTGTCCCTGTCCGCCCAGCTGGTGCGGCTGCTGCGCACCGGCGAGGACCGGATGCCGGGCTTCGGCGACGTCGACTGGGAGAAGGCGCTCGGCTGGCTCAGGGCCCGCACCGGCGCCGACCTCGCGCCCGAGCAGGAGGCCGCCGTCAAACTGGCCCTGACCCGGAAGGTCGCCGTCCTGACCGGCGGACCGGGGTGCGGCAAGTCCTTCACGGTCCGCTCGATCGTGGAGCTGGCGCGGGCGAAGAAGGCGCGGGTGGTCCTCGCCGCCCCCACCGGCCGGGCCGCCAAGCGCCTGGCCGAGCTGACCGGCGCCGAGGCGTCCACCGTCCACCGCCTCCTGGAGCTCAGGCCCGGCGGCGACGCGGCGTACGACCGGGACCGTCCGCTGGAGGCCGACCTGGTCGTGGTCGACGAGGCGTCCATGCTGGACCTGCTCCTGGCGAACAAGCTGGTCAAGGCCGTACCGCCGGGCGCCCACCTGCTGTTCGTCGGGGACGTGGACCAGCTGCCCAGCGTCGGCGCCGGCGAGGTGCTCAGGGATCTGCTCGCCGACGGCAGCCCGGTCCCGGCCGTGCGGCTCACGCGCGTGTTCCGCCAGGCCCAGCAGTCCGGGGTGGTCACCAACGCGCACCGGATCAACGCCGGGCAGCACCCGGTCACCGACGGCATGAAGGACTTCTTCCTCTTCGTGGAGGACGACACCGAGGAGGCCGGCCGCCTCACCGTGGACGTGGCGGCCCGTCGCATCCCGGCCAGATTCGGCCTCGACCCGCGCCGGGACGTGCAGGTCCTGGCCCCCATGCACCGCGGACCGGCCGGGGCGGGCACGCTCAACGGCCTGCTCCAGCAGGCGGTCACACCCGGGCGCCCCGACCTGCCGGAGAAGCGCTTCGGCGGCCGGGTCTTCCGTGTCGGCGACAAGGTCACCCAGATCCGCAACAATTACGAGAAGGGGGAGAACGGCGTCTTCAACGGCACCGTGGGCGTGGTCACCTCGCTCGACCCGGTCGACCAGCGCCTGACGGTGCTGACGGACGAGGACGAGGAGGTGCCGTACGACTTCGACGAGCTGGACGAGCTGGCGCACGCGTACGCGGTGACCATCCACCGCTCCCAGGGCAGCGAGTATCCCGCCGTGGTGATCCCCGTCACGACCGGAGCATGGATGATGCTCCAGCGGAACCTGCTGTACACGGCGGTGACCCGCGCCAAGCGTCTGGTCGTCCTCGTGGGCTCGCGCAAGGCGATCGGTCAGGCGGTGCGCACGGTGTCGGCGGGGCGGCGCTGCACGGCGCTCGACTTCCGGCTCGCGGGCGGCTGAAGGAGCCGTCGGGCCCTCTCGCGGACTCTTCCCCGACCTGCGGTTTCGTAAGGTCGTGAAAAAAATGATCGATCAAATAAGTCGGGAAGGTCACAGACACCTTCCGGATGGGCAAGACAGGGGGCAGGATGGCAGGTTGGCGGCACTCAGTGCCGTCAATAGGCCCAATGGTCGACCCCGAGTGCACTCTCCTGAGCCGAATGGGGGAGGGTAGAGACAGTCAGGGCAACCTCGAAGATGAGGCACAACGTCGGTGAGGGAAGACGTGAGCGACAACTCTGTAGTAGTGCGGTACGGCGACGGCGAGTACACCTACCCGGTGATCGACAGCACCGTCGGCGACAAGGGCTTCGACATCGGCAAGCTCCGCGCCCAGACCGGTCTGGTGACGCTGGACAGCGGCTACGGCAACACGGCCGCGTATAAATCCGCCATCACCTACCTCGACGGCGAGGCGGGCATCCTCCGCTACCGCGGCTACCCGATCGAGCAGCTGGCCGAGCGCTCCACCTTCCTGGAGGTCGCCTACCTGCTGATCAACGGCGAACTGCCGACGGTCGACGAGCTCTCGTCGTTCAAGAACGACATCACGCAGCACACCCTGCTGCACGAGGACGTCAAGAACTTCTACAAGGGCTTCCCGCGCGACGCCCACCCGATGGCCATGCTGTCCTCGGTCGTCTCGGCGCTGTCCACCTTCTACCAGGACAGCCACAACCCGTTCGACGAGACGCAGCGCAACCTCTCGACGATCCGGCTGCTCGCGAAGCTTCCGACGATCGCCGCGTACGCGTACAAGAAGTCGATCGGGCACCCGTTCGTCTACCCGCGCAACGACCTCGGCTACGTCGAGAACTTCCTGCGCATGACGTTCTCGGTGCCGGCCCAGGAGTACGAGCTCGACCCGACCGTCGTCTCGGCGCTGGACAAGCTGCTGATCCTGCACGCGGACCACGAGCAGAACTGCTCGACCTCCACGGTCCGCCTGGTCGGCTCGTCGCAGGCGAACATGTTCGCCTCGATCTCCGCCGGCATCAACGCCCTGTGGGGTCCGCTGCACGGCGGCGCCAACCAGTCGGTGCTGGAGATGCTCGAGGGCATCCGCGACGCCGGCGGCGACGTCGACTCCTTCATCCGCAAGGTGAAGAACAAGGAGGACGGCGTCCGCCTGATGGGCTTCGGCCACCGGGTCTACAAGAACTTCGACCCGCGCGCCAAGATCATCAAGGCCGCCGCGCACGACGTCCTCTCCGCTCTCGGCAAGTCCGACGAGCTGCTGGACATCGCGCTCAAGCTGGAGGAGCACGCGCTCTCCGACGACTACTTCGTCTCGCGCAGCCTCTACCCGAACGTGGACTTCTACACCGGCCTCATCTACCGGGCCATGGGCTTCCCGACCGAGATGTTCACGGTCCTGTTCGCCCTCGGCCGGCTGCCGGGCTGGATCGCCCAGTGGCACGAGATGATCAAGGAGCCGGGTTCCCGCATCGGCCGCCCGCGCCAGATCTACACGGGCGTCGTCGAGCGCGACTTCGTCCCGGTCGAGGAGCGCTGAGCCGCCCCCTCCGCGTCCTGGAGCCCCGTGTCCGACCCTGGGTCGGGTGCGGGGCTTCCGTGCGTCACAGGAGACGTCACGGGAGACAGGGGAGCGTGGCATAGAAGAAGGCGCCCTGGCGGCGGTCCCCCCACGGGCCGACGTCCAGGGCGCCTTCCCATGTCCCGGTGCGGATTCCCCCCACGGGATCCGGCCGGGCGTCTGTGAGGACAGCGCCTGAATCGCTGTTGAGCACAACGAGTGGAACTCGACGTACTCATGTATGCGGTTGTTCTGTGCGGTCTGCCGGGACAGCGCACGCTCGGGAGGGCCGCTCAAAGCTTCCCGAGATGCGTGTCCCGGCAACGCAATTCTGAGGAAGTCCCCCAAGACATCCTCAGATGCCAGTGGGCGCCCCCCAAGACGCCGCCTGACATCGCCAACTTAGACCCTCGAACCCCTTCGATGGTTACGTTCACATCACTGTGATCTGCGTCTCTTGCATATGTCCGTTAGATACGCAAGAGCCCCGATACGGCGATCGGGTCTCCAGCGTAAGGATGATGCGTGAGCCTTGTGAAGAGCTTATGTGAGCCTGGCGGCGGACTCCAGGGGGGTCCGGGGGGTTCTTCCTACCAATTCACCGGAACGTCCGCAGACGCAGGCTGTTGGTCACCACGAACACGGACGAGAAGGCCATCGCCGCGCCCGCGATCATCGGGTTCAGCAACCCGGCCGCGGCCAGGGGCAGCGCGGCGACGTTGTAGCCGAAAGCCCACACCAGATTGCCCTTGATGACGGCCAGGGTCCGCCGGGACAGCCGGATCGCGTCCGCGGCCACCCGCAGGTCACCGCGGACCAGGGTCAGATCGCTCGCCTCGATCGCCGCGTCCGTGCCCGTGCCCATGGCCAGGCCCAGATCGGCGGTGGCGAGCGCCGCCGCGTCGTTGACGCCGTCGCCCACCACGGCCACCGACCGCCCCTCGCGCCGCAGCCGCCGTACGGCCTCCAGCTTGTCCTCGGGCAGGACCTCCGCGATCACCTGATCGATACCGACCGTGTGCGCCACCGCCTCGGCCACCCGCCGGTTGTCCCCGGTCAGCAGCACCGGTGTGAGCCCCAGCGCGCGCAGCGCGCGCACCGCCTCGGCGCTGCTCTCCTTCACGGTGTCCGCGACCGCGAGGACACCCCGTGCCACCCCGTCCCAGCCGACCACGACGGCCGTACGGCCCTCCCGCTCGGCCTCCTCGGCGGCGCGGGCCAGCTCGGAGGGCAGGGCCGCCGTGTTCTCGGCGAGGCGGCCCACGGCGACGTCATGGCCCTCCACGCGCCCGCGTACGCCCTTCCCGGGAACGTTCGTGAAGTCCTCCACCGCGGGCAGCCGTCCGGCCTGTTCCTCGGCGCCCGCGGCGACCGCGCGGGCCACCGGGTGCTCCGAGGCGTGCTCCACGGCGCCCGCGAGCCGCAGCAGCGTCCTCTCGTCCACTCCGTCGGCGGCGTACACGCCCTGGAGCGTCATCCGGCCCGTGGTGACCGTGCCCGTCTTGTCCAGCAGGACGGTGTCGACGCGGCGCGTGGACTCCAGTACCTCGGGACCCTTGATGAGGATGCCGAGCTGCGCGCCGCGCCCCGTGCCGACCATGAGGGCCGTGGGTGTGGCCAGGCCCAGCGCGCACGGGCACGCGATGATCAGCACCGCGACGGCGGCGGTGAACGCGGCGGCCGTGTCGTCGGTCGCGCCGAGCCAGACGCCGAAGGTGGCGACCGCGAGAGCGATGACCACGGGCACGAAGACGGCGGAGATCCGGTCGGCGAGCCGCTGGACCTCGGCCTTGCCGCTCTGCGCCTCCTCCACCAGCTTCGCCATGCGCGCCAGCCGGGTGTCCGCGCCGACCCGGGTCGCCTCCACGACGAGCCGGCCGCCCGCGTTGACCGTGGCCCCGGTCACGGCGTCCCCGACGCCCACGTCGACCGGCGCCGACTCCCCGGTCAGCAGGGCGGCGTCCACGGCGGAGGCGCCCTCCACGACGGTGCCGTCGGTGGCGATCTTCTCGCCGGGGCGCACGACGAACCGGTCCCCCACGGCCAGCCCCGCCACCGGGACGCGGACCTCGCGTCCGTCCCGCAGGACGCCGACGTCCTTCGCGCCCAGCTCCATCAGGGCGCGCAGCGCGTCACCCGCGCGGCGCTTGGCCCGTGCCTCCAGATGGCGGCCGAGGAGGATGAAGGTGATCACCCCGGAGGCGACCTCCAGGTAGATCTGGGAGGCGCCGTCCCCGCGGGACACGGTGAACGTGAAGCCGTCGTGCATCCCGCTCATACCGGCATCGCCGAGGAACAGGGCCCACAGCGACCAGCCGAACGCCGCCAGCGTGCCGACCGAGACCAGGGTGTCCATGGTGGCGGCGCCGTGCCGGGCGTTGGTGAACGCGGCCCGGTGGAAGGGCAGTCCGCCCCACACCACGACCGGGGAGGCGAGGGTGAGCGCCAGCCACTGCCAGTTGTCGAACTGCAGGGCGGGGACCATCGACAGCAGGACGACCGGCAGGGACAGCAGCGCGGAGACGGTCAGGCGCTGCCGGTAGGCGTCCGGCCCGCTGCCCTCGGGGGGCGCGGTGGGCTCCTCGGGCGCGGGCCGGGGCGGCTCCGGCTCACGCGCGGTGTACCCCGTCCGCTCCACGACGGCGATCAGGTCGGTGACGGAGACGTCGGCGGGGTGGCTGACCTTCGCCTTCTCGGTCGCGTAGTTCACCGAGGCGGTCACGCCGTCCATGCGGTTGAGCTTCTTCTCGACGCGGGCCGCGCAGGAGGCGCAGGTCATCCCGCCGATGAGCAGCTCGACCTCGGAGGCGGCGGCGGCCGCCGGAGCCTCGGCTATGTCCGGTTCGCCGGTGGTGGTGCGGGGCATGGCGGGATCAGATCCGGCCGACCAGTTCGAAGCCGGCCTCCTCGACGGCCTCGCGCACGGCGGCGTCGTCCAGCGGGGCGGCCGAGACCACGGTGACCTCGCCGGACGCGGCGACGGCCTTCACGGAGCTGACGCCGGACAGTTCGGAGATCTCACCGGACACGGCCCCTTCGCAGTGCCCGCAGCTCATGCCGCTCACCTTGTAGACGGCGGTGACGGAACCGGTGGTGTCGGTCTGGGCGGTCATGTCGTTCTCCTCGTCGAGGCGGGTGGGGCGGAGGGGGCCGAGGGGGTCCCCTTCCACCAGCAACCGTATACCCCTACGGGGTACTGCTCAAAGAGGGGTCGGGCCTGTCGGTGCAGCACGCGTGTTCGGTGGGTACCGCGCTGACGCGCCGGGATGCCGGGCATCTCACGTCGTGGGCAGGGGCCCCTGGGCGTCCGCGTGGCCCATCCGGTCGCCGACCAGCGGCCCGAGGTAGCGGATCAGGACATGCTTCAGCTCCCGCACGTACGCCTCGCGCTCGGCGCCCTCGTGGGCGAGGACCAGTTCCAGGCCCGTCTTGTACAGGCCCAGGCACATCTGCGCGGTGCGGTTGAGTTCGGCCGGGTCCGTGCCGGGCAGCAGCGAGGAGAGCAGGGCCTCGACACGCGCCAGCAGGGTCGCGTGCAGGGCGTCGTGCTCCTCCGCCATCCGGCCGGGGACGTCCGGGCCGTGCATCAGCGTGAAGAACACCGGATGCGCGCAGTTGAACGCGATGAACCGGTCCACGGCCGCGGTGACCGCCTCCTCCAGGGAGGTCGTGGGGTCGACCGGGGCGAGCGCCTCGCCGTACGTCTCGCGCATCTGCCGCATGAGGCGCCCGCCCAGCTCGATGGCGATCGCCTCCTTGTTCGGGAAGAACTGGTACAGGGTGCCCGGCGAGACGCCGGCCTCGCGGGCGATGGCGTTGGTGCTGGCCGCCGCGTAGCCGGTGGTCGCGAAGACGGCGGCCGCGGCCTCCAGCAGCTGGGCGATACGGCGCTCACCGCGGGCCTGGCGGCGGCGCGGCTGCTCCTTCTCCTGGCTGTCCCGGCTGTCCCGGCTGTCCCGGCTGTCCCGGCCGTCGCGGACCTCCTGGCCGTCCTTCTCCCTGTTGGCGGACACGCGTCATCCCCAGCTTTCCGAACGCGATTGACAAACGCGAGTCACCGCTCGCATTCTTGTAAACGCGAGCGATCGCTCGTGTTTGCCAGTCTATGGCAGTGACGCTTCCATGCTGCCCTCCTTGCGCACAGCCGGATCAGGGTGAAGGGGACACCGCACCATGAAGGACGCCGACAGCTCACCCCGGGTCGGAGGCTGGACCCGCTTCGTGACGGCCCGGCCCCGGCTGTCCCTGCTGGTGGCCCTGGTGGTCACCGCGCTCGCCGTGCTGGCGGGCAGCGGGGTCGCCGACCGCCTGGGCAGCGGCGGCTGGGAGGACCCGGACGCCGAGTCCACCTACGCCACCCGGGCCCTGGAGCGGGCGTTCCCCGCCTCCCAGCCCAACCTGCTCCTCCTGGTGGACGCGGGCGAAGCCTCCGTCGACGACCCCCGAGTCGCCGCCGAGGCCGAGAAGCTCGCCGCCCGCCTGGCGCGCGAGAAGGGCGTCGTCGGAGTCGGCTCCTACTGGCGGGCGGGCCCCGCCTCGGCCCCCGCCCTGCGCGCCGAGGACGGGCACGAGGCGCTGATCGCCGCCCGCATCACCGGCGACGAGAAGCAGATGGGCGAGACCCTGGACCGCATCGCGCCCGAGCTGCGGGGCGCGCACGGGCCGGTGCGGGTGTCCGTCGGCGGCCCCGTCGCCGTGCGGCACGAGATGCAGACGACCATCCAGGAGGACCTGATCCGGGCCGAGGTGATCGCCCTGCCGGTCACCCTCGTGCTGCTCGTCATGGTCTTCGGCAGCGCCGTGGCGGCCCTGCTGCCCCTCGGTATCGGCATCGTCGCGATCCTCGGCACCAACGCGGTGCTGCGCGGGCTCACCGAGCTCACCGACGTGTCGGTCTTCGCCATGAACCTCACCACGGCCCTCGGTCTCGGACTCGCCGTGGACTACGCCCTGTTCATCGTCCGCCGCTTCCGCGAGGAACTGGCCGCCGGGGCGGAACCGCTGACGGCGGTCGGCACCACCCTGCGCACCGCAGGGCGCACCGTCCTGTTCTCGGCGCTCACGGTCGCCGTCTCCCTCGCCGCGATGCTGCTCTTCCCGCAGTACTTCCTGCGGTCCTTCGCCTACGCCGGCATCGCGGTGGTCCTGCTGGCCGCGGCGGCCGCGCTGATCCTGCTCCCGGCGGCCCTGATCCTGCTCGGGCACCGGGTCAACGCGCTCGACCTGCGCCGGCTCCTCCGGCGCGGACGGCCGCCGGCCGCCGAGGGCGCCGCGCTGGACCGGAGCGGCGCGTGGGCCCGTACCGCGCGGGTCGTCATGCGCCGCGCCCCCTTCTTCGCCCTCGGCACCACCGCGGTGCTGGTCCTGCTCGGGCTGCCCTTCCTGGGCGTGAAGTTCGGCACCGCCGACGACCGGCAGCTGCCGTCGAGCGCCGAGTCCCATGTCGTCCAGCAGCACATCCGCGACGGCTTCCCGGGCAGCCCCGGCGGCGGCCTGGAGGTGCTCGCCGAGGGGCGGGCCACCCCGGCCGAGTACACCGCGTACAAGGAGCGGATCTCCGCGCTGCCGCAGGTGCTCCGGGTCGACGGGCCCCTGGTGCGGGAGGAGACGGCGTACTTCACCGTGCTGCCCGAGGGTGAGGCGGTGGACGACCCGGCCCAGGCCCTCGTGGACGAACTGCGCGCCGTACCGGCGCCGTTCAACACCAAGGTGACCGGGGCGGCGGCGGTGCTCGTCGACTCCAAGGACGCCATAGCCGAGCGCCTGCCGGCGGCGGCCGCCTTCATCGCCGTCGTCACCCTGCTGCTGGTGTTCCTGCTGACCGGCAGCGTGCTGATCCCGCTCCAGGCCGTGGTGCTCAACGCGCTCAGTCTGACGGCGATGTTCGGCGCGGTGGTCTGGGTCTTCCAGGACGGGCACCTGTCCGGCCTGCTGGGCTTCACCAGCCCCGGCTCGATCGAGACGACCCTGCCGGTGCTGATGTTCTGCGTCGCCTTCGGACTCTCCATGGACTACGGCGTGTTCCTGCTGTCCCGCATCAAGGAGGAGTACGACGCGACCGGCGACCACGAACAGGCCGTCCGGCACGGGCTGCAGCGCACCGGCGGCCTGATCACCGCCGCCGCCGTGATCCTCGCGGTGGTGATGGTGGCCATCGGCACCTCCCGGGTGACCAACACCAAGATGCTGGGCCTCGGGATCGCGCTGGCGGTGCTGATGGACGCGATGATCGTCCGCAGTCTGCTCGTCCCGGCGGTCATGCGGCTCACGGGCCGGGCGACCTGGTGGGCACCGGGACCGCTGCGACGCTTCCACGAGCGCTTCGGCGTGAGCGAGTCCGACGGCCCATCGGCGGGCGAGGCGGCCGTCGAGAAGCCGGAGCTGGCGCGGGACAAGGTGACCGCACGCGGATAACGTGACGCGGGCCCGCCGGGGAGCGGGAGTCCGAGGGCCGAAGGAGTCGGGGATGCGCGCAGTGGTGTTCGAGCGGTTCGGGGAGCCGGCACGGGTGCGGGACGTGCCCGACCCGGCCCCCGCGCCGCACGGCGTGACCGTGCGGGTCGAGGCGACCGGGCTGTGCCGCAGCGACTGGCACGGCTGGCAGGGACACGACCCGGACATCGTGCTGCCGCATGTCCCGGGCCATGAGCTGGCCGGGGTGGTCGAGGCCGTCGGCGACCGGGTGACCGGCTGGCGGCCCGGCGACCGGGTCACCGTGCCGTTCGTCTGCGCCTGCGGATCGTGCGGGGCGTGCGCGGCGGGCGACCAGCAGGTGTGCGAGCGGCAGACCCAGCCCGGCTTCACCCACTGGGGCTCCTTCGCCCAGTACGTGGCCCTGGACCACGCCGACGTCAACCTGGTCGCCGTGCCCGAGGAGATGTCCTTCGCGACGGCGGCCTCCCTGGGCTGCCGGTTCGCCACCGCGTTCCGGGCGGTCGTGCGGCAGGGCCGGGTCGCGGCGGGGGAGTGGGTCGCCGTGCACGGCTGCGGTGGGGTCGGCCTGTCCGCGGTGATGATCGCGGCGGCCTCCGGCGCCCGGGTCGTCGCGGTCGACGTGTCACCGCACGCCCTGGACCTGGCACGAAAGTTCGGGGCGGCGGAGTGCCTGGACGCGTCCGGCACCCCCGACACCGCGGCGGCCGTCCGCGACCTCACCGGCGGTGGCGCGCACCTCTCCCTGGACGCCCTCGGCTCCCCGGTCACCTGCGCCGCCTCCGTCGGATCGCTGCGCCGCCGCGGCCGGCACGTCCAGGTCGGCCTGCTGCCCTCGGAGTCCGGCACGACCCCCGTCCCCATGGCCCGGGCGATCGCCCTGGAACTGGAGATCCTCGGCAGCCACGGCATGGCGGCGCACAGCTACCCGCCGATGCTGGAGCTGGTGCGGGCCGGTGTGCTGCGGCCGGATCTGCTGGTGACGTCGACGATCCCGCTGGACGGCGTGCCGGCCGCGCTGGAGGCGATGGGAGCGGCGCCGGGCGCCGGGGTGACGGTCATCGAGCCGTGGCACCGGAACCACTGAGAGGGGGGAGACCCGGGAGATCCGGGTGCCCCCGATGGGCCGCCCACTCCCGCGCGAGCAGCGCCATCAGCACCCAGTCCAACCACCGGCCGTCCCGGAAGTCGGCCTCCCGCCGCACGCCCTCCCGCACGAAACCGACCTTCTCGTAGACCCGCAGGGCACGGGCGTTGTGGCCGTACGCCTCCAGCTCGATCCGGTGCAGACCGAGCTGCTCGAAGCCGTGGCCGACGATGAGCCGGGTGGCCTCGGTGCCGAGTCCCCGCCCGCGCCCCCGCGGCCCGATGAGCGTGCGGAACGTGCAGCCGCGGGCGCGCGCGTCCCACTCGTACAGCACGACCTCGCCGACGAGTTCGCCGGTGGCCCGGTCGGTGACGGCGAGATCGAGACGGTCGGTCTGCCCGGACCGCGAGCCGTACCAGGACCGCAGCCGCTCCTCCGTCAGCCCGGCGGGCGGTTCGCCGGTGAAGCGGACGACATCGGGATCCTCGATGATCTCCGCCATGACGGCGGCGTCGTCCTCCGTGAACGGCCGCAGCACGGTCCGTTCGCCGGTCAGGACGGGTTTGACGGAGAAATCACTCATGGACACGACTGTGCCCCACGGGTCAGGTGGGGCACAGGTGGTTTTCCGGGGGTCAGTCCGGCCTCAGGCCCCGGTTGCGGGGCCGTGACGCCACCCAGGCGCGGACGGTGTCGGCGTACCAGAAGGGCTTGCCGCTCTCGACGTGGTCGGGTGGGGGCAGCAGTCCGTGTTTGCGGTAGGAACGGACGGTGTCCGGCTGCACCTTGATGTGCGCCGCGATCTCCTTGTACGACCACAGCCTTCGGTCGGTCATCGGTGGCACCTCCTCGCGCGCGCCGCGGTGGCGACCGGGGGCCGGTCGTCGGGGGGACCGGGCGCTGCGCCTGGCGTTCACAAGCGTGTGTCCGGTCAACGACGCTCCGTGACGACGGGCAGGGCCTGTGCGCCGGGTGTGACGCGGGTCCCGCGCACTTGCGACATGAGTGACACGGAGGTGGTGTTTGTGACAGGCGTGCAGCAAAGGCGCACGCGGGCGCACCGGCGCGGCGTGTTGACACCCCGGACGTTCCCCTGTGCCTCGCCAACCCGCGTCCTCGGCGCCCTCGTTCGAATGTCTGGACAAAACATTGACATGCTCCCCGGGGAGGGCTACAAAGCCGTGGAGGGCCGCCTCGCTGCCGGCCCGCGACTCGTGACGAGGGAGACCGAGGGCACCGATGGCGTACGACGTGATCACCATGGGCCGGATCGGGGTGGACCTCTACCCGCTGCAGACGGGGGTCCCGCTGCCGCAGGTCACGTCCTTCGGCAAGTTCCTCGGCGGCTCGGCGGCCAACGTCGCGGTCGCCGCCGCCCGCCTCGGCCGCCGGACCGCCGTGATCACCCGCACCGGCGACGACCCCTTCGGCACCTACCTCCACCAGGCCCTCCAGGGCTTCGGCGTCGACGACCGCTGGGTCACCGCGGTCCCCGGACTGCCCACCCCCGTCACGTTCTGCGAGGTCTTCCCGCCGGACGACTTCCCGCTGTACTTCTACCGGCAGCCCAAGGCCCCCGACCTGGAGATCGACGCCCATGAGCTCGACCTCGACGCCATCCGCGACGCACGCGTCTTCTGGGTCACCGGCACCGGCCTGAGCGAGGAGCCCAGCCGGACGGCGACGCTCGCGGCCCTCGCCCACCGCGCCAAGGCCGGCGTCACGGTCCTCGACCTCGACTGGCGCCCCATGTTCTGGAAGGACCCCGATGCGGCCCGCCCGTTCTACGCCGAGGCGCTGAAGCACGCCACCGTCGCCGTCGGCAACCTCGACGAGGTGGAGGTGGCGACCGGCGTCCGCGAACCCGACGCCGCCGCCCGCGCGTTGCTGGACGCCGGAGTCGAGGTCGCCGTCGTCAAGCAGGGCCCCAAGGGTGTCCTCGCCGTCGACCGGGACGGCGGCCGGGCCGAGGTGCCGCCGCTCCCCGTGACGGTCCTCAACGGCCTCGGCGCCGGTGACGCGTTCGGCGGTTCCCTCTGCCACGGCCTGCTGGAGGGCTGGGACCTGGAGACGGTCATGCGGCACGCCAACGCGGCCGGCGCCATCGTCGCCTCCCGCCTGGAATGCTCCTCCGCCATGCCGGCACTCGGCGAGATCGAGGCCGCGCTCGCCGCGGGGGCCGTCCGGTGAGCGTCGACGTCGCCGCGCTCGTCCGGCCGCACGCCCGGCACCCGCGGGCCGTCGCCGGGGCGGCGGCCCGCCGGACCCGCCGGCCCCTGCCCGGCGCCGCGGGCCGGCTGCGTGGCCGCAGCCGTGGACACCGCCCCGGGGCTGCTGTGAGCCCGCCATGACGACGGGCCGGACGCCCGGCCGCGCAGGCGCGTGGACCGTCCGGCCCGGCACGCCGCCGGCCCGCCCCTCGCGGCGCCGGCGCACCGAACGCCTCCGGCGCGGCAGGCCGCTTTGCTTTGGCAGGAGCGAAGAGCGAGCGATGACTCCCCGCCCGCTACGGCCCCGCGCCGGAGGTGCCCGACCCGCACCATGGAGTCGTGGGGAGGACGCGGCCGTACGGAAGGAACGACGGGCGCCCCGCTCCCCGTCGGCCTGGCCGGCGCCGCCGGCCCCGGTGTGCGGGTGCTGCGCGCGCGGACCGTACGGGACCTGCGGGAGGCGCCCGCCGAGGCCCGCGTCGCCGACACTCCCACATGTGTCTACGTCGAGACCGAAACGGCCGACACTGTGTCGGGCCCGCCGCCCGCGCGGGCCTGGTGGGATGTACCTGTGGCCGAGACCGCGACCGGAGCGTCGGCGGTGAAGGCCCGAGAGCTGTACGAACGGCACGTGTCCTCCCGACGCCGCCATCTGTGAAGGAGTAACCGGGCATGACGAAGATCGTCAACCACTGGATCGGCGGGAAGTCCGCCGAAGGCGCCTCGGGCACGTTCGGGCCGGTCACCGACCCGGCGACCGGCGCGGTCACCACGAAGGTCGCCTTCGCCTCGGTCGAGGAGGTGGACGCGGCGGTCGCGGCCGCCAAGGAGGCGTTCCTGACCTGGGGCCAGTCCTCGCTGGCGCAGCGCACCTCGATCCTGTTCCGGTTCCGCGCGCTGCTGGACGCGCACCGCGACGAGATCGCCGAACTGATCACCGCCGAGCACGGCAAGGTGCACTCCGACGCCCTCGGCGAGGTGGCGCGCGGCCTGGAGATCGTGGACCTCGCGTGCGGCATCACCGTGCAGCTCAAGGGCGAGCTGTCCACGCAGGTCGCCAGCCGCGTCGACGTGTCGTCGATCCGGCAGCCGCTGGGTGTCGTCGCCGGCATCACGCCGTTCAACTTCCCGGCGATGGTCCCGATGTGGATGTTCCCCATCGCCATCGCGTGCGGCAACACCTTCGTGCTCAAGCCCAGCGAGAAGGACCCGTCGGCCTCGGTCAGGCTGGCCGAGCTGCTGGCCGAGGCCGGCCTGCCCGACGGCGTCCTCAACGTCGTCCACGGTGACAAGGTGGCCGTGGACCGGCTGCTGGAGCACCCGGACGTCAAGGCCGTCTCCTTCGTCGGTTCCACGCCGATCGCCCGCTACATCCACACCACCGCCTCCGCCAACGGCAAGCGTGTGCAAGCGCTCGGCGGTGCCAAGAACCACATGCTGGTCCTGCCGGACGCCGACCTGGACGCGGCCGCCGACGCCGCCGTGTCGGCCGCCTACGGCTCCGCCGGTGAGCGCTGCATGGCCATCTCCGCGGTGGTCGCCGTCGGCGCGATCGGCGACGAGCTGGTGGAGAAGATCCGCGAGCGCGCCGAGAAGATCAAGATCGGTCCCGGCGACGACCCGGCGTCCGAGATGGGCCCGCTGATCACGGCCGTGCACCGCGACAAGGTGGCGTCCTACGTGAAGGGCGCGGCCGACGAGGGCTGCGAGGTCGTGCTGGACGGCACCGGCTACACCGTCGACGGCTACGAGGACGGGCACTGGATCGGCATCTCGCTGCTCGACAAGGTGCCCACGTCCGCGAAGGCGTACCAGGACGAGATCTTCGGCCCCGTCCTGTGCGTGCTGCGCGCCGAGACGTACGAGGAGGCCCTGGCCCTCGTCAACGCCTCGCCGTTCGGCAACGGCACCGCGATCTTCACCCGGGACGGCGGCGCCGCCCGCCGCTTCCAGCTGGAGGTCGAGGCCGGCATGGTCGGCGTGAACGTCCCGATCCCGGTCCCGGTCGGCTACCACTCCTTCGGCGGCTGGAAGGACAGCCTCTTCGGAGACCACCACATCTACGGCAACGACGGCACGCACTTCTACACCCGCGGCAAGGTCGTCACCACCCGCTGGCCCGACCCGGCCGACGCCCCCACCGGCGTCGACCTGGGCTTCCCGCGCAACCACTGACGCCGCCCCCGGGGCCGTCCGCAATGCGGACGGCCCCGTTTTTTTGCGCGGGTCCGCTGCGGTTCCCGCACCTGCGAAAGCCGTACGGCACGGGCCTTGATGCGACGTTAACGCGCGAAATCAAGATCGCCGACAACTGATTCCGTAGTTGAACACCCATTGACGTGACGGTTTCCGTCGATGTTGCATCCCCCTCGTGACCGACACCCTCACCCCCGCCGAGGCCCCCGCCGCCGAGGCGTCGGGCAGCCCCCGGCAGCTCAAGCGCTCCATCGGCGTGGTCGGCGGCACGCTGCTCACGCTCTCCTGCGTGACCCCCGCGTCCACGCTCTTCGTGGTCGTCCCCGACCTGTTCGGCTCGCTCGGCACCGCCACGGCCCTCACCATCGCCGTCGGCTCCCTGCTGTGCGTCGCCGTCGCCTTCTGCTACGCGGAGCTCGGCACCCTCATCCCGAGCGCCGGCGGCGAGTACGCGATGGTGTCCACGCTCGCCGGACGGCTCGCGGGCTGGCTGGTCTTCGTGCTCTCCCTGCTGGTCGTCATGGTCGTACCGCCCGTGATCGCGATGGGCACCGCCGACTACCTCGCCCCGATCGCCCACCTCGACCCCGCCCTCACCGGCGCCGGCGTCATGCTGCTCGCCACCCTCGCCGGCCTGCTCGACCTGCGCGCCAACGCCTGGATCACCGGCGTCTTCCTGGTCCTGGAGGTCATCGCGGCGGCCGTCGTGGCCGTTCTGGGCTTCGCCCACGCCGAGCGCGGCCCCGCCGGCCTGGCCTCCCTGGAGGTGGCCGGCGCGGACGGCGGCACCAACACGGTGACGGCGCTGCTGGTCGTCTCCGGGCTCGCCATCGCCCTGTTCATCACCCAGGGCTTCTCGACCGCCGTCTACCTCTCCGAGGAGCTGGAGAACCCGCGCCGCAACGTCGCCCGCACGGTCCTGGCCACCCTCGCCATCTCCACCGTCATCATCCTGGTGCCGGTCGTCGCCATCACCCTGGGCGCCTCGGACGTCGCCGAACTGACCGGTGGCGACATCTCGGCCATGGTCACCGCCTGGTCGAACTCCGCCGTCGGCACCTTCGTCAGCCTCTGCGTGGCGCTGGCCATCGTCAACGCGGGCATCGTCATGGTCATCCAGAACTCCCGCGTGCTGTTCGCCTCGGCCCGCGACAAGGCGTGGCCCCAGCCGGTCAACGAGGGCCTCGCCCGCCTCGGCCGCTTCGGCTCGCCGTGGGTCGCCACCCTCGCCGTCGGTGTGCCCGGCGCCGCCCTGTGCTTCGTCAACCTCGACACCCTGTACGGCGTCACGGGCGTCTCGGTCACCGGGATGTACCTGCTCGTCGCCGTCGCCGCCCTGCTCGCCCGGCGCGGGCGGCACCGCCACACCTCCGCCTGGCGGATGCCGCTGTGGCCCGCGATGCCGGTCGTGCTGATCGTGGTCCTCGGCTACATCCTCACCCAGCAGGAACCCGTCCATCTGGCGTGGACCGGCGGCATCACCGCCGTCGCCACCCTCTACTGGGCGCTGTACCTGCGCCCGCGCCGCACCACCCGCTGGCTGGTGACCCTGCCGGACGACGCCCGCGACTGACTGACCGGCGTACCGCGGCTGGTGTACGCGGACGGCACCGCGTACATCCACAGGAGGTGACGGAGTTCGGTCCCTGGTCGGCAACTGACCGACAGCTTCGACCCGTACCGTTGACGCATGGATCTTCGACTGCCCCGACGGGGCGCACTGCGCGGGCCGCGGCGGCTGCTGGCCGCCGCGGCCGCCGTCGTGGTGCTGGCCGGCGCCGGGACCTGGACCGCGGTCGCCTCCGGCGGCGACGCCCCGCCGGTGCGGCGCGCCGACCGGGTCATGGCGATGGACGGCGGAGTGCGCGTCGACACCTCGTACTTCACCGCGCCGGGCGGCGGGCGGCGCCCCGCGGTCCTCCTCGGGCACGGCTTCGGCGGCAGCAAGGACGACGTACGGCAGCAGGCCGAGGAGCTCGCGCGGGACGGGTACGCCGTCCTCACCTGGTCCGCCCGCGGCTTCGGCAGGTCGACCGGTGAGATCGGCCTGAACGACCCGAAGGGCGAGGTCGCCGACGTCTCCCGGTTGCTGGACTGGCTCGCCCGGCAGCCCGAGGTCCGGCTCGACAAGGCCGGCGACCCGCGCGTCGGCATGGCGGGCGGCTCCTACGGCGGCGCGATCGCGCTGCTGGCCGCCGGACACGACGACCGCGTGGACGCCATCGCCCCGGCCATCACCTACTGGAACCTCGCCGACGCCCTCTTCCCCAACGGGGTCTTCAAGAAGCTGTGGGCCGGCATCTTCATCAACTCCGGCGGCGGCTGCGCCAAGTTCGAGCCCACGCTCTGCGCGATGTACGAGCGGGTCGCCGAGTCCGGCGTCCCCGACGCCAAGGCCCGCGCCCTGCTGGAGGAACGCTCCCCGTCCGCCGTCGGCGACCGTGTCAAGGTGCCCACCCTGCTGTTCCAGGGCCAGTCCGACTCCCTTTTCCCGCTCGGCCAGGCCGACCGGGCGGCCCGCGCGATCCGGGCCAACGGCGCCCCCGTGGACGTCGACTGGATCGCCGGCGGGCACGACGGCGGCGACCTGGAGGCGTCCCGCGTCCAGGCCCGCACCGCCGCCTGGTTCGACCGCTACCTCAAGGGCGACAAGAGCGCCGACACCGGCCCCGCCTTCCGGGTCACCCGCACCGGGGGCATCGACTCCACCGACGGCGAGGCCCAGCTGCGGGGCGCGAGCGCCGGCTCCTACCCCGGACTGGCCGCCGGCGTGCGGCCCGTGCCGCTCACCGGGGGCGAGCAGTCCGTCGCCAACCCGGCCGGCGCCAGCCCGCCCGCCGTCTCCGCCCTGCCCGGCCTCGGCGGCTCCGGCGGTCTCGCCCAGCTGTCGTCGCTCGGCGTCGGGGTCTCGCTGGACTTCCCCGGCCAGTTCGCCCGCTTCGAGTCCGCGCCCGTCGCGGACAACCTCCACATCACCGGCTCCCCGACGGCCACCGTGCGCGTGCGCTCCAGCGGCGGCGACGCCGTCCTGTTCGCCAAGGTCTACGACGTCGGCCCCGACGGACGGCAGCAGGTCCTGCCATCCCAGCTGGTCACCCCGCTGCGGGTCACGGACGCCAAGTCCGGCAAGGACGTGCGGATCACCCTCCCGGCCATCGACCACGACGTGGAGAAGGGCCACCGGCTGCGCCTGGTGCTGTCCTCCACGGACCTCGGCTACGCCTCCCCGGCCGCCCCGGCCACGTACGCGGTCGCCCTGAAGAGCGAGCTGTCCGTCCCGACGGCCCCCGGCGTCACCAGCGCCGCCGCCCCCCTGCCGTCCTGGGTGTGGTGGCTGCCCGCCACCGGCGCCCTGATCGCCCTGGCCCTGCTGCTGACCGCCCGCCGCCGCACCGCGGCCCCCGCGCCCGACCCGGAGCTGGCCGAGGTCCCGCTCCAGATCAGCGGACTGAGCAAGCGGTACGCCCGCGCGCAGGACCGGTACGCGGTGCGGGAGCTGTCGTTCCGGGTGGAGAAGGGCCAGGTGCTCGGCCTCCTCGGCCCGAACGGCGCCGGCAAGACGACGACCCTGCGCATGCTGATGGGCCTGATCAAGCCGGACGCCGGGGAGATCCGGGTCTTCGGGCACGCCATCCGCCCCGGCGCCCCGGTCCTGTCCCGGGTCGGCGCGTTCGTGGAGGGCGCCGGCTTCCTGCCGCACCTGTCGGGCCGGGAGAACCTGGAGCTGTACTGGAAGGCCACCGGCCGCCCGCCCGGGGACGCCCACCTGGACGAGGCCCTGGAGATCGCCGGGCTCGGCGACGCCCTGGCCCGCGCGGTGCGCACCTACTCCCAGGGCATGCGCCAGCGCCTGGCCATCGCCCAGGCCATGCTCGGCCTGCCGGACCTGCTCATCCTCGACGAGCCGACCAACGGCCTCGACCCGCCGCAGATCCGCGAGATGCGCGAGGTGATGATCCGGTACGCGGCCGCCGGCCGCACGGTGATCGTCTCCAGCCATCTCCTCGCGGAGGTGGAGCAGTCCTGCACCCATCTCGTGGTCATGGACCGCGGCCGGCTCGTGCAGGCGGGCCCGGTCGCCGAGATCGTGGGCTCCGGCGACACCCTCCTCGTCGGCACGGCCACGGCCGTCGACACACCCGCCGCCGAGAAGGTCGCCGCGCTGCCGGGTGTGGTCTCGGCCGTCCCCACCGACGAGGGGCTCCTGGTCCGGCTCGACGCCGACGGCAGTGCCGAGCACCTCGTCGCCGAACTCGTCCGGCTGGAGGTGCCCGTCCGGTCGGTCGGCCCGCACCGCCGCCTGGAGGACGCCTTCCTCACCCTGATCGGAGGTTCCGCATGAGCACGCTCACCGAGCGCACCGAGGTCGCCTCCGGTTACCGGGCGGGCCGCACCCTGCCCCTGCGGGTCGAACTGCTCCGCCAGCTCAAGCGGCGCCGGACGCTGGTCATGTTCGGCATCCTCGCCGTGCTGCCGTTCGTACTGGTCGCCGCGTTCGCGATCGGCGGCGAACCGGACGGGCGGGGCGACCGCATCACCCTGATGGACACGGCCACGGCCTCCGGCGCCAACTTCGCCGCGGTCAACCTCTTCGTCTCCGCGGGCTTCCTGCTCGTGATCCCGGTCGCTCTGTTCTGCGGGGACACCGTCGCCTCGGAGGCCGGCTGGTCCTCCCTGCGCTATCTCCTCGCCGCCCCCGTGCCCAGGGCCCGGCTGCTGTGGTCCAAGCTCGTGGTCGGCCTCGGCCTGAGCCTGGCCGCGATGGTGCTGCTGCCGGTGGTCGCGCTGGCCGTGGGCACGGCCGCGTACGGCTGGGGTCCGCTGCAGATCCCCACCGGGGGCTCGCTCGCCACGGGCACGGCGGCGCAGCGTCTGCTGGTCGTCGTGGCGTACCTCTTCGTGTCCCAACTGGTCACCGCCGGGCTGGCGTTCTGGCTGTCGACGCGGACGGACGCCCCGCTGGGCGCGGTCGGTGGCGCGGTCGGTCTCACCATCGTCGGCAACGTCCTGGACGCCGTCACGGCCCTCGGCGACTGGCGGCACTTCCTGCCCGCGCACTGGCAGTTCGCCTGGGCGGACGCCGTCCAGCCGCACCCGGAGTGGTCCGGCATGATCCAGGGCACGGCGGTCTCCGTGACGTACGCCCTGATCCTGTTCGCGCTGGCCTTCCGGCACTTCACGCGCAAGGACATCGTGTCGTAGGCACTTGGCGGGTCAACTGCCTTTGGTACTCGGCAGGTCGACGGAGGGTCACCCACCGGTCTCGGCGGGGCCTCACCGTGCCCTCTTCGAGACCCATCCGCAACGCACCATGGCGCACGTTCCGGCCCCCTGGCCCGTCACAGTCGCAGAAGTCGACGTCAACGGAAGCAGGGGGCACGGACGATGGAGCGACACCGCGCACGACGGCTGAGGGGTGCGCTGCTCGCGCTCACGGCGGGCGGCCTGCTGCTCAGCGGGTGCAGCGCGCAGGACGGCGGTCACTCGTCGGCGGACCGGAGCGTCACGGACGACCGCTTCCCGGTGGAACCCGGCGAAGGCTCGGTCGGGCAGAAGAACGGCGACGACGGCAGCCGCGAGTTCGCGCCCGAGCCCGACCTCGTCTCCACCTTCGCCCTGGACGTGGACACCGCCTCCTACGGCTACGCCCGCCGCACGCTCGCCGAGGGACGGCTGCCCGACCCCGGGACGGTCCGCCCCGAGGAGTTCGTCAACAGCTTCCGCCAGGACTACGACCGCCCGGACGGCAACGGGTTCACCGTCACCGTGGACGGCGCCCGCACCGCGCGCGAGGACTGGTCCCTGGTGCGGGTGGGGCTGGCGACCCGGCCCGCCGCGGACGCCGGGCGGCGCCCGCCCGCCGCCCTCACCTTCGTCGTCGACATCTCCGGCTCCATGGCCGAACCGGGCCGTCTGGACCTCGCGAAGGACTCCCTCGGCGTGATGACGGACCGGCTGCGCGACGACGACTCGGTCGCCCTGGTCACCTTCAGCGACGAGGCCGAGCGGGTGCTGCGGCCGACCCGCGTCGGCGGGCACCGGGACGAGATCCACGACGCCATAGACCGCCTGGAACCCACCGACTCCACCAATCTCGGCGCCGGCGTGGAGACCGGGTACGAGACGGCCGAGGACGGCCTGCGCAAGGGCGCCACCAACCGGGTCGTCCTGGTCTCCGACGCGCTCGCCAACACCGGCGACACCGACGCGGACACCATCCTGGAACGCGTCTCCTCCGAGCGCCGCGAGCACGGCATCACCCTCTTCGGAGTGGGCGTCGGCAGCGACTACGGCGACGCCCTGATGGAACGCCTCGCCGACAGGGGCGACGGCCACACCGTGTACGTCTCCGGGGAGCGCGAGGCGCACCAGGTCTTCAGCCAGGACCTGCCCCGCAACGTCGATCTGACCGCACGCGACGCCAAGGCCCAGGTCGTCTTCGACCCGGAGACGGTCAGGGAGTTCCGGCTGATCGGCTACGACGACCGGCAGGTCGCCGACGAGGACTTCCGCGACGACCGCGTCGACGGCGGCGAGGTCGGCCCCGGCCACACGGTCACCGCCCTGTACGCCGTGCGCACCGCACCGGACGCCGAGGGCCACCTGGCCACGGCGGGCGTCCGCTGGCTCGACCCGCGCACCCGCGCCCCGCACGAGGAGTCCGGCGGCATCGAGACGGGCGCCCTGGAGGACTCGGTGTGGAGCGCGAGCCCCCGCTTCCAGGTCACCGCCACGGCGGCCTACTTCGCGGACGCCCTGCGCGCGGGCGACGACCGTCCGGGTTCGCTGCCCGGACGGGTCGGCCTCGGCGAACTCGCCGAGCGCGCGGACGAGTTGGGCTCGGTCACGGAGGACCAGGACGTGGCCCGGCTCGCCGACGCGATCCGGCGGGCGAGCCGTCTCACCGGCCGGGACTGAGGGTGCCGGACCCATTGACCTTTACTTACGCCTGAGTAAGTTTACTCTCCGGTAAGTACGACGGGCACCGGGAGCCGACATGGGCGTACGCAAGGACCTGAAGCGGGCCGCACACCGCACCGAACTGCTGGAACGCACCGAGGTCGAGGTCGTCAAGGACGCCGGGGGAGTGGTGCGCGAGGCCCGCACCCCGGCCCTCGCGTCCCGCCCCACCACCGGCAGCACCGCCGACCTGCCCTACACCAACGCGGCCGAGGCGCCCGACGCCGTGGTCCTGCGCCGCCACACCGGCGACGGCTGGCGGCCGGTGACCGCGGCGGAGTTCGCCCGTGAGGTCACCGCCGTGGCCAAGGGGCTGATCGCCGCCGGCCTGGAGCCCGGCGGCCGGGTCGCCGTGATGTCCCGCACCCGCTACGAGTGGACCGTGCTGGACTTCGCCATCTGGGCGGCGGGCGGCCGGACCGTCCCCGTCTACGCCACCTCCTCCGCGGACCAGGTGGAGTGGATCGTCCGCGACTCCGGGGCCCGGCACGTCGTCACCGAGACGGCGCAGAACACGGCCACGGTGACGGCGGGCACCGAGGCGCACGAACAGCCCCCGCACGTCTGGGAACTGGACGACGACGCCCTCGGCGCGCTCACCGCCCTCGGCCGCCACCTGCCCGACGAGGAGATCGCCGAACGCCGCGCCGCCCTGACCCCCGACACGGTCGCGACGATCTGCTACACCTCCGGCACCACCGGCCTGCCCAAGGGCTGCGTCCTCACCCACGGCAACCTGCACGCCGAGGCCGCCAACACCGTCGAACTGCTGCACCCCGTCTTCCAGGCCGTCACCGGACAGACCGCCTCGACCCTGCTCTTCCTCCCGCTCGCCCACATCCTCGGCCGCACCATCCAGATCGCCTGCCTGATGGGCCGTATCGAGATCGGCCACTGGCCCAGCATCAAGCCCGACGAACTGCGGCCCGCCCTGCGGGAGTTCCGGCCCACCTTCCTCGTCGGTGTGCCGTACCTCTTCGAGAAGATCCACGACACCGGCCGGGCCACCGCCGAGAAGCTGGGCCGCGGCGCCTCCTTCGACCGCGCCGACCGCGTGGCCGTCCGGTTCGCCGAGGCCCACCTCGACCACTTCCTCGGCACCGGCAAGGGCCCCGGCATCGGACTCCGGGCCGCCTGGGCCCTGTACGACCTGCTGGTCTACCGCCGGGTCCGCAAGGAGCTCGGCGGCCGCCTGCGCTACGCCATCAGCGGCGGCTCCCCGCTCGACCGCAACCTCAACCTGTTCTTCTACGCCGCCGGCATCCTCGTCTACGAGGGCTACGGCCTCACCGAGACCACCGCCGCCGCCACCGTCGTCCCGCCGCTCAGGCCCCGCCCCGGCACCGTCGGCCGGCCCGTCCCCGGCACGGCCGTCCGCATCGCCGACGACGGCGAGGTGCTCATCAAGGGCGGCATCGTCTTCGGCGCGTACCGCAACGACCCGGCCGCCACCGACGCCGTGCTGCGCGACGGATGGTTCGCCACCGGCGACCTCGGCGCCCTCGACGAGGACGGCTACCTCACCATCACCGGCCGCAAGAAGGACATCCTCGTCACCTCCGGCGGCAAGAACGTCTCCCCGGCCGTCCTGGAGGACCGGCTGCGCAGCCGCCCGCCCGTCGGACAGTGCCTCGTCGTCGGCGACGGCCGCCCCTTCGTCGGCGCCCTGATCACCCTCGAACCGGACGCGGTGGCGCACTGGCTCGCCGTACGGGGGCTGCCCGCCGCCACCCCGATGTCCGAGGTCGTCCGGAACCCCCGGATGCGCGCCTACGTCCAGAAGGCCGTCGACTACGCCAACGAGGCCGTGTCCCGCGCCGAGTCGATCCGCGCGTTCCGGCTCGTCGAGGGGGAGTGGACCGAGGAGAACGGCCTGCTCACCCCGTCGCTGAAGGTGAAGCGGCACGCCGTGACGCAGGTGTACGAGGCCGACATCGAGGCGCTGTACGGCAGCTGATGGCCCGTTCGGCCGCGCTCCGATGGCCCCGCCCCGGCGAATGTGACTTCCTGTCACCTACAGGGGAGGTGCCCCGCCGAGGAGGACGCATGGCCCGTGACCGCCGACGGTCCGCACGGAGAGGACCGGCGCTGATCACCGCCGCGGTGATCGCCGCGGCGGCCCTCACACCGGGCACGGCCCGCGCGGCGGGCGCCGCCTCCCACCCCGACCCGTCCCGCCCGGTCCCCGCGGCCGGTTCCGCACCTCCGGCCGCCCCCTCGCCGCAGCCGCCGCAGGGCGCGCACGCCCCGGCCGGGGTCCCCGCGCACGGGCCCGCGTTCGGGGCGTACCTGCACTACGGGCCCGCCGGGGTGCAGCGGATGCAGCAGCTCGGCCGCTGGCTCGGCGGCCAGGAACCCCGCGTCGGGCACACCTATCTGCCGGGCGACCTGTGGACCAACATCGAGGGCGGGCACGGCTTCCTCGACAGCTGGGCCGCCTGGCGGCGCGCCCAGTCCGACCGGATGCTCGTGCTCAACGTGCCGATGATGGAACGCAACGAGCGCAACCTCCCCGACGCGACCGTCCGGACCCTGCTGCGGCGCGCGGCGTCCGGCGCCTTCGACGAGCACTTCGAGACGCTCGCCGAACGCCTGGTCGACCTCGGAATCCCGGACACGGTCGTCGTGCTCGGCTGGGAGATGAACGGCACCACCTACACCCACCGCTGCGGCCCGGACCCGGAGAGCTGGAAGCAGTACTGGCGCCGCGTCGTCCGCGTCATGCGCGCGGTCGACGGACAGCGCTTCCGCTTCGACTTCGCCCCCAGCCGGGGCATGGACGCGATCCCCTGGCCCGAGTGCTACCCCGGCGACGACGTCGTCGACATCGTCGGCATGGACGCCTACGACCAGCCGCGCGGCCGCACCTTCGACGAACAGGTCTCCGAGCCCTACGGCCTGCAGCACCAGGTGGACTTCGCCCGCCGCCACGGCAAGCCGATCTCCTACCCGGAGTGGGGCCTGTTCCGCAACGGCGACAACATCACCTACATGCTGCGCATGCTGGCCTGGATGGACCAGCACAAGCCGCTCTACAACACCATCACCGACTACTGCCCGCACGGCGTGTGGCTGTGCTCCGACAACCCCCGCGCCTCCGCCCTGTACCGCCTCCTGCTCTCCGCCCCGCTGTACTCCCGCCCCCAGCCGGCCCCCGTCACGCCGGACGCCCTCCCGTCCCCGGCCACCCTCCCGTCCCCGGCCACCCTCCCGGCCCCGGCGGCACCCTCCGCCGCGCCGGAGCCGGCCGCCGCGGCGACACCGGCCCCGGCGCCCACCACCACGCAGGCCCCGCACTGCACCCTCCTGGACCTGGAGAAGTGGCTGGAACAGCAGATCGGCGGCCGGCTCTCCGCGTGCCTGCGGTGGGCGGAGCGCTACCGCTGAGCCGCCGGCTCGGCGTCCTTGCGCAGCGCCTCCTTGACCCGCCGCCGCGCGGCGGCCTCCGCGAGCGCGGCCCCCAGCAGCGGGGACGTGCGGCGCCGGGCCAGCAGGAACCGCTGGTTGACGACCGTCGTCGGCAGCCAGCGGTACTTGTACGGCTCCGCGCCCCGCAGCAGGCTCAGCGTGCGCAGCCCGGCGGACCCGAGGTGACCGGTCGCCCCGTGCAGCAGCATCGTCGCCACGTCCACCCGGCGCTGCCGCAGCCCCGGGTCGAAGCCGTACAGGTACATGCCGGCCAGCGCGTCCGACAGCAGCGAGATGTTGACCGCCACCACCGAGCCGTCCAGCACGAACTCCGTGGTCGCCGCCTCCCCGGAGTGGGCCAGCGGGACCGTCGCGCGGACCAGGTGCTCCATGAACCGCGGCCGCAGATGCTCGGGCGACACCTGCCGGCCCTGCCACTGCAGCCGGTGCAGCTCCAGGAGCCGGCGCAGCGCGGCCTCCGTCTCCTCGTGCGGCACGACCCGCCACTGCACCCCGAGCCGGGACAGCTGGCTGACCTTGCTGCGGATCCGCCGGGCCCGGGCCGTCGGCAGCCGCCCCACCAGTTCCTCCATGGGAAGCGCGGGCAGCTCCAGGCAGAGGGAGTCGTGCAGCCGCCGCCGCGGACCGCGCCAGCTCAGGAACACCCGCTCCATCGCACCGCCCGGCCGCACCTCGCGGAAGTCCACCAGCGCGGTGCGGGCCAGGTCGGCCAGGGCGTCCGCGAGCGCCGTCGCGGCCGGCGCGCCCGCCGACTCGTCGACCAGCACATCGCAGAAGTCGGTGATGGCACCGCCGAGCGGCACCAGCGCCGGCAGCGGGCTGTGCACCCGCATCAGCGGCGCCGCCGCCACCAGTTCGTCACCCCGGCGCACCAGGACCAGCCGGAGCCGGCCCGGCCTGCCGTACGACAGCCACCACGAGTGCAGCCAGGCGTGGCTCTGGAACGCCGTCGCCGACGGGCATGCCCGGTGCAGCCGGCCCCATGCCTCGGCCAGCCCCGCGAAGGCGTGCTCGTCGGTGCACACCTCCACGGTCAGGTTCCGTGCGGACGCGGTCATCCGCGCGTCTCCTGGGCGTCGGCGGCCCCGGCGGGACCCGGCACCGAGGCCCGGCCGAGGTCCTCCTCCGAGCCCGGCTCACCGGACCGCCGGCGCGGCCGGGCCAGCATCGCGAGACCGCCGAGCAGCCCGCCGGCGCTCGCGCCCACGAGCGCGGTCAGCCCCGGCGACGCGGACGACGGCTTGCCCGGCCGCAGCGCACGGGACAGGCTCTCCAGCCGGATACCGGTCCGGTCCTTGGCGTAACCGGCCTCGGTGACCAGCGAGCGGGACACGGCGTTGGCGATGTCGACGGCCTGCCCCGGGCTGGACGAGGTCGCCGAGACCGCGACCATCGGCGCGTCCGGCGACGTCGCCACCTCCACGCTCTCGCGCAGCGTCGACACCGGCACACCCGCCCACATCTGGGCGTCCCCGAGCACCGCGAGCTGGGTGGCGACCCGGCCGTAGGCCTGCGCGAAGCCCAGCGCGTCGGTGCAGTCGGCCTCGGTCGTGCCGTTCGGCACGGCCACCACGGAACTGGTTGCCGTGTACTGCGGGGGCTTCACCAGCCCGTACGCGCCACCGGCCAGGGCACCGGTCAGCGCCGTGGCGGGCACCAGCGCCCACACGGGCAGCCGGCCGAGCCGGGCACGGGCCCGGTGCCACAGCGGAGCGCGCTCAGCGGGGTTGTCTGTCATGAGGGACTCACTTCCAGGTTCGAGCCGGCCGAAGCGGCCGTGTACAGATCCATCAGCTGCCGCGCGGTCCGCGCGATGTCGTAGTGCCGCACCACGTCCGGGGCGCACCGGTCGCCCGTCCCGGCCGCCCGCAGCCGCAGCAGTTCCCGCGCGTACGCCCCGGGCCCGCCGACGATCCGCCGCGCGCCGGGCACCGCCCGCGCCGGCAGGTCCTCGACGGCCGGGCAGCTCGCGTAGCGCACGGGCAGCCCGGCGGCCAGCGCCTCCAGCACCGCCAGCCCGAAGGACTCCTCGGGCGACGGCGAGGCGAGCACGTCCATCGCGGACAGCAGGGCGGGCAGGTCGGGCGCGCCGTCGTGCGGGTCGGGCAGGTACGGCCGTTCACCGGTCAGCACCAGCCGGCCCGCGACGCCCAGTTCCCGGGCGGCGCGGCGCAGCGCCGCCTCCTCGGGCCCGCCGCCGACCAGCAACAGCCGTACGTCGTCGGGCAGCTGCGCCAGCGCCGCCACCAGCAGGTCGAACCGCTTGCCGGGCGCGAGACGCCCCACACCGCCGACGACGTAGGCGTCCTCGGGCAGCCCGTAGTACGCCCGCGCCTCCTTGCGGCGCACCTCGTCGTAGCCGAACCGGGGCGCGTCGATGCCGTTCGGGATGACGCGGATGCGCTGCCCCGGCACCCCCCAGCGCCGCAGCCGCTGCGCCACCGTCGGCGAGACGGCGACGGTGACCCGGCCGAGGCGCTCGCCCGCCAGGTACAGCGCCCGCACCCCGGCGCTGTGCGGGCGCCCCTCCAGGCGGGTCGCGCCGATCGAGTGCTCGGTGGCCACGACGGCCCGCACCCCGGCGAGCCGCGCGGCGAGCCGGCCGTACAGGCAGGCCCGGTACAGGTGCGTGTGCACCAGGTCGTAGCCGCCGCCCCGGATCAGCCGGGTCAGCCGCGGCACGACGTCCAGGTCCCGGTTGCCGCCCATCCCGAGGTGGGCGACCCGGACGCCGTCGGCCGCCAGACCGGCGGCGACCGGGCCGGGGTTGGTCAGGGTCACCACGTCGCAGCGCGCCGGGAGGTGCCGCAGCAGCAGCCGCAGCTGCTGTTCCGCGCCGCCGACGCCGAGACCGGTGATGACGTGCAGGACCCTCACGCCGCCTCCAGGGCGCGGCCGTACACGCGGGCCAGCCGCCGCTTCAGCTCCAGGCGCACCGAGCCGTCCGCCTGCCCCATGTGGATCCGGGGCAGCGCGAAGTCCCCGCGGCCGAGCGGACCGGGCGCGATCGCGCAGGCGTAGCGGTAACCGGCCCGGCGCACGGCGTCGACGGCCCGCTCGTCGTGGTAGCCGTACGGGTAGCAGAACCCCACCACGTCGTCGCCGACCACGGCCTCCAGCCGAAGCCGGCTCTCGGCCACCTCGCGGTGCAGCACCTCGTCCGGCGCGCGGGTCAGATCGAGATGCGTCAGCCCGTGCGAGGCGACCTCCATCCCGGCCGCCGCCGCCGTGCGCACCCCGTCCTCGTCCAGCAGCGGCTTGCGGGGGCCCGTCGGCTCCCACACGTTCGTGCCGCCGAGCAGGCCGGGCAGCACGAACACCGTCGCCGTGAAGCCGCGGCGGCGCAGCACGGGCAGCGCCTCGGTGACGAAGTCGGTGTAGCCGTCGTCGAAGGTCAGCCCGACCAGGCCGCGTTCGGTGCCCCGGTCCCGGGCCGCGAGGAGCTCGCGCACGCTCACCCCGCGCAGCCCGCGCCCGGCCAGCCAGGCGAGCTGCCGCTCCAGGCGGGCCGGGGTGACGGTCACGTTGTACGGGTCGTCGGGGCAGGTGGAGACCGAGTGGTACATGGCCACCCAGGCGGCGGAGTCCCGCCTGCGGCGGCCGCCCACGGCGGGCTGGGGCACGGGTTGGGCCACGCGCGGCGCGGCGGAGATGTCAGCGACCATGGCGGAGCTTTCGTGTGAGAGGGCTGCGGACGGAATGCGGGACGGGAAGCAGCAGGGACCGGACGCCCGCCACGTCGAGAAGCCACGCCAGCGCCACGAACACGGCGCTCGCGCAGGCGAAGCCGGCGGCGGCGGACACCGCGGGAGCGTCGGCCAGACCGGCGCCGAACAGCCCGGCCGGGGTGGCGCCCAGGGTGGCGCCCACCGGGCGGGCCAGCGCGCCGGCGACCCGGGGGACCCGCACCGGCACCGACTGCGGGCCCAGCCCGAACAGCAGGAGCAGCGCGGTCAGGGTGATGCCGGCCGCGTTGGCGGCGGCGATCCCGCGCGCCCCCCACGGCCCCACGGCCCAGGCGCTCAGCGCGATGGTGGCGACCACGCCGACGGCCATGACGGCCGGCGGGTACCAGCTGGTGCGTCCCGTCGAGAAGTACGACCGCACGAGCGCGCCCACCAGGGTGTGCCCGAGCAGCCCGAGCGCGTACACCCGCATCACGGCGGCGGTCGCGGCGGTGTCCCCGGCGGTGAACGCGCCCCGCTGGAACAGCAGCTGCACGATCGCCGGCGCGCAGGCCACCACGACGCTCGTACCGAACAGCACCAGGCAGGCCATCAGCACCAGGTCCCGCTCGACCCGGTCCCGGGCCCGCCGGACGTCGCCGTCGGCGACGGCCCGCGCCACCACCGGGAAGGTCACGACGCACACCATCATCGCCAGCGACATCGGCAACTGCGCGATTTTCTGGGCGTAGTTGAGGTGCGAGATGGCACCGGCCGGCAGCCCGGAGGCGAAGTACCGCTCGATGAGGACCTGCGACTGGCGGCCCACCGCGAACAGCAGCACCGCGCACACCAGGGCCGGCGCGAAGGCCCGCACGCCGTCACGGTCCCCGCCCGGTGCCTCCGGGACGCCGGCCTCGTCGGCCTCGCCGGGCCGCCGCGCGAGGCGCCGCCACAGCGACGGCGCCAGCGCGAGCGCCATGGCGCAGCCGCCGAGCGCGACCCCGAGCGCCGCCGCCCGCACACCCCAGCGCGCGGCGAGCACGAACATCGTCGCGATGATGACCGCGTTGTACGCGATGTAGATGGCGCCCGGCGCGAGATAGCTGCGGTGCGCGCGCAGCGCCGCGCTGCAGTACCCGGCCAGCCCGAAGCTCAGCACACAGGTCCCGGTCAGCCGGGTGCAGGCGACCGCGAGGGACGCGTCGGAGAGGCCCGGCGCGAGCACCGCGACCAGCAGCGGCGCCCCGAGCACGAGCAGCGCGGCCGCGCCGGCGAGGGCCAGGCACAGCCGCGGCAGCGAGGCCGCCACCAGGGCGCGCACCGGGTCGGGCCCGAGCGGCCCGCGCCCCCGCCGCGCCAGCGCCAGGCTGAACGCCGGCACGAGCACGAACGCCATGCCGTCCTCGATCAGCAGCGTCGACGCCATCTCCGGGACCGTCCAGGCCACCAGGAACGCGTCGGTCTCCGCCCCCGCGCCGAAGAGATGCGCGAGCGTCTGGTCCCGGCCGAGCCCGAGCACCGCCGCGGCCATCGACAGCGCGGCCGACAGCAGCGTCGCCCGCGCGAGGAAACGGCCCGAGACGGCACCGGCCGCGCGGGACACGCCGTCCGGCGCGGGACCGGCCGGGCGCGGGACACCGTCGCCCGCCGGAGAGTCCCCGGTCCCGTCCGCCGCGTCCGTGCGCTCCGCCGCGCCGGACCTCACCGGGCCCCCGCTTCCCGGGCCGCGTCCCCGGACAGCGCCCACCAGGCGGCCAGTCCGAGGCAGATCGCCGTCAGCACGGTGGAGGGCCCGCCGATGTCGGCGTACAGGAAGTTGACGAGCTGCCACAGCAGCAGCCCGCAGGCCGCCAGCGCGCAGTCCTGGACGCGGCCCGCGCCGCGCCGCAGCCGGCGCAGCGCGCACACCAGCAGCGCCAGCCAGCTGCCCGCCACCGTGACCACGCCCAGCAGCCCCTGCTCGCTCAGCAGCAGCAGGTACATGTTGTGCGGCGACAGCAGCGGCTGGCGCACGAAAGCCTGCCCGGCCCCCTCGGTGTCGCTGCCCGACGACAGCGCCAGCGAGGCGTGCCCGTCACGGTGCGCGGGGAAGCCCTTCAGACCCACACCGGTCAGCGGGTGCGCGCTCCACATGTCCGTCGCCGCCGCCCACATCGTGTACCGGTCGACGACCGACTGGTCCGGGGCGTCGGTGACCTGCGTGATGCTGGTCAGCCGCTCCTCCAGTGCCGCCGCGCCGACCCCGAACCCGCCCACCAGCACCACGGCGGCCGCGACCACGCCGGCGAACACCTTCGCCGCCCGCCGCACCCCGGCCAGCAGCAGAACCACCCCGCAGCTCACCGCCGTGGCGATCCACGCGCCCCGGCTGAACGACACCGCGAGCGGCACCAGCAGCACCGCCGCGCACCCGGCCGCCACCAGCCGCTGCCGCACCGAGCGGGTGCCGAGCGCCAGCCCGGTCGCGGCCACCACACCGAGCGCCACGACGTTCGCCATCCCCATCACGTCCGACGGCCCGAACGTCCCCACCGCCCGGACGAAGGCGCCCTGGTACGACGCCCCGGTCCCGGTCAGGTACTGCTTGACCCCGATCCCGCCCTGCCACAGCGCCAGACCGACCAGCGACCACAGCAGCAGCCGCGCCCCCCGCCGGTCGCGCACCAGCAGCGTCACCGCGACCGGGATCAGCACGAACACCTGGAGGTGGCGGGCCAGTCCGGTCAGCGCGTCCCCGGAGGTCGCGGCGCCCGTCGCGGCCAGCGCGATGCCCACCACCGGCATCCCGAGCACCAGCGCGGCGGTCCGGGTCAGCGGCCGCCGCCCGCGCACCAGCGCCTGCCCGAGGGCGCACAGCACGGCCAGCGCCGAGGCCGCGTCGGCCGGGGCGACGGAGCCGCCCGCCCGGACCGGCAGACCGAGCAGCACCACGATCGCCACCACCGGCAGCACGGGCAGGAGCGGCACGACCGGGCGAAGCCGGGGCGGCACGGGCAGCGAGGGCGTGATCGGGGACAGGACCTCGGGGGACGTCGTCATGGCAGCTCAGCTCCCCGTCGGCCGGACGAACTGGGCCGCCGTGCGCAGCAGGATGCAGATGTCCTGCCACAGCGACCAGTCGTCGATGTAGGCGTTGTCGTAGCGGGCCCGGTCCTCGATCGAGGTGTCGCCGCGCAGCCCGTTGATCTGCGCCAGCCCGGTGATTCCGGTGCGCATCCGGTGCCGCGCCGGATAGCCGGGGTGGGCCTGGCTGAACCGGTCCACGAAGTACGGCCGTTCGGGCCGTGGGCCGACCAGGCTCATGTCCCCGCGGAAGACGTTCCACAGCTGGAGCAGCTCGTCCAGCGAGGTGTGGCGCAGGAAGTGGCAGAAGCGGCTCATGTCCTGCTGGTTCGCCACGCTCCAGCGGGTCGCCGCCTCGTGCTCGCTGGCGGGCCGGTGCGTGCGCAGCTTCAGCATCGTGAACGGCCGCCCGTCGCGCCCGATCCGCTCCTGGCGGAAGACGACGCCGGGACCGTCCATGACCCGCAGCGCCAGCGCGCACCCCAGCAGCACCGGGCCGGTCAGCACCAGCAGCGCGCCCGACAGCAGCACGTCCAGCAGCCGCTTGAGCCCCGCGCCGGGGCGCCGTCCGTCCTCCTGCCGCAGCGGCCTGCGGGGGAACCCGGCCAGATGCCCGGTCCGGCCGCCGAGGCCGTACGGCCCGCAGTCGGCGTCCAGCTCCCACAGCGCGCACCCGGACGCGGCCAGCCCCCGCAGCACCGCCGCCTGCTCCACCCGGGTCGCGGCCCCCACGACCAGCACCGCCCCCACACCCTCGCGGACCACCGCCCGGCGCGCCTCCAGGGCCGTCGTGAACACCGCCGGCCCCGTCTCGTCGGCCATGTCGCCGAGGGCGTCCGGGCCGTCGGCGACCAGCCCGACCGGCCGCACTCCGCAGTCCGGGCGGCGCAGCAGCGCGGCGGCCACCTGCCGGGCCATCTCGACCGGACCGACGACCAGCGCCGGACACGGCCGCCGCCGCAGCGCCCGGCACCGCAGCCCCTGCACCACCGACCGGCCCGCGCACGCCGCCGCACAGTGGACGGCGACCACGGTGACCAGTGCCGACGGCGACAGCGACCGCAGCGGCGACAGCGCCGCCACCACCGCCCAGCCGACGGCGATCCGGCCGCAGACGGCGGGCACGTCGTCCAGCGCCCCCCGGACCAGCGAGGTGTCGTACAGCCCGGCCCGCCGGCTCAGCGCGAGGACCCCGACCGCCAGCACGGCGAGGACCAGCGGATGCCGGTGCGCGGCGGGCAGCGCCAGGGCCCCGGCCAGGACCGCGCCGCCGTCGGCGAGCCACAGCGACAGCCGCGCGTCCGGCCGCCGGCGGCGCGGCCCGCGCCCGGCGGCCGGACCCCGTCCGCCGGAGAGCCCGCCGGGGGCCGGAACGGAGAGGGCGCCCTCAGGCGCCCGGTGCTGCCCCGCGGGCGAGGCGACGAAGCTTTCCGCGGTCATGTGGTGATGCACTTCCTGCCCTCATAAGGTCCGACGACCGGCACGGTGGGACCACCGAGCAGCTCGCGGTACACGTCGGTCACGGCGTCCGTGGCGCGCCGCAGATCGTGGGCGGCGAGCGTGTGCGCCCGGGCCAGCGCGCCGAACTTCGCGCGCAGCGGCTCGTCGAGCAGCAGCGCCGTGAGCGCCCGGGCCAGCGCGACCGGGTCGTCCGGCGGCACCAGGCAGGCCGCACGCGCCGCGGACGGCAGGCTCTCGCGGGCCCCGTCCACGTCCGTCACCACGACCGGCCGGCCGCACGCCATCGCCTCCAGCGGCGCCAGCGCCATGCCCTCCCAGCGCGACGGCAGCACCACGACGTCGGCGGCCCGGTACCAGGGCGCGGCGTCCGCCACGGCCCCCGCGAACCGCACCGAGGCCGGCGCGCCGCCGCGCAGCCGCTCCCCGTCCGGACCGTCACCGACCAGCACCAGCCGCGCCCCCGGTACGTGCCGCGCCACCTCCGGCCAGGCCCCGAGGAGCACGTCCTGCCCCTTCTGACGGCACAGCCGGCCCACGCACACCACCAGCGGCGCACCCTCCACGTCCGCACGCCCGCCCTCCGGCCGGAACCTGCCGGTGTCCACCCCGTTGGGGACCACCCGCCACTCGGCCCGGACGCCGTGCCGCCGCCCGGTGCGCCGCTCGGCCTCGCTCACGCACACCACCCGCCCCGCCCACCGCGCCCCCCACCGCTCCCAGCCCAGCGCCACCCGGTTCACGACGGGACCGGCGGCCTCGAACGACCAGGCGTGCGGCTGGAACACGGTCGGCAGGGCGCCGCGCACCGCCAGCCGGGCCGCGAGCCCCGCCTTCGCGCTGTGCGCGTGCACCAGGTCGGGCCGCACCTCACGCACCAGCCGCGCCAGCCGCGCCACCTCGCCGGGCAGCCGGGGCCCCGGAGCCCGGGTCGCGTCCCAGCGCCGTACGGCACAGCCCAGCGCGGTCAGCGCGTCCGTCAGGGTGCCGCCGGGCGGCGCGGCCACCGTCACCCGCCATCCGGCGGCGAGCTGAGCCGCCGCCAGGTCCGTCACGACCCGCGCCACACCACCCGCGACGGGCTGGGCGACATGCAGGATGTGCGGCACAACGCGCATGACCGAGGCTGCCCTTCCGCAGAAAAGAGTTCGAACCAGCAATACGATGTGTGGCGCGCGTCCCCGCCAGAAGATTCCGCACCCGTTCACCTGGCTCTGTGGGCCAAACGGCCTTCTGGACAGATGAGATGAACAGCACCAGCCACTTATCCATATTTATCGCCGATAGGGTCGGCGATCGTGGAGCGGAGCCGTTTCCCGAGTGGTTTCCCCCGGCGGACCACCCGTTTGGATCCGTGGCCGGGACGGTCTCCGGCGTCCACCCGATCAGCACCTCCCGTGCCCTGTTCGGGGTCGCCGAATTCGACAGCGGGGCCATCCGGGGAGACGGTGATCGCACGACCCGAAACTCGCCGGAGGGAAACTCCATTGCGTGCTCCGACCACCCGGCACATCGCCACCTCGGCCCTGTGCGCGGCTCTCCTCCTGGGTGCGGTGGCGCCGGCCATCGCCGCCCGCCCCGACGACACCCGCCCCGCCTCCGGGACGGCCGCCGCGGACCAGCGGGCGGTGCTCCGGGGGCAGACCGGCGCACTGGCCGGCCTCGGCACCGTCCTGACCCCCGTGACCCGGCTGCTGGACTCCGCGCTCGCCGCGGACGACGACCCGCTCACCGCGGCGGAGGCGAAGAAGCTCGCCGACGCGGCCCGGGAGGCTGTCGCCCAGGCCCGCGAGGAGGCGTTGGCCGAGGCGGAGAAGGAGCTGGCGGCCGCCCGCGAGGACGTCGAGGAAGCCCGTAAGGAGGCCGCGGAGGCGCGCGAGGAGGCCCTCGCCGAGGCCGGCGTGGACACCGAGGCCACCGCCTCGGACCTCACGCCGGGCGCCCTCGACGCCCTCGGCAAGGCCGTGGACGGCCTCCTGGCCGCCCTGCTGTCGGGCGGGACCGAGCAGGTGGACCCGGCCGCCGACGACGTGGTGAAGAAGCTCGTGAACGTCTCCGTCGCCACCCTGCTCGACCGCGGCCTGCCCGCCGCGCGCCTGCCCGGCCTGCCGCCCGCCCAGACCGGGACCGGTGCCTGAGGCGAAACAGCCGCCGATTCCACGGCCCGTCGTGCCGGCCCCCGCCGGCCCGACGGGTCTTTTCGTATGAGTTCCAGGAACTTGACGACCGCGGAGTTTCCGTCGACTTCCCGTGTCGTTAGCCCGGGAGAACCACGTATGGATTCACCTGGAAAGGCACATGATGAAGAACCTGAAGGCCGCTGCCGTGGTCGCCGGATCGCTCGCGATCGCCGGCGCCGCTGTTCCCGCCTCCGCCGTGAACATGCCCGGGAGCGGCCTCGCCGACAAGGGCACGGCGGTCGCCCGGAGCCTTCCCTCCGCCACGAAGAACGTGCAGCGCACGGCGGAAAAGGTGAAAGCCAACGTCCAGGACTCCGGCGTCGTGAAGACCCCGGTCTTCGGCCGCACCCTGCCCAACCCGGTCGACGGCCGGCTGCTCGGTGGCCTTCCGCTCAACAGGTGACGTCGCCGCGTCGTCCGGCGCGACGCGAAGGGCCGGCTCCGTACCCACGGAGCCGGCCCTTCGGCATGTGCGGGGAGTGCCCGGAGAACGCCGATGGCGGCCCACCGGAGAACCGGGGACCGCCATCGGACGACGCTGTGCTCAGAACGGACCGCTCAGAACAGCAGGCCGCCGACGTGCGCCGACTCGCGGCCCTGCTCGACCTTGCCGGTGTTGCAGCCGACGTACTTCGAGTTCGGGGCGATGACGACGCCGAGGACGGCACCGTTCGACCACGGGGCGATGCAACGACCGTCGATCAGCGTGCCGTTGACGACGGCAAGCCCCTGCTGCGGGCCGTTCACGACGACGGGGGAGGACGAGAAACCGCTACCGCCCTTGACGGTGGTGGCGTCGTTGTCCGCCGCGGCGGAGCCGCCGGTCGCGAGAACGATGCCCGCGGCGATGGCCGAAATGGCCGTGACCTTGTTACGCATGTACTGAGCCTTTCCGGGCTGCGTGGGGGGATACCTGCTGCGAATTGCTCGGAGCAGGAGTCAGAAAAGGAGGCCGCCCTTGTGGTAGGAGCCCCGGGCCTGCTCGACCTTGCCGGTGTTGCAGCCGACGTACTTCGAGTTCGGGGCGATGACGGCGGCCAGGACGGCACCGTTCGACCACGGGGCGATGCAACGGCCGTCGACGGCGGTGCCGTTGAGGACGATGACTCCCTGCTGCGGCTCGTTCACGACGACCGGGGAGGACGAGAAACCGCTACCGCCCTTGACGGTGGTGGTGTCGTTGTCGGCAGCGGCGGAGCCGGCGGTCGCGAGAACGATGCCCGCGGCGACCGCGGAAATGGCCGTAACCTTGTTGCGCATGTGCTGAGCCTTTCCTGGCTGCGATGTGGTTTTACCTGCTGCGACGCGATCGGAGCAGGAGTCAGAAGAGCAGGCCGCCGCCGTAGACGGCCTTGCGGCCCTGCTCGACCGTGCCGGTGTTGCAGCCGACGTAGTGCGAGTCGGGCGCGATGACCGCCGCGCCAACGGCACCGTTGGACCACGGCACGGCGCAGCGAAGGTCGACGAGGGTGCCGTTGGCGATCAGAACGCCCTGCTGCGGCGCGTTCACGACGACCGGCGACGAGGAGAAGCCGCTCCCGCCCTTGACGGTGGTGGTGGAGCTGGTGCTGGAGCCTCCGCCGCCGTAGGAGCCGCCGGCGGAGGCGATGCCGGCGCTGCCGACGACGGTGCTGAGGGCGAGGGCCGTGATGACCGCGAACTTCCTGGGCAACTCGGTTCCTTCCTGAATTCACGGTTGCGCACGCTTACGAAAAGGAAACCCGTATATGCAGGCATAAGTCACGGCGAGAACAATCAAACGCGCAGAGATTCCTTCGGATGGCTCAATGAGTGCGCGGGACCGCTCGGTCCGCTTTAAGCTCATTCTGGGGCGGTCCGTGTAATTACCGCCGAGCCCCGAATAGGGCTCCGTTCACGGCCCGGCGGGCGGCATGCGTCCGGCCCACCGGCAAGGGGAGGGCCGGTGGGCCGGAGAGTTGGTTCACGGGGCCGGTCGGCCGGCGGGCCCGTTGTCCACGGAGCTGGAATCGCGGGTCCGAATCCAGCGTCCGGGCCTGCCGCCGCGCTTCGGCCGCCGAGAACAGGATCAGAGTCTCAGAAATTCCGGAGCCGGCTCTGGCCGGCCCGCCGACGCCTGAGAAGGCCGGGCCGTCACTTCTTGGGGAGCAGGGTGCCGAGTCCGGCGGAGGTCGGCGCCTTCAGCGGGTGCACCTCGACCGAGCCGCTGCCCGCCGGGTTCTTCACCGGGATCGTGGGCCGCCGGGCGGCGCTCGGGTCCATGCCGTCCAGGTAGATGCCGGACACCGAACCGGACTTCCGGTCGAACGCGGTGCCGTTGGCGACCTTGCCCTCCTTGGCCAGCCGCGTCACGACGTCGGTGGCCGGCAGGACCGCCGGGGACACCTTGGTCGGGGACATCAGCCCGAGCGGACCCGTGGACGAGCCCGCACCCCCCGTGGCGGCCGACGCCGCGACGGCCGAACCGCCCACAAGACCCGCACCGATAGCCAACGCCGCAGTGGTGAAAACTGCCTTCTTCATGACTCACCTCGCATGAAAGTTCCTCTGATCCAACGGTGGGAGAACATAGCAGTCCCGATGCGGCAAAAATGCGGCCCGTTGCTCCATACGCATGAAAGTGGTCGGGGTGAGAATGCAATACGCGGGGGGCATTCGGAGGGATTGGCATCTGGTCCGCGAATCAATTCATCGTATGGTGCCCCTAGTTCTGGTACACCACGAGTATGATCGGAAAGCTGAATTTCAGTGCGCTCGCCACCATGATCACCGAGGGTGTCAAGTTCGCGGCACCCCGGAACCCCGACCGGACCCTCGTCTGGGCGGAGGAGTTCGACGCCCCCATCGACTGGGGCGCCCGATGGGTCGGTGACCGGACGAGCGCCTACCGCTACTGCGACCACAACCCGGACGACAACAAGCTCGACTGGCTCGACCCGCACTGCGTCACCGTCTCCGGCTCGGTGGCGACGTTCGCCGCCGCACCGTGCGGCCGCACCCTGGAGAACGGCCGGCCCGCCTGGCGCACCGGCCTGCTCACCACCGAGTACTCCGAGGAGGGCTTCCAGGTCAGGACCGGCGACCACATCGAGACCCGGGTCCTGCTGCCCTCCGCCAGGGGGGCCTGGCCGGCTCTGTGGACCTGGAAGGACGGCGCCAACGAGGTGGACTCCTTCGAGTACCACCCGGACAACCCGCATCTGCTGGAGCTGTCCAACCACGTCCGCGGCGCCACGAGTTACCACACCGACGGCGCCGCCATCGCCCCGGACACCTGGGTGACGATCGGCACGACCTACGGCGCACGGTGCGTCGAGTGGTACGTCAACGGCGAACGCGTCTACGCCGACGGCACCGGCGTCGGCCCCGACTGGTCGGCGTACCTGGTGCTCAATCTGTCGCTGTGCGCGGGGGAGCACCACCCGCCGCCCTGCGGCCCGGCGCCCCTCACCTTCGGCGTGGACTACGTGCGCGTCCACCGCTGACCCGTCGGCATCGCTCGATCGGGCGGCCTGCCCGCACCGGGTCGGCCGCCCGGGTGAGCGCGGGCCGGACCGCCGCCGTGCCGTCGATAGGGTCGCGCGATGGCCACCGACACGAGGGCGCGCGGCAGCCGCCCGTTCGCCCTGCTGCTCGTCCTGTGCGGAGCGGCCGGGCTGCTCGCCTCCTGGGTCATCACGCTCGACAAGTTCAAACTGCTGGAGGACCCCGACTTCACCCCGGGTTGCAGCCTCAACCCGGTGCTGTCCTGCGGCAGCGTGCTGGAGAGCGACCAGGCCGAGGCGTTCGGCTTTCCCAACCCCATGCTGGGCCTGGTGACCTACGGCATCGTCGTCTGCGTCGGCGCGAGCCTGCTCGCCGGCGCCGCGTTCCCGCGCTGGTACTGGCTGACGTTCGAGGCGGGCTGCCTCTTCGGCGTCGGGTTCGTCTCCTGGCTGCAGTTCGAGTCCCTGTACGAGATCAACGCGCTGTGCCTGTGGTGCTGCCTGGCGTGGATCGCCACCATCACCCTGTTCTGGTACGTCACGTCCTTCGTCGTCCGCGCCGGCCTGCTGCCCGCCCCCGCGCCGGTGCGGTCGTTTCTCGCCGACTTCACCTGGGTGCTGCCGGTCCTGCACATCGGGGTCGTCGGCATGCTCGTCCTCACCCGCTGGTGGGATTTCTGGACAAGCTGACTATTGGTGCACCCGGGGCGACACGGCCCTCCTCGGGCGCCGGAGGTGACCGCGCGGCGACCCGGACTGTTACTCGTACGAACAGCCGAACAGTACGAAGGGGTGAGCCATGGAGTTCAGCGCGGGCCAGGAACCGCCGAGGGCGCGGCGGACGGACACCTCCGCGACCGGTGAACCGGTGCCACACACCCGCAGGGACGCGGGCCGCTGGCTGCTCACCTCCGCCGTCGTCACGCTGGCCCCGCTCATCACCGCGTCCCGCCCGCACCCCACCGGCCCCGTGCCCGGCGCCGACGCCCCCTTCGACGAGACCTACCTGGGCCGCCGTATCCGCGGCGCCCCGGTCGACCTCGGCAGCCGCGCCGCCCAAGCCGTCGAATGGCAGGTCACCGTCGACGGCCGCCCCCTGCACCTGATGCGCCGGGCCGACGGCTCCTGGCTGAGCATGGTCGACCACTACGGCTGGTACCAGACACCGCTGGAGGCGACCCGCGCGGCCGTCGACGAGCTGGGCCCGCGCGGACAGCTGCGCGACCTCGCCCCCGGCCCCCTCCACGGCGGGCACCCGCACAGGGAGGCACAGCATGGCGTACGTGCGTAAGGACGTCAGCCGGCTGACCCGCACCGAGCGCCGGCGGTTCGTCGAGGCGCTCCTCGAGATCAAACGGCGCGGCGTGTACGACGAGTTCGTACGGCTGCACATCGCGCACTTCGTCGGCGACGGAGACCGGGGCCTGCGCGCCGCCCACATGGCGCCGTCCTTCCTCCCCTGGCACCGCAGGTTCCTGCTCGACCTGGAGAACGCCCTGCGCCGCGTCGACTCCTCGGTGACCGTGCCGTACTGGGACTGGACGCGCGACCGCGGCACCACCGGCGTGCCCTGGACCGACGACCTGCTGGGCGGGAACGGCCGGTCCGGCGACCGGCAGGTGATGAGCGGCCCGTTCGCCCACCGCGGCGGCCACTGGACGATCCGGGCGGGCGTCTCGGACGGCACGTTCCTCACCCGCGACCTGGGCCGCTCCCGCGGACCGATCGACCTGCCCACGAAAGGCGACCTCCAGCAGGCTCTGGACGACCCGGTCTACGACGTGGCCCCCTGGAACTCCACCTCCCCGCGGGGCTTCCGCAACAAGCTGGAGGGCTGGGGCCGCGGCCGGGACTCGTGGCGCAACCACAACCGTGTGCACCGCTGGGTCGGCGGTCACATGGTCGGCGGCGCGTCCGTCAACGACCCCGTCTTCTGGCTGGTCCACGCCTTCGTCGACCTGCAGTGGCAGCGCTGGCAGCAACGCCACCGCAAGCACCGCTACCTCCCCGCGCGCCCGCCCGGCCGGGACAACGACCAGTACCGGCGAATCGTCTCCCGGCACGAGAGACTGCCGCCCTGGGACGTGACCCCGGACGAGCTGGAGGACGTCTCCGGGATCTACCGGTACGCGTAGCGCCCGCTCCCGAGTGGAAAACTCGCTCGGCGCGGCCCTGCCGGGCGCACTAGCCTCCCCGCATGGCCACCGAACCCGACACCGCGGAACGACTCGTCCGGCTGTTCGCCGAGGAGAGCCGCGCCCGCGCCTTCGCCGCCGTGGCGCTGGGCGCGGGAAGCCCCGAACAGGTCGCGCGGACCGCCGGTCTGTCTTCGAGGGAGACGGCCGCGGCTCTGCGGCGCCTGCGGGAGCAGGGCGCGGTCACCACGGGCGACGACGGAGACCTGCGCGTGGCCTACGAGGTGTTCAGCGCGCGAGCACGCGCGGACGCCCGGCGCGAACCCGGCACGGACGAGCGGGGGACGGGACAGACCGACATGGTCCTGCGCACCTTCGTCCGTGACGGCCGGCTCGTACGCCTGCCCGCGCGCTGGACCCGCAAGAAGCTGGTCCTGCGCCACATCACCGAGCAGACGTTCGAGCCGGGGGTGGAGTACCCCGAGCGCACGGTCGACGCGAAGCTGCGCGCCTGGTGCGAGGACAGCGACGAGATCGACCACGTGACCCTGCGCCGCTACCTGGTGGATCTGCACCACCTGCACCGGAGCGAGGGCGTCTACCGGCGCCCCGCCGCACCCCCGCACGACGAGGCCGCGGGCGCCTGACCCCTTCCCAGCCCGGCCTCAGGGGAGCCGCCGTACCGGAGACCCGTCCAGGTAGGCCCGGATGTCCTCCACGGCCTGCCCGTAGTACGTCGCGTAGTTGGCCTGCGAGACATACCCCAGGTGCGGGGTGGCGAGCAGCCGGGGCGCCGTGCGCACCGGATGGCCGGCGGGCAGCGGCTCGACGTCGAAGACGTCCACGCCGGCACCCGCGATACGGCCCTCGTGCAGGGCGGCGAGCAGGGCGTCCTGGTCGACGATCGCCGAGCGGGAGGTGTTGACCAGGTACGCCGTCGGCTTCATCAGGGCGAGTTCGGGCGCGCCGAGCAGCCCCCGGGTACGGTCGCTCAGCGCGAGGTGGACGGACACGAAGTCGCTGTCGGCCAGCAACTCCTCCTTGGACGCGGCCAGATGGACGCCCACCTCGTCGGCGTACTCCTTGGTGAGGTTCTGGCTCCAGGCGGTCACCCGCATCCCGAAGGCCAGACCGACCCGGGCCACCCGGCTGCCGATCTTGCCGAGGCCCAGCAGCCCGAGGTGGCGGCCGTGCAGATCGGCGCCGACGGTGCTCTGCCACGGCCCGCCGGACCGCAGCGCCCCGCTCTCCTCGACGATCCCGCGCGCGAGGCCCAGCAGCAGCGCCCAGGTCAGCTCGACCGGCGGGGTCGAGGAACTGGCCGTACCGCAGACCGTGACGCCGTGCGCCTCGGCGGCGGCGTAGTCGATGACCGAGTTGCGCATACCGGACGCGACCAGCAGCTTCAGCCGGGGGAGCCGGGCGAGGAGGGAGGCGGGGAAGGGGACCCGCTCGCGCAGGGTGACCACGATGTCGAAGTCGGCCAGCGCCGCCGCCAGGCCGTCCTCGTCCGGGAAATGCGTGGTGAACGGCACGACCTCGACGTCGTCCGCGACCGGCGACCAGTCGGCGATGCCGGTGGCCACGTCCTGGAAGTCGTCGAGCAGGGCACAGCGCAGACGCACGGGATCACTCCTCCGTCGGTTCCGATGGGGGGACTCTACGGAAGGGGGGCGCTGGGACCGGCGTCTATACGGTGATCTTCAGGGAGGCCCCCCATGCCACCACGCGGACTCGTCGCCGGGGGAAGCGGGTTCGGAGGAGGCGGCTTCGGCTGAGGCGGCTTCGGGGGAGGCCACGTCGCATCGGCCTCGAGGGATGGTGGGGGTGCTGCGCCTGCGGTGTGGCTGCTCCTACGGGACCGCGCGGAATGGACGGGCGTCCCGCCGGGGGGTGAGGATCGTACGGGCCGACCTGACCGACCCGGCGACCCTGCGCGATGTCCGCGACGGCGTCGACGTCGTGCTGCACCGCGCCTCGCACGTCGGCTCCGGCAGACGGCTGACACGTGCCTTGAACGATCACGGCACCCGCGCACTCGTGCGCTCGTGCACTCGTCGAGGAGGCGGTGCGTGCCGGGCCGCCACCGGTCGTGTGCGTCGACGCTCTCCGCCCATCGGCCGGAGGGCCATTGCGGTCCAGGGCGCTTTCGTCCGGCACGGTGGGACGTTGATCTGAGCATGTCGCTGCCTGACGCCCGGTGGGCGCGGATCGAGCCGTTGCTTCCGGGCCGGACGCCGAAGAGGGGGGCGTTGGCGGGATCACCGTGAGGTGATCGACGCGATCGCCATCAAGTTCCGGACGGGGACGCAGTGGGTCCACCTGCCGGAGATCCGGCAACCGGCGAGGCGTCTTCGACCGACTGCGGATGTGGGCCGTCGACGGCAGGGCCCGGGATCAGGCTCACCCGAGGGAGTGAAGATCGGGAACTCGTCGACTCAGAGGGCCGTCGTGGATCGGGTGGACCGCGCCCGGAGTGCAGGACGGCCGCGCGTCACTAGGCCCGGGGGATCGCCCGCCCGGGCCTGATGACGCCTTCCCAGCCCGGTGCGAGCAGCCCGAAGTGACTGAACGGAGTCCCGCTGCGGTTGCCGCTCCTGCCCCCACCGCGTTACCTGGAACAGGGCGGAGCGAGGCTCACGGAGCGCGAGGAGCGGTGATGATCACGCAAGACCAGGTCGATCGAATTCTCCGGCTGAACGGGAACGGACTTCCGTTGGTCTCGCTCTACATCCCCGCGGAACCGGACAGGACGGGCCGCCGCGCGTTCCTGACCCGGGCGGCGAGCCTGCTGGACCGCATCCGGCCCCTCGCGGAGGATCGCTCACTTGAGCACGCCGCGCGGCTCTCGCTCCGCGACGACATCGCGAAGATCGAGAAATCGCTCGAGGAGGAGCCCCACAGGGCGGGCGCGGTCGCGGTCTTCTCCTGCAGCGGCAACGGCATCTACGAGCAGGTGTGGCTGCCGCGAAGCACCCGCGACCGCATCGTGGTGGACGCCGATCCGTACGTCCGCCCGATGCTGGGCGTGCTCGACGAGTACTACCGCACCTGCGCGGTCATCGTGGACAAGGGGACCGGCCAGGTCTGGGAGCACTACATCGACGAGGCCCGGGAACTGGAGGCGATCCGCGACCGTACGCTGCGCAAGCCCAACTACGCCGCGGAAGCGGGGCTCGCCGAGTACCGGGTCCGCAACAAGGCCGACGAGCTCAGCAAACGGCACTACCGGCGGCTCGTCGGCGAGCTGAAGCAGCTGTTCGGGACCGGGCGCTTCGACCTGCTCGTCGTCGGCGGCCACGCTTATGAGGTACCGGCCTTCATCGAATTTCTCCCGCGCGAACTGCGGGAGAGGCTCATCGGCAGCTTCACCATCGACCGCGAGACCGCCACGCCCGCGGACATCAAGCAGAAGGTGCAGGAGCTCGTCTCCGACCACGCACACCAGGAGCAGCGACAGCTCGTCGGCGAGATCCTCGAGGCCAAGGCGGCCCGGCGGCCCGCCGCCGTCGGGCTCGACGAGACGCTGTGGGCGGCCTCGCTGGCCGCGATCCGGACGCTGGCGGTGGACGAGCAGGCGGCTGCCCCAGGCGTCCTCTGCGACCGGGACGGGCTGCTTGCGCGCTCGGGAAAGACCTGCCCGCTCTGCGGGGAGCCGCTGCGCGAGGTCCCCGACATCATCGACGAACTGACCGAGACCGTCATCGACGACGGCGGCGAGGTCCGGCACATCGAGCCGGAGACGGAACTTCGCGCGCACCAGGCCGGGGCGCTGCTGCGCTTCGAACTTCCCCCGCAGTAGGCCGGCGCAGATAGTTCGCCGGATCCTTTGACCGCGTCGCAAATCGGAGCAATGATTGTAAACAGGACCGGTCAACCACGGCAGGGCTCCCTCGCGGAGCACCTGTCGGGCACCGGCCAGGTCCCCGGCGAGTTCTGAGAGACGAGTAGTAGGTTGATCGGAAAATTCCGGGGACCGTCTGTGTACACGATGCCCTCGGGCCCGGATCGACGACCCGGGCCCACTCTCGTGGCCGTACCTTCTCGGCGGTGCGCGGGCATGGCGTTACCCCGGTCGACGTCAGGCGCAGCACAGCGCCACCCCTTGAGAACCGCGACAAGGCTGTGGCTCCCCGTGGTCCACGAGCACGTCCTCGGCCCGGCCCGAGCGACGTCACGAACACCGCCTACCGGGAGATCCTGAGCAAGGCGCTGTACGGCATCGACCGGAGGTGCACCAAGAGCGGGCACGACGAGCTGCGGCCCGCCCTCGACGCAACCCCTCCGTTCTCCCCCTGAAACAGAAGATCGCCCGGCTTGAATCCCTCGGCTCCGATGTGCTGCCGCAAGATGCGAGTCAGAGCGGTACGCCCCGGCACCGCGCTCCACGGCGACCCGCCGAAACCTGGTGACAGCCGGACAGCCCCGGAGTCTCCCCATGATCGGCAGGGGAGTGCCTGGGGCTTCGTCGTGTCGGGTCGCACCCGCCCTGAGCAGCAAAAACGCCCTCCCGAGGGAGGGCGGAGACTGGGCGCCCCCGGCAGGACTCGAACCTGCGGCCAAGCGCTTCGAAGGCGCTCTGTGGCTGCGCCCCGCTCTCCTCTTGACCTGTGGCTCTTCCGCAGCTGAGCAGGCCGCCGATAGAACTTCGACACGGATTCGACACGCGGTGTCCTGACGGATCTGTACGGTGCGAACGACACACACAAGTGACGAACTGTTGGGGCGGGCATGACGGAGTATCTGTCTGAGGTTGATCCGCGGTGGGCTAAGCACTCCGGCGAAGAGGGTCACTACGGCGCCCCGGAATGGGGTCCCGAGGACTTGCAGCGCGCCGTAGTGTTCTTGGCTGAACTCGCGCCGCAGGCTAGGCAGGTGCTCGAGTATCTGGCGCGCAACCCTGGCCGGAGGATCCACTGCACGGAACTGGTGGACAAGGCCCTGGGCGGGCCGAACGAGAGTGATCCGGCACGGCGCGTGGCAGGGGTGTTGTCAGGGATGAGCAAGGGACACAGCAACAGTGAGCGGCGGCTTCCGTTCTACTGGTGGGAGGCACCCGAGGGGAGTGCGGGCGCGACGTACGCAGTCCGCCCCTCGGTGGCAGCCGTTTTCCTGGTCGCTCAGCTCGGCGATGCGTGATCTGCACAGCCACAACTGATCATCGCCGGCCGTGACCTGCGGCCGCCCTATCGATCAACCTCCTGGCCTGCTGTCGAGCTGTCAGCAGTTGTCGACGTTGGTCACCGTTGAGCGCCCTTCCACGGCCCGAGGACGGCCCAGGGAGGGCGCTCGTCCGTCAAGGCCACAGATGAGCAGACGCCGTCAGTTGCGTAGGGATGCATACAGTCTGTTCCTTGTCCGTGCTGGAGCGGCGCTCCGTGAGTCAACATTGCCCATGAAGCTGCCCGCACAGACGCTAGTGACGTCTCCCAGCGTTTCGACGAGTTGAAGGCTGCAAGTGGACAGCTGGAAGAGGCAGCAACCTTGGTGACGTTGGAAGGGCCGGAGATCATAGCGGACCATGCCATGAATGCCTACTTCCGTATCGATGCTCGGAGGAACATGTTGCGCGCAGCGCATAGCGGCCCTCCCGAGTTCCGAGATACGGCATGGAACAGGGCTTGGCAGGCGAGCGAAAACGATACTCACGAGACTCCGATGTGGCAGCTGTGTCAGCCTGCGGACATGCCAGAGCTGCGCGTTCATGCAGGCCGCCACTACGCCATCCAGTTCCACTACGCCTTGCCGGACGGCGCCTGGTGTGTGGAGCTGAGCGAGGCCGTCCCGGCGCCGGCTTCGTGGGCTGACATTCCCGATGCAGAGACTCACCTGCCAGGAACTGCGTTCGTGGTGGCGGTGATACCTGACGAGGACCCGAGTCTGGAGCCGACCGTCCACATCCACAGCCACGACGAGCACGTCATCCCCTACGCGATCATGAGGTGGTTCATGGATCAGGTGGCCGAGCATGTTGAACGCTGCCGCCTCGCGTACGAGCAGGGAGCACCTGAAGCAGTGGAATGATCGCGCAGCGACTGGTGTGATCATGGCGTCGGAGCCTTTCTGGATAGCCCCGTTCAGCGGGATGAGCCCAGGGCAGTTCGGCAAGCTGATCACCGCGTTACGACGCGAGGGCGTATACCCCGTCCGCAAGGGACGGCCATGGAGCCTTCCGCTGGAGGACCGGGTCCTGCTGGTCGCCGCGTACTGGCGGAGGAACCTGACATTGCGGCAGATCGCCCCGCTCTTCGGCATCTCAAAGTCGGCAGCGGATCGCATCATCGACCACCTCGGGCCCGCCGGCGTCCCCGTGGTGACAGGCGGCCGCACGCCTTCTTCGCCACGCTGTACTACTGCGGTCCACGTCCCGAAGAGGCCGTAGCCATGCGCGTACGGGACGTGAGCCTGCCCGGTGTCGAGGCTGCCGATCAGTGGTGCGAATTGGTGATCCACACGGCGACTCCGGAAGTCGGGAAGCAGTGGACTGACACAGGAGAGATCCACGAGGAGCGCGACCTGAAGGGCCGAGCCGAAGGGGACACGCGCACGGTGCCGGGTCATCCCGCCCTCACTCGCCTCCTGCGACAGCACATCGAGGACGAAGGACTCAAGCCGGGTGATCTTTTGTTCCAGGGGGAGAACGGCGGCATCCTCGCGGGTTCCGTGATTCGCCGGGCCTGGCGGAGTGCTCGCAAGGCCGTACTGCCTCCCCACCTCTTCGAGTCGCCGACCGGTAAGCGGGTGTACGACAACCGGCACACTCGCCTGACCAAGTGGCTGAGCGACGGGGTCCCGCGCGCTCAGGTGGCCGAGTGGGCCGGGAACGGTGTGCCTGTGCTGCTCGCCACCTACGCACGGTGCGTCGAAGGGCAGCTGCCGGACCTGAAGAGGCGGCTCGAAGCCGCAGGGGATCTGTCCGATCTGCCCGGCGCCGAGTGAGTCGCCCGCCGGCGTAAGACTTCGACACGTATTCGACACGGCGACCCGCCGAAACCCGGTGACAGCCGGACAGCCCCGGAGCCTCCCCATGATCGGCAGGGGAGTGCCCGGGGCTTCGTCGTGTGTGGCTGAACCTGCCGTGAACAGCAAAAACGCCCTCCCGAGGGAGGGCGGAGACTGGGCGCCCCCGGCAGGACTCGAACCTGCGGCCAAGCGCTTAGAAGGCGCCTGCTCTATCCACTGAGCTACGGGGGCCGGTTGTGGTGGCCTCGTTCGTGGTGCCCGGGTCTGGGCCGTTCCGTGACGTTGCCGGGGACAAGGATAGGGCTCCCGCGTCCGTGTCCCTCTCGCTTCGCCTCCGTGGCTCGATGTGGAGGTTCAGTGAAGCGGTCCTGATAATCGCAGGCAGGTACGAATCGTGCACTGCTTTTGGCCTCTCGCGCACCGGGTGTTGTGCACTCGTTATGCCTGGACTATGCCTCTGTCCCGGTCATCCCTTCCGTCCCTTGTGTCTTATCGGCACGCAGACATGCTCATATGCTTCAGAAATCCCCTAAAATTGGGCATTCTTCGCATGTGGTGACCTTGGACGTACGGCCTCAGCTGCTCGACGCACTTTCCGCCCTGCGCGACCGTGTCGCGGCCGCACGCTTCCCGCTGCCCCTGGCAGGGGCGCCACGCGCGCGTGCCAACCGTGACGAACTGCTCGCCCAGCTCGACGACTATCTGGTGCCCCGCCTCAAACAGCCCGAAGCGCCACTTCTGGCCGTGGTGGGCGGGTCCACCGGCGCCGGCAAGTCGACGCTCGTCAACTCCCTCGTGGGCCGGCGCGTGACCGAAGCGGGGGTGTTGCGACCGACGACACGCACCCCGGTGCTGGTCTGCCATCCGGAGGACCATCACTGGTTCAGCGGGATGCGTGTTCTGCCCGACCTCACGCGCGTGTGGGCCCCCGAACAGGATCCAGCCGAGGAGCTGATGCTGCCCGGTGAGGAGACCGAGCGCGTCCTGCGGATCGAGACCGCGGACACGCTCCCGGCGGGACTCGCCCTCCTCGACGCGCCCGACATCGATTCCCTGATCGCGGACAACCGCGCCCTGGCCGCCGAGCTCATCTGCGCGGCCGATATCTGGATCATGGTCACGACGGCCGCCCGGTACGCCGACGCCGTGCCCTGGCACCTGCTGCGCACCGCCAAGGAGTACGACGCCACCCTCGTGACCGTCCTGGACCGGGTCCCCCACCAGGTCGTCTCCGAGGTGTCCCGGCAGTACGGCGCGCTGCTCACCAAGGCCGGACTCGGCGAGGTGCCCCGCTTCACCGTCCCCGAACTGCCCGAATCGGCGTGGGGCGGCGGACTGCTTCCGGCCACCGCCGTGGCACCGCTGCGCACCTGGCTCACCCATCAGGCCCAGGACCCATCGGCCAGGACCCATGCCATGGCCCGTACCGCCAACGGCCTGCTCGACTCCCTCAAGGCCCGCATGCCCGAGCTGGCCGGTGCCGCCGCCGCCCAGTACGCCGCCGCGCTCCGGCTGACCGGCGCGGTCGACGCCGCCTATGACAGCGAGTACGCACGCTTGCGCGGCCGGCTCCAGGCCGGTGCCGTGCTCGCCGGTGACGCCCTGAAGCGATGGCGGGCCTTCCCCCTGGACTGCACGGCGGGGGAACTGCTCGACTCGCTGGTCGACAGCCTCAGCACCCTGCTGCTGTGCGCCGTCACCGCCGCCGACGAGCGCGTCGACGACGCCTGGCGGCGCGAACCGGCGGCGGCCGCACCCGAGCTGACGGCCCGGGACCCCCGGCCCGAGAGCGTGGAGCACCGCATCGGTGTGGCGGTACGGCGGTGGCGCCGGGAGCTGGAGGAGTACGCCGAGGACGAGGTGACCGAGCTCGACCGCAGCGTCGCCCCGGACCCCGAGGTCGTCACCGCGCTCGTCGCCACGGCGCTGCTCGGCGGGCGCCGGGCACGGTCCGCCGGGGAGGGGCTCGCGGAGCGGATCGGGGCCCACGGGGCGCTGCGGCTGCGCGACCGCGCCGGACGGCTGCTCAACGAGCACCTGGACCGGGTCATGCTCAGCGAACGTGAGCGCCGGCTCGCCCCCCTCGACGCCCTGGAGGTCCATCCCGACCCCCAGGCCGAACTCATCGCCGCGTTGTCCGTACTGCAGAAGGAGAGGTGACCGGTGACTGCCGTCACTGACCAGGACCACACGGAACACGCCGATCAGCAGGAGGACGGCGGCCGCGGCGTCCCCGGAGAGGGCGCCCCGCGCGGTGGCTCCCCGGCGGACGGCATCCCGGCCGGAGGCGCTCGTGCGATGGAAGGGCCCGGCTCGCACGAGGCCGTCGCCCAGGAGACGGAGCGGCGCAAGCTCTGGAGGAAGCCCGTGAAGGGGGAGGCCCCGGCGGGTGGCGACTCCGCGGACGACGGCCACACGCGTGGGGCGGCCGAAAGAGACCCCGCGCGCGGGGCCGCCGCCGAGGCACAGGACCGTACGGCCGCCGACACGCCGGTGCCCGACGACGCCCCGGACCACCCCGTCGGCGTACCCGAGCCCGGAGGCCGGCAGGAGGCCGGGACGCCGTCCGCGCGGGGCGGCGGTGCGCAGGATGCCGGGGGATCGGGGGAGGGCGGAGGATCGGGGGAGGGCGGCGGCTCGTCCCGTCGTAGCGCCACCGGTAGCGGTTCGTCCTCGGCGTCCGGAGCTGCCGACGGTTCCACCGCGGGCACCGCCTCCGGATCGTCCTCCGGCGGTACGGAGTCCTCGACGCCCTGGGACGACGGGCTGATCGCGCGGCGCGTGAACGAGACCACCGCCGGGGAGCAGACGGCGATCGTGGAGCCCCGCGCGTCCGCGCCGCACGCCGTGACGCCGCTCGCCTACGACGGGCCGCTGCGCTCCCGGCTCGACGCGCTGCGCGAACTCGTGGGCCTCTCGCGTACGCGGCTCGACAACCGGACGCTCTCCGAGGCCGGGCGGGTCCTCGACGAGGCGGCCGCCCGGCGCAGACTGTCCGGGCAGCACACGGTCGTCGCCCTCGCGGGTGCCACCGGCAGCGGCAAGTCCCAGTTGTTCAACGCGCTCGCCGGCGTGACGATCTCCGAGACCGGCGTACGGCGGCCGACCACCGCCTCACCGCTCGCGTGCAGTTGGAGCGACGGCGCGGCGGGACTCATCGACCGCCTCGGCATCCCGCCCCGGCTGCGCCGCCGGCCCGCGCAGAACGCGGCGGCCGACGGCCAGCTGCGCGGACTCGTCCTGGTCGACCTGCCGGACCACGACTCCGCGGCCGTCCAGCACCGCGAGCAGGTGGACCGGGTGCTCGGGCTCGTGGACGCGGTCATCTGGGTGGTCGACCCCGAGAAGTACGCGGACGCGGTCCTGCACGAGCGCTATCTGCGGCCCATGGCCGGGCACGCCGAGATCATGTTCGTCGTCCTCAATCAGATCGACCGGCTGCCCGGCGAGGCCACCGACCAGGTCCTCGACGATCTGCGGCGGCTCCTCGACGAGGACGGCATCGCGCTGGGCGAGCACGGCGAGCCGGGTGCCGTCGTCCTGGCACTGTCCGCGCTGACCGGGGAAGGCGTCGGCGACCTGCGGGAGGCGCTCGGGCAGTTCGTGGCGGAACGCGGGGCCGCGGCGCGCCGGATCGCCGCCGACGTGGACGCCGCCGGGTGGCGGCTGCGGCCGGTGTACGCGGCGAGCAGGCGGACGGGCCTCAGCGAGGAGGCGCGGGACGAGTTCTCCGCCCGGCTCGCGGACGCCATCGGCGCCACCGCGGCGGGGGAGGCCGCCGAGCGGTCCTGGCTGCGCAACGCCAACCGCGCCTGCGGGACGCCCTGGCTGCGGCTGTGGCGGTGGTACCAGGACCGGGGCGAGTCGACGACCGGACGGCTGTCCCCGCGGGTGCAGGCGGACGAGGAGGCCACGGCACGCCAGCGGGTCGAGCAGGCGGTGCGGACGGTCACGGAGCAGGCGTCGGCCGGGCTTCCCACGCCGTGGGCGCAGGCGGTGCGCGAGGCGGCCGTACGCGGTGCCCAGGGGCTGCCCGAGGCGCTGGACGATCTGGCGGCGCGGGCCGGACTGCCGCCCGGGCGGCCGCCGCGGCCGGGCTGGTGGCCGGCGGCCGTGCTGGTGCAGGCGTCGATGACGATCCTCCAGGTCGTCGGCGGGCTCTGGCTGGCGGCGCAGATCATCAGCGTCATGGCGCCCAACCTGGGCGTGCCGGTGCTGCTGATGCTGGCCGGCATCATCGGCGGGCCGCTCGTCGAGTGGGGCTGCCGGATGGCGGCCCGAGGGCCCGCGCGACGCTACGGCCAGGAGGCGGAACGGCGGCTGCGGGAGGCGGCGGCCGGGTGCGGGCGGGCCCGGGTGCTGGACCCGGTGGCGGCGGAGCTGCTGCGGTACCGGGAGGTCCGGGAGCAGTACGGGAGGGTGATGGGGGTGGGGTCGCCGGCGAGGTGACGAGGTCGGACGGACCGATGGTGGCGCGGGGGTGAGGGGGTCACCCACCCGAGTGCCGGAGATTTCCACAGGTCCGGCCGTGGTCCACAGGGCTCAGCGGGCTCGGCCCGACGGAGGCAGTCTGGCTCCGCGGCGATCGCGACGGACGTGATCGGCCGCGGCGCCGGCGGCGCACCCCGGACGTACCGGGGGCGAGGCCGGCAGGCCGGACGCAGCCGTACGGGACGGGCCCGTACGCGTTTCGGCCCGGCGTACGGCGGCCGGGCCGGGGAGGGGTTCGAGATGAACGAGACGATCATCTGCGCGGTGGGCAACGTGGCGACGCAGCCGGTGTACCGGGAGCTTCCGACGGGGCCGTCGGCGCGGTTCAGGCTGGCGGTGACCTCGCGGTACCTGGATCGCGCGAAGAACGAGTGGACCGACGGGCACACCAACTTCTTCACGGTCTGGGCGAATCGGCAGCTCGCCACGAACGCGGCCGCGTCGCTGAACGTGGGGGATCCCGTCGTGGTGCAGGGTCGGCTGAAGGTGCGGTCGGACGTGCGCGAGGGGCAGAGCTGGATGTCGGCGGACCTCGAGGCGACGGCGATCGGACACGATCTCGCGCGTGGCACCTCGGCGTTCCGGCGTGCGTCCAGGCCGGAGCCGGGCGCCGCCGCCGCGACCGCGCAGCCCGAACCGGACTGGGAGACACCGCCGTCCGCTGGATCGGAGAGTCAACAGGCGGAAGAGGCCGTGGTGGTGACGTGAGGTCAGTCACAGGATAGAGCTGACCGGACTGCGGCTTATCGGCGAATGCGTCCCGAACGACCCCGGTGGATTTGTCGATAAGCCCTGCTCGCAAAGGATCTTGGCGATAACGATTACGAGTCGGATCGGCCGTCCGGCGGGATCCCGGGGAAGCGTGGTGCGCCGCGTACCTAGGATGCCGGGCATAGCTCACGGGGCTTCTGATTCTGCTGGTGGGACCGTACCCCCACGTCAACGGGTCCTGCTCGAAGGGGAATTAAGTGTCTTCTGCGTTCTCCGCGCTGTCGGTGCGCGGGCGAGGGGCGGCTCGTGTCGCCGCCGTGACCCTGGTGTCCGGACTGGTCGCCGCCTCCGTGGCGGTCGGCGCCGGCACCGCCGCGGCCGACGGGGCGACGCCGGGCCAGGGCGGGGCGACCGCCACCATAGGCGGCCTGAAGACGTACGGCGCCGCGGTCGTGCACACCGGCACCGGTGACCAGCGGCTCTCGGCGGGCCTGTTCGAGATGTCCGTCGACGGCGGCGGCGCCCTCCAGACGTACTGCGTCGACATCCACAACCCCACGCAGCGCGACGCGAGATACCACGAGACCCCGTGGAGCAGCACGTCGCTGGGCGCCAACAAGGACGCCGGCAAGATCCGCTGGATCCTGCAGAACTCCTACCCGCAGGTGAACGATCTCGCCGCGCTGGCCGACCGGGCCGGGGTCGACGGGGTCCTCTCCGAGCAGGACGCGGCGGCCGGTACGCAGGTGGCCATCTGGCGCTACTCGGACGGCGTGGACGTCGAGGCGGTGGACCCGCAGGCCGAGCGCCTCGCGGACTACCTGGAGGGGAACGCGCGGAACACGGCGGAACCCGGGGCGTCCCTGACGCTCGACCCGCCCGCGGTCTCCGGGCACCCCGGTGAGCGGCTCGGCCCGGTGACGCTGCGCACGGACGCGGCCAGCGTGTCCGTGACCCCGCCCGCGGACGCCGCGACCAGCGGGGTGCGGATCGTGGACCGGGAGGGCCGGGCCGTCACCTCGGCCGTGGACGGCAGCCAGCTGTTCTTCGACGTACCCGAGGACGCCGCGGCGGGCCAGGCCGAGCTGTCCGTGCAGGCCTCGACGACCGTGCCGGTCGGACGCGCCCTCGCGGCGGACAACCGCAGCCAGACGCAGATCCTCGCCGGTTCCAGCGAGTCGACCGTCTCGGCGACGGCGAGCGCGACCTGGGCGAAGACCGGGGCCATACCCGCGCTGTCCGCAGTGGAGAACTGCGACAAGGGCAGCGTGGACATCACCGCCTCCAACAAGGGCACCGAGGCGTTCACCTTCGAACTGCTCGGGATCGAGTACACCATCGCGGCCGGTGAGTCGCGCACGGTGACGGTCCCGCTGCAGGAGGACCAGGCGTACGACTTCACGATCCAGGGGCCGGGCGGCTTCCAGAAGCGGTTCGCGGGCGTGCTGGACTGCATGACGCGGGCCGGCGAGGCCGACGCGGCGGGCAGCACCACACAGACCCTGAGCGAGCCCAGCCCCGTCACGGTCGGCTCCCCGGCCGACGACACCAACCTCGCCGCGACCGGTGGCTCGGACATGACCCCGTTGATCGCTGGCTTCGCGATCGGTCTGGTCGTGATCGGCGGCGCGGTGCTCGTCATCCTCCGCAAGAGGGAAGCCCGGACGCAGGGCTGACGTCCCCCGCGGCCTGCGGCCCCCGGGGAACCGCAGGCACCGGACCGGCCGCGGCGGGCGAACGGGCCCTCTCGACCTACGGACGTGCCTGCGGCGCCCGGCAGTCTCGCGGCCGGCCCGGCAGCTCTCACGGGCACCGAGGAGGGCCGGCGCTTCCTCCGACTCCTCGTGGCGATCAGGCCGGATGCGGGTCTCCAGGCGAGCGCTCACGAGGTCCGCCTGGGGGAGGCAGATCTTCCATCTCGCTGTCCCCAGCCGGTCATGTTTCGGTCATGAACCCAGAGCCGGCGCGTTTCCGCACAGGGGTGGCGGTACGGCAAGCTGGGGTGTTACTTGCCGCCGGAGGGCATGAAACAGCCCCTCACCAGTGGTTTTCCTGTCGATGAGGGGCCGTGTCAGGAGGCTTGGGCCGTCTCTGGGCTGTCGCCCTGCTAAGCCGCGCCCTGAGCGGCGGTCCGTACGGCCATGCCGCCACCACCGGCGCTAACTCCGCCGCGCGGGGCCCGCGCGCTGTGGCCGTCGGCCTCGAACTTCCCGTCCCGCAGCTCGAAACGCTCGGGGAGCGAGCATCCGATCGACGGGGTGATCAGCAAGCTCGCGGTAACGGGCGCGGGGTTGGTGCTCGCCGTCGAGAACTCGCAGATCGCGCCCCGCCCGGTGACTGGGAACCAGAACCAGCCGTCCGCCGCGCCGACCCGTACCTCGTCCGACAGTACGAACCGGCCGTGCTGCCGAACGAAGGCTTTCAGGCGGACGGAGGCCTTCAGCGGGTCGGCGGTGGACCGAATCGCGGTCAGGGTGAACTTGACGTTCTCGTCCGCGTCCAGGACCGAGGACGCGATCTGCCTGGTCTCGCTCGCCCGCCCGCCGTTTGTCCGCCCGTCGTCGGCTTCGGAGCTTTCGGCAGGGGCACTCAGCATGGCGGCGGTCGCCGCGGCGGTGACCAGCACCGCACTGCCGCGCGCGAGCGCGGCCATTTGTATCGGCATGATTCCTCCCTGATGCTCATGCGCCTCATTCGCGCAAAATTGCCATTCTTTCCCTTCCATCCGCCAACGGGAAAACCACCTGAATCACCCGTTCGCGCGGCGCCGCGTCACCCGGTCGCCAACCGTCTCTGGTGGGCCGGGGCACCCAGACGAGGCGCGGCCAGCCGTCCAGGTCAGAGGCGATCGGCCGTATGCGTCTCCATCGTGCGGTGGACGTCAGGCATTGGTTACTTGCTGCCGGAGGACCTGACACGGCACCTCCCCAGCGGCTTTCCTGTCGATGAGGGGCCGTGTCAGGCGGCTTGGGCCCTTCCTGGACCACCGTGAGCGTGACCGGCGGCCCGGTATACCGAGGAGATGGCTTTCCGGGTCCGGGTCTCGCTGGACGGCATGAGGTGCGTGTAGACACGGAGCGTGAACCCCGGGTCGCCGTGGCCGAGGTAAAGGCTCAGGGCCTTGATGCTCTCTCCGGCGTCCAGGAGGACCGAGGCACAGAAGTGGCGCAGGGCATTCATGCCGTGTTCGCGGGCTGCCACGTATCGCTGCCCCTTCTCGGGGACCGGGATGATTCCGGCGGATGCTCACGCGGGCTTCCAGGACTGGTCGTTGAACCCCTGGCTCCAGATGGCGGCACCGATGCCGCTCGTCAAGACGAGCCGATGCGTGACCTTCGGGCCGGTGGGTGTCAGCCACGGCAAGGTGACCTCGACCGGCGGGAAGTGCTTCATGTGCTCGGTCAGCGCGGCCGACACCTCGGGGTCGCGGGGCACGTCACGGAGCTTGCCTCGCTTGGGCGGGGCGAAGACCAGCGTCCCGCGCACCTTCATGACCTGCTGGCGGACGTAGAGCCAGCCGAAGTCATCGAGGCTGTTGACGGCCCGGCCGAAGACCTCACCCTGCCGCAGCCCACACCTGTGGCCCGGTACCGCTCGGGCAGCCCGGCCCGTACGCCGAAGACCTGCTCGGCGGTCCACGGATGCACGTGTGACGGTGCGGGACGAGGCGCCTTGACCGATCGCGCCCGTGCCGCAGCGGCAGGCGCCATGGTCGGGCCGGTTGTGCACGCGGCCGAAAGAAGGTGCGGTGAGGGTGGCGAAGACGCGCGGGTGGTCGCGGACGGTGGCGGGGATGTCGCGGCGGTCGTCACCGGCGAGGCCCGCACGGATGAGGTGGTAGGTGTCGCCCGCGTAGGTCTGGGCGCAGGAGGGGCAGCGGGAGGCGCGGCGGTTGCCGCAAGCGACGCGGAGTCGTCCGCCCGGCTCGCCCTCGGTGGAGTAGTGGTGCAGGGTCCGGCCGGTGGCCTTGTCCTTGTGGAGGGTCCCAGCGGCGGTGGGAACCGGACATGTGCTCAGCGGGCACGATCGTGGGTCTCGTGCCTATGGTCGTGACATGTCTGTGTTCATCAAGCTCGTTGAGGTCGGGGATCCCGAGGGCTACACCGACCGCACCATCTCGGACGTCGCCTATGAAGATGTGGCGAACGAACTCAGCTACGCCTACGACCTGCATTCCGGCGGAGCCCTGAGGGTGATCCGGGTGCCGGTCGGACTGCCCGCGGCAGTGGAGTGCGTGTTCAGTCCTGGAGTGTGGTTCAGGGTGCAGGGCCGCTGGCACGGGGCGGGCGGTTCCGATGCGTAAGGGCGGCGGCAGCTGCCATACGGCGAACGGGTAGGTCTCGGGGACCTCGCCATCCCGCACTCGGCCGTGCTCTCCAGGGGTTCGACTGCCCGGGTCTCGTCGATGTGGATCTCTTACACCGCCGTTTCACCCTTACCGACGACCGAGGTCCCCGGCAGTCTGCCTTCTGCGGCACTGTCCCGCGGGTCACCCCGGGTGGCCGATAGCCACCACGCTGCCCTGTGGAGCCCGGACGTTCCACGTGAAGCTCCCTGAGGGGCTCACCGCGAGCGCCCAACCCCCAGTTCCGGCCGGGAGGCGTGGTCGGGGCGAACAGGATCCTGGCCGTCGCCGGGTCGGCCTGTGTGAGTCGTACCCGCAGGAGCTCGCCCGGCGAAGGCCGCCCGCCCTCGATGCGGGCCGGTGACCGCCGGGGTCCGCACCTGTACGGTCCCGACGCTCGGCCGCTGCTCTTCGACGTCCACCACGCAGCCGTCGAAGACGTCGCCCACCCGGTCCTTCAGCAGCGCGGCCTCGGCGATGCCGACCTGCTCCGCTCGGCCGTTCCCGCCCGCCGGGAGCCCTCGGCCATGTCGCGCGGCAGCGCGTCCAGGGCGGCGAGCACCCGGTCCGCAGGATCCGTACGCCCAGTGCGTCGCCGAGGTCGGGGCGCTCACCAGCGCGTTGCGGGCCCTGCTGGAGGCGGCGCACCCCTTTACCGAGGAAGGCGAAGAGAACGGGCGGTGACCGGCATTTTCGGCACCGACCGCCGGATTCGCCCCGGCATTTCGATCACCGTTTGGGGCAGTGCGTGCGCGGTACCCGTGATGGGCTGCGGGATTGGAGGCGCCATGGACAGCAACGAGTTCATCCGGCTCGTCAGCCAGCGGGCCCACGTCCCCGAGGAGCAGGCCTGGGAGCTGACCCGGGCCACGATGCTGACGCTGGCCGAGCGGATCACCGGCGGCGAGGCCAGGCACTTGGCCGGCGTTCTGCCTGCCGAGATCGCGCCGCCCCTGGTCCCACCGGAGGATGTCGCCCAGAAATTCGGCGTTGCCGAATTCGTCCGCCGAGTGAGCGAGCGTGGGGGCGTCGACGAGACCGTGGCGCGCAGGGGCGTCGCGGCGGTTTTCATGACTCTGAGAGAGGCAGTCCCCGACACGGAGTTCCAGGATCTGATGTCGCAACTGCCCAACGAATTCCAAAACATATAGCGTCGGGCAGCCCGGCTCCCGGAACACGGTTGCGCGCACCTCGTGCGGATCGCTCCCGCTGCGGACACGCCATGAGAATGGCTCGCAAGCGCTTGTTTCGACATCCACCGGGCCGGTGGGAGGCTTGGAAGAAGCGGTGGTGCGGCATGTGGGCCTTTCCGGTGCCGCATTCGAGGGCCTGGCGCACGTGGCCGGTTTGCCATGCCAGTCGCGTGTTATGACGCAAATCCCATCGACTTCACGATAGGGGACCTGGCATGAGTACTCAGACGCCCCACATCAGCTCGCCCTCCCGGGTTCCGGCCGGTGCCTCGCCCAACGGGGACGGCATCGTCGTCGGAGCGGGCCCGGTACAGGTGGATGCCTTCATCGACTTTCTATGCCCGTTCTGCAAGCAGTTCGAAGGCAAGAGCGGGCCGCTCCTCGACGAATTGGTGGCCGACAAGGCGATCAGTCTCGTCTACCACCCGATGGGTTTCCTCGACGACCTGTCCACCACCCGGTACTCCTCCCGTGCCTCGGCGGCCTCGGGCTGCGCGTCCGATGGCGGCCACTTCATGGAGTACCTGTACGCGTTGTTCGCCAACCAGCCCCCCGAGGGCGGGCCGGGCCTGTCCGATGACGAACTGGTCGAGCTCGGCCGCGCGGTGGGACTGACGGACAGCTCGTTCGCCGAGGGCGTCCGGCAGGGCGTTTACCTGGACTGGAGCGCCTACGTGACGGCGGTGGCCATCCAGCGGGGCGTGGGCGGAACGCCGACCGTGGCGGTCCAGGGGGTCGCGGTGCCGGCCAACCCCGCGACCATCCTCGCCGCGGTCCGTGCCGCCCTCGCCGCTGTCGGAGGATGAGGCGCCCGCGTTCCCTGCGTCGCAGCCACGCCGGAGAAGGAAGCTCATGGGAGAACGCGGACCTTCCGAGCTTCTTGGAGGCCTTGGCCGCCTCGATCGACGATGCGGACGGGTGGTACGGCAACACCGGCCGGGAGTTCCGCCCGGCGGTGACTGGGCTTTCCTCGCCCGAGCCCTGCAGGCAGCGACCGTGTACGAGTAGGCCGTGCCGTGTCATGCGTGTCGAAGGCCAGCCGATGACGCGCGCGGCACGCAAAGAGAAGCAGGTCAGTAAGGGTGTGACCCAAGATCCACCAAGCGTCTTCTAAGCGCCGACCCCGCTCAGGGCGTCATGCAGGGCGTCATGATCTAGCGATGGATGAGTACCCGAGGCTCACGCGCCCTGAAGCTCGGCCGGAGACATGGTGCGGCGGAGCCGGCCGGCGACCGTAGCTGCTCTGACCGTAGGGACCCGGATCATCGGAGAGGTCGTGCGCCGTCAGCCGTTCGGGATCTTCATACGTATAGAAGGTGTGCCGCCCGGGATGGAGCTGCCTGCCCCTGGGGCCGTCGTCACGGGCGTCGTCTACTGGCTCGACGTACGCAACCACCAGGTGAGGGTCCGGCTCGATGACTGGCAGGCGGATGACGAGTGATCGTTCCTGGGCGTCTCTGGGCCGTGCGATGGTGGCCGAGGCCGACCAACGGCGACCGACACTGACAGAGAGCCACCGCCGCCACCAGGGAAACCCCAGGTCAGAGGCGCCCCGCCATACGCGTTTCCCCCCAGGGGTGGCGGTCAGGCAAGATGGGGTGTATCTGCCCACTGCCTGATTTCAAGCTGCCGGACGGTTTCTCTTGGCTGAGTTCATTTACACCATGCGCAAGGCGCGCAAAGCGCACGGCGACAAGGTGATCCTCGACGACGTCACCCTGAACTTCCTCCCTGGTGCGAAGATCGGCGTCGTCGGCCCGAACGGCGCCGGCAAGTCGACGGTTCTGAAGATCATGGCGGGCATCGAGCAGCCGTCGAACGGTGACGCGTTCCTGTCTCCCGGCTACACCGTGGGCATCCTCCTGCAGGAGCCCCCGCTGAACGAGGAGAAGACCGTCCTGGAGAACGTCCAGGAGGGTGTCGCCGAGATCAAGGGGAAGCTCGACCGCTTCAACGAGATCGCCGAGCAGATGGCGACCGACTACTCGGACGCGCTGCTGGAGGAGATGGGCAAGCTCCAGGAGGAGCTGGACCACGCCAACGCCTGGGACCTCGACGCCCAGCTCGAGCAGGCCATGGACGCCCTGGGCTGCCCGCCCGGCGACTGGCCGGTCGTCAACCTCTCCGGTGGTGAGAAGCGCCGCGTCGCGCTGTGCAAGCTGCTGCTGGAGGCGCCCGACCTGCTGCTCCTCGACGAGCCCACCAACCACCTCGACGCCGAGTCGGTGAACTGGCTGGAGCAGCACCTCGCCAAGTACGAGGGCACCGTCGTGGCCGTCACCCACGACCGGTACTTCCTTGACAACGTCGCCGGCTGGATCTGCGAGGTCGACCGCGGCCGTCTGCACGGCTACGAGGGCAACTACTCCAAGTACCTCGAGACCAAGCAGACCCGTCTCAAGGTCGAGGGCCAGAAGGACGCCAAGCGGGCGAAGAGGCTCAAGGAAGAGCTCGAGTGGGTGCGGTCCAACGCCAAGGGGCGGCAGGCCAAGTCCAAGGCGCGTCTGGCCCGCTACGAGGAGATGGCCGCCGAGGCGGACAAGATGCGGAAGCTGGACTTCGAGGAGATCCAGATCCCGCCGGGGCCGCGTCTGGGCAGCGTCGTGGTCGAGGTCGACAACCTCACCAAGGGCTTCGGCGACAAGCTGCTCATCGACGACCTGAGCTTCACGCTGCCGCGCAACGGCATCGTCGGCGTCATCGGCCCGAACGGCGCTGGCAAGACCACGCTCTTCAAGATGATCCAGGGCCTGGAGACGCCGGACTCCGGTTCGATCAAGGTCGGCGAGACCGTCAAGATCTCGTACGTCGACCAGAGCCGCGAGAACATCGACCCGAAGAAGACGCTGTGGGCCGTCGTCTCCGACGAGCTGGACTACATCAACGTCGGGCAGGTCGAGATGCCGTCGCGGGCGTACGTCTCCGCCTTCGGCTTCAAGGGCCCGGACCAGCAGAAGCCGGCCGGTGTGCTCTCCGGTGGTGAGCGCAACCGCCTGAACCTCGCGCTCACCCTGAAGCAGGGCGGCAACCTGCTGCTCCTCGACGAGCCGACCAACGACCTCGACGTCGAGACGCTCTCCAGCCTGGAGAACGCGCTGCTGGAGTTCCCCGGCTGCGCCGTGGTCGTCTCCCACGACCGGTGGTTCCTGGACCGTGTGGCCACGCACATCCTCGCCTACGAGGGTGATTCCAAGTGGTTCTGGTTCGAGGGCAACTACGAGTCGTACGAGAAGAACAAGATCGAGCGGCTCGGAGCGGACGCCGCCCGTCCGCACCGTGCCACCTACAAGAAGCTGACCCGGGGCTGATCGGTCTTGCGGCACCTCTACCGCTGCCCACTGCGCTGGGCGGACATGGACGCGTACGGCCACGTCAACAACGTGGTGTTCCTCCGCTATCTGGAGGAGGCCCGTATCGACTTCCTGTTCCGCCCGGAGAAGGACTTCCAGCAGGGGTCCGTGGTGGCGCGCCACGAGATCGACTACAAGCGGCAGCTCGTCCACCGGCACACCCCGGTGGACATCGAGCTGTGGGTCACGGAGATCAGGGCCGCGTCCTTCACTCTCGCCTACGAGGTGAAGGACGGCGACGTGGTCTACGTCCGGGCGTCGACGGTGATCGTGCCGTTCGACTTCGAGGCGCAGCGGCCGCGCCGGATCACCGCGGAGGAACGGGAGTTCCTCCGGGAGTACACGGACGACGGCCGGGAGAAGGCCGACGAGGAGGAGGCCGTCGCCGCATGACGGTGCTCCATCTCGCCGACGAGGGGGAGGCGGCGGATCTCGCGGCCTTTCTCTCCCGGCTGCTGCACTACGACCGCGGCGCGGCCGTCCGCCTCCAGGCGGCCGGCACGGCCCTCGCCGTGTTCGGGCGGCCGCCCTCCTTCGAGGTGCTGGCGATCCGGGCGGTGCGGCTCGCCAAGCCGTACGAGAACGGCCTGGACGTCACGCTGGACGTGACCGTCTCGGCCGGTGAACTGCTCGAGTCCGTCGACGAGTCGGCGGCGACGGCCGTCGTCCCGGCGGCGGTGACCGGCCCGCCCTGGGCCGGGGTGCTGCCCCCACGCGGCGGCTGGCGGCGCGAACCGGGGCTGCCGGCGCCGGACGCGCTGCGCGCGATGGTGGACGCGGCGGTCGCCGAGTTCCGCTCCCGCACCGGGGAGTTGCCGCCCGAGCGGCGCACCCGGGCCGAACTCGACCGGATCGGGCGGCAGATCTGGTCCCGTACGGTCGGCGACACCGCGCTGCCCGTGCGGGCCGTGCACGCCGCGCAGTCGCTGGGCTTCCTGCGCGGCCGCGCAGGCGCAGCACAGCCGGACCAGCCGCCGGCCGGACTCTTCTCGTCGGGCGCCTGGCTCAGGCTGCGCACGCCCTTCGGGTCGGTCGCCGTACGCCGGGCGGGGCTCGGGACGCTGGACGTCAGCGTCCGCTGACCCCAGGGCGCCGGGGCGTGGTCAGCCCGCCGCGTTGACCATGGACGCCGCCGCGTACGTCAGGTACTTCCACAGCGTCCGCTCGTGCTCCTCGGAGAGGCCGAGCTCGTCCACGGCGACCCGCATGTGCTTCAGCCAGGCGTCGTGGGCCGCGCGGTCCACGGTGAACGGGGCGTGGCGCATCCGCAGCCGGGGGTGGCCGCGGTTCTCGCTGTACGTGCTGGGTCCGCCCCAGTACTGGATCAGGAACAGGGTCAGGCGCTCCTCCGCCGGACCCAGGTCCTCCTCGGGGTACATGGCCCGCAGCTGCGGGTCCTCGGCCACGCCCTCGTAGAAACGGTGGACGAGGCGGCGGAAGGTCTCCTCCCCGCCGACCTGCTCGTAGAAGGTCTGCTCCTGAAGCGTGCCGCGCCGAATCTCATTCACATCGTCCATGGTCTCAGACGCGAAGACGGAGGACTTCAGGCTTAGGACCAGCCGTCCCCGGCGCCCGGGACGGTCGCCTCGCGGCGGCTTCCGCAGGACAGTGGACGTATGAGCGCGCAGGCTTCGGACCATGATTTCGACGACCTTGACGACCTTGACGACCTTGACGACCTCGACGAGCTCGCCGTCTCGGCGCGGGCCGCGCTGGTGCGCGAGATCGAGCGCAGCGGGGCGTGGGACGGCGACCCGGTCTGGCAGGACGCCTTCGAGCGGGTGCCCAGGCATCTGTTCGTGCCGTACTACTACGTCGGCGTCACCCGCGGCTACGAGCGGTGCTGGGGCGAGAGCCCGAGCGCGGCCGCGCGGGCCCGCTGGATGCGGGGGGCGTACGCCGACACCCCGCTCGCGACCCGGCTGCGCGACGGCGAGCTGCTCTCCTCCAGCAGCCAGCCGTCCCTCATGGCGATGATGCTGGTGGCGCTGGAGGTGGCGGACGGGCACCGGGTGCTGGAGATCGGCACGGGCAGCGGCTACAACGCCGCCCTGCTCGCGCACCGGCTCGGCGACGACGGCCTCGTGACCACCATCGACCTGGAGCCCGAGATCACCGAGTCGGCGCGACGGCATCTCGAGGTCGCGGGCCACCGTCCCGTCGTGGTCACGGGCGACGGGGCGCGCGGGGTGCCCGAGCGCGCCCCCTTCGACCGGATCATCGCGACCTGCACGCTGCCGTCCGTACCGCGGGCCTGGCTGGCCCAGTGCCGCCCGGGCGCGCGCGTCCTCACGCCGTTCGCCACCGGACTGGTCGTGCTGACCGTGACGGACGCCGAGCACGCCGAGGGGCGCTTCCTGGCGACGCCCGCCTACTTCGTGCCGCTGCGCGGGGCGTCCTGGTCGGAGCCGGAGCCCGTCCAGGTGGGCGGGCTGCCGCGCGGGGCCAGGGACCACGAACTGTTCCGCTTCCTGCTGGCGCTGACCCGGGGCGGCATCGACCCACAGGAGGCGTACGCGCTCTGGGAGCGGGAGGACCGGCCGTCGCGGGAGCGGTACGGGATCACCGTGCGCGGCGAGCGGGCGTGGGCCTGGCTGGACGACCCCGAGGGGCCGTACGCCTGGCCGCTGCCCGACTGAGCAGCCCGGCCCCCGCCCTACCGGGCAAAGGCGCCCTACGGCGTAAAGGGACCGCGCATACGGCGAAGGGGCGGTCGTACGGCGCCGTCAGGCCGTACGACCGCCCCCGCGAGCGCCGGCGCGCGGGCTAGCCGCGCCGGATCGTGATCGTCGTCCACGCCCCGACGTGCACCCGGTCGCCGTCCTGGAGCGGAACGGGGACGAAGGGCTGGATCGGGTCCTCGGAGTTGTTCACCGTGGTGCCGTTCGTCGAGTTCTGGTCGACGACCGCCCAGGTGCCGTCCGGCTGCTGGACCAGCACGGCGTGCTGGTGCGAGACGCCCGGGTCCTCCGGCGGCACCGACAGGTCGATGTCGGGGGACTCGCCGGTGGAGTGCCGGCGGCGGCCGATGGTGATCTGGTTGCCGGTGAGCGTGCGCTGCTGCTCGGGCGAGTACGCGGGCAGGTTCAGGCCCGCGGCCTCCGGGCCGGAGCGCTGCATCATCGCCATGAAGTACTCGCGGTCCGGACCGATGGTCGCCGTCCAGGTCGCCGGCTGCTGCTGGTAGCCGGGGCCGGGCGGCGGCGCCTGTCCGGGACCCTGCTGCGGGTAGCCGTAGCCGCCTTGCCCGGGGCCGCCCGGCGCGCCCTGGCCGGGGCCGGAGCCCGGAGGCGAGATCACCCAGTCGTCCCCGCCGCCGCCGAAGGACGGGCCGCCCTGCTGCGGGCGGTTGCCCCCCTGCGGGAAGCCGGGCGGGGCCTGCGGGGCCGAGTGGCCGGGACCGGCCGGATGGAACGCCTGCGGGGCGCCACCGCCCGCGCCGGGGCCGGGCTGCGTGGGGGCGGGCGGCGGGGGAGCCTGCCGCGAGGGGTCGCCGAAGCCACCGGGACCGCCCGGACCGCCACCGGGACCGCCGGGACCGCCGCCGAAGCCGCCAGGCCCACCGGGGCCACCCTGGCCGCCGCGGCCGGGGCCGCCCGGGCCCTGCGGGTCCGCGCCGAACGGCGGGATCGGCTCCGCCGGGCGGTTCACCTGGGACGGGCGCGAGCCCTGGTAGTCATAGGAGTCACCGCCGCCGAACGACGGCGGGGGACCGGGCTGCTGCTGGAAGTGCGAGGGCAGGCCGGGGCCACCGGGCGCCGGGGGGCGCGGGGCGGCGGGCGTGTACGAGGTCGCCGTGTTCGTCAGGAAGTTCCACCGGCACTCCTCGCAGAACGGCGCACCGCCCTCACGGGGCGTGCGGCACTGCGGGCAGAGCTCGGGCTCCGGACCGCCGGGCATGGGCGGACGCCCGCCCTGCCGGCCGGGGTGAGGACCACCATGGCCACCGGGCGGGGGGAAGCCGTAGCCGCCGGCGGGCGGGGGCGGCGGAGGCGGAGGTACGGCACCGGCCATGCGGTGACCGCAGACCTCGCACCAGTCGTCGGAACCCGACTGGTGTCCGTTCGGGCAGGTCGGCATGTCGGCGCTTCCCCCTCTCCTTTCCGGTCGTTCCCGACCGGATTTCTTCCCACCCCGAGGGGCCAGGCTCGATGCTTCTGCAGGGTCCTGCTGGTCACTTCTTTACACGAACAGTCTTTGTCGACCGTGTCTCGAGTGTCATCTCGTCGGCCTCCGCGACCTTCGCCTTCAGTCGCACAGTACCCGTCGCGACATCGACCACGTCCACCACCTTCGCAAGGAGTTTCGCCGTATCCGCGTTTCCGGAGGCCCCGGCGAGCTGAACGGCGCGGCCCAGTTTGGCCGTTGCTCCATCGATATCGCCGGCTTTGCGGAGATCCAACCCTTCTTGGATGGCCTGGGCCAGTTCGGCCTGACCGGTGTAGTGGGCGACTTGGGGGTTGATCGATGTCGAAGCGGTCATGTCGTCGGTCCATACGGCCCGTACGAGACCCTGTGCGCCCAGGTTCTGAGCACTTCCGTCCGGTTGGGGCACGACCAGGGAGACCCGGGCGGCGAGCATCTCCTGGCCGAGGCCGGCGGCCGGGACCTCCACGCATACGTGGTAGTCACGGGACTCGTCGCCCCAGGAGCCCGTGGGGTAGTCGCCGGCGCGCGGTCCCGCCTCGGTACGGCGGCCGGTCAGGTCCTCGACCGTGGGCGCGACCTGCTTGACGAACCGGATCGTGGTGCCGACCGGGGTCCACACCCGCAGCGCGACGTCCGCGACCTCCTTGCCCATCGCGGTCTCCATCATCCCCCTGAAGTCGGCGGCGAGGCCGGCCGGGTCGGCGACGATGTCCGCGCTGCCGAGGAGGGCGGAGGCGATCGATGTGACTTCTTTCACTTCCCAGTCGGTGCCCACGCCCCGGGCGTCACAGGTGAACCGCCCGGCACAGGCGTCCAGTGTGGCCTTCAGGTCCCCGGCCGACTCGTGCTCGTTGCGGCCGTCGGTGAGCAGGATGCCGTGCCGGATGGCGACGTCGGCGGAGGAGAGCAGTCGGTCGGCGAGGCGCAGCCAGGTGCCGATGGCGGTGCCGCCGCCCGCGCTGAGCTTGCGCAGCGCCTGCTTGGCCTGCTCGCGGGTGGTGGCGTCGGCGACGGCGAGGCGGCCGCCGCCCGGGTACACCTCCTTGGCCACATGGGTGCCGCCGATCACCGCGAAGTGGACGCCGTCGCGCAGGGTGTCGACGGCGGCGGCCGTGGCGTCGCGGGCGTTGCGCATCTTGGTCGGCGGATAGTCCATCGAGCCGGAGCAGTCGACCATGAGCGCGACGGCCGCGTTCGCGTCCGGTCCGGCAGTGCGGGCCGCGGCGGCCGTACCGCCGAGGGTGCCGCCACCCGTGGAGGTGACCGTGACGATCGCGTTGACCTCGCTGCCGCCCTCCGGCAGGTACTCGTTCTGGTACACGTCCACCGAGAACCGCGGCACGCTTGGTTTCGAGAAATTGGCCATATGTTCTCAAATCCCCCTAGAGAACCCCGTGCTGGGGTCATGGCTGCCGACGGACCGGTCCCCTCCGGTCCGTTGAGGCCGTCCCCGCGGCAGGCCTCAGGCCGATCCTGCCCCTGCCGGCGGTGCCGGGAACGGCAGGACGGCCACTGTTACGTTGTCGTGCCCGCCGCCGTCGAGGGCGTGGCCCACGAGCACCCGGGCGGCGTGCAGGGGGCGCGTGGCGGCGTCGGCCGGGACGATCTCGGCCATGTGCTCGGCGGCCTCGGCGTAGTTCCACAGGCCGTCCGTGCAGACCACGACGACCCCCGGGCGGTCCGGCTTGAAGGACGCGGTGTGCGGCTCCAGTTCGTAGGCGTCCGCGCCGAGCCAGCCCGTGATGGCGTGGGCCCGCTCGTCGGCGTACGCCTCGGCCTCGTTCATCAGGCCCGCCGCGACCATCTGCGCGGCCCAGGAGTCGTCCTCGGTGAGCCGGGCCGGGGGAGCGGAGCGGTCGGCCGGGACCCAGTAGACGCGGCTGTCCCCGACCCAGCCGACGACCAGCAGGTCCGGGGTGACCACGGAGCCGACGATCGTGCACGCCGGGGCGTTCTGGTGGGGGGCCTGCTCACGGGCCGTGGCCGGTTCGGCGGCGAGCGCGTTGACCGCGTTCGAGGCGGCGACGATCGCCTCGTGCAGGGCCTGCTGCGGATGGGTGCCGCGGGGCAGCGCGGCCAGCAGCGACTCGGCGGAGGCCCGGGACGCGGCCAGGGAGGCGTCGTCGGGGCGGGTCGCCGAGGACACCCCGTCGCAGACCATCGCCAGGGTCGCCGGGCGCCCGTCGGGCAGGGTGGTGCACGCGACGGCGAACGCGTCCTCGTTGCGGTGGTGGCGCAGGCCCCGGTCGCTGACGGCGGCGACCGGGCCGGCCTCCTGCTCCATGTGGTCCCGTTCGCGGGGCTGGGCGTGCCCGCAGTTCTCGCAGTAGCCGTCCCGGTCGACCTGGCCGGCGCGGCAGGCGACGCACACCTTGGTGCCCTCCGGCGGGGTGGGCGCTCCGGCGCTCACCCGGGGGTCGGGGGTTTGCGGGGCGTACGCGTCGGGCTCGGCCGGGCGGTCGAGGCGCACCCCGGAGGGCTGCGCGTCGGGGGACTCCGCCGGCACGGGGACACCGTCCGGCACGGTCGGGGTGCGCGGGGCGGGGTCGCTCTCGCCGGCCTGGGCAGGCAACCGGGGCGGGCCGGACGCGGGCGCGGCGGGGGCGGGGGTGCCGGGCGGCGGCACCGGCGGCGGGGGAGGCGCGCCCGGGGGCAGGTCGTGACCGCCGGACCCGGTGCCCATGGAGGCCGAGCCGTTCAGCGCGATGGTGGGGTGGTCGTCCGGCCGTGCGGGCACGGTGGACAGGTCGTATCCGCACGCACCGCAGAAACGGTCACCCGAGTCGAGCGGCCAGGCGCAGCTCGGGCAGGCGGACAACTGGGGCATCTGCGACATCAACTACACCCACGTCCGGGGGCGGTAACGGTTGGCACGTTCCACCAGGTCGATCCTCTCCTCGCCGCCCGGGGCCAGCCGGGCCAGCATGCGGTACGAGCGCTCCAGGCCGAACCGCAGTCCCCGCTCGTCCAGGCCACTGCCGAGCAGCGTCCGTCCTCCGGGGGCGGACGGGGCGGAACCCTGGCCACCGGAGAGTATCCAGTCCAGCGCCGCACCGAGCACTTCCGCCGACAACTGCTCCCGGCGCGCCGGGTCCAGGCCGTACGCGTCCAGCGCCTCCACCTGCCCCGCGGCGGCCGTCAGGTCGTCCAGGAACGGTACGTCCCCGGCGACCGCCGTGCGTTGACGCAGCCGGGCCCGGACCGCCGCGACGCGTGCCGCCGTGTAGTGGATCGAGCTCTCCGGGACGGACTCCAGGGTCGCCACGGCCCCGCGGCGGTCCCCCGTCGCGAGCTGGACCCGCGCGAGGCCGAAGGCGGCGCTGACATGGCTGGGGTCGGTCGTCCACACGAGGCGGTAGTACTCGGCGGCGTTGTCCAACTGGCCCAGCACCTCGGCGCACAGACCGAGGGCCAGCTTCGGGGCGAGCTCCCCGGGGAAGGCGTCGTAGATCGCGTCGAAGGCGAGCGCGGCGCCCTCGTGGTCCCCGGTGACCAGCGCGGCCACGCCCCGGTACCAGACGACCCGCCAGTCGTCGGGGCCTTCGTCCTCCAGCCGCAGCAGGGCCTCGTGCGCGGCGCCCGGGTCGCCGCCCTCCAGCCAGGCCCGCACCTGCCGCAGCCGGGACTCCGTCGACGGCGCCGGCACCGCGGCGAGCGCGCCGAGCAGTTCCGCCGGGGCGGTGGTCAGCAGACCCGCGAGGAAACCGGCGTTCGGGTCCGCGGGGTCGACATGGGGGACCGGCAGGGCCAGCGCGGCGGCGGGGGCGTCGGCCTCCTTGACGATCCGTGCCGGGGCCGGCGCGGTCACGGCCGGCGTCCGGCGGGCGGCGCCCCCGCGGGCCGGCACCGGGCGCGCCCCCAGCCGGGAGACCTCCCCGGCCGGCTCCGGGAACAGCACGGTGTCGGTGACCCGCACCTCCGGCCCGAACAGGGTGGACAGCGCGGGCCGCGCCCGGCCCGTCTGCAGGGAGACCACCTCGCGCAGCACCCCCGTCAGCTGCTCCGCCATCTCCTGCGCGGAGGCGAAACGGCGGGCCGGGTCGGGGTCGGTGGCACGGACCAGGAGCCGGTAGAAGGACTCGTACCGGCGGAAGACCTCGATGTGGTCGGGGTCGGGCAGCGAGTCGGCGTAGACGTTCGTGTAGCCCTGGAAGTCGAAGGTCAGCACGGCGAGGGTGCGGGCGACCGTGTAGAGGTCCGAGGCGACCGACGGGCCGACCTCGGCGACCTCCGGCGCCTGGTAGCCGACCGTGCCGTAGACGGCCGACTCGTCGTCGTCCATCCTGCGCACCGCGCCCATGTCGATCAGCTTGAGCTGGTCCTCGGTCTGGAGGGCGTTGTCGACCTTGAAGTCGCAGTACAGCAGGTTGCGGTTGTGGAGATGGCCGAGCGCCTCCAGGGCCTCGATGCCGTACGCGCACGCCTGCTCCACCGGCAGCGGGTCGCGCCGGCCCGTCTCCGTACGGCGCGCGTTCGCTATCTCCTTCAGGGACTTGCCGCCGACGTACTCCATCACGATGTAGCCGTCGAGGGAGCCGGTGCGCTGGTCGAGGTGCTCGACGAAGTTGTAGATCCGCACGATGTTGGCGTGCTCGATCTCCGCGAGGAAGCGCCGCTCCGATATCGCCGCCGCCATCGCGTCCTGGTCACCGGTGTCCAGCAGGCCCTTGAGCACCACCCAGCGGTCGGAGACCGCCCGGTCCACGGCCAGGTAGATCCAGCCCAGCCCGCCGTGCGCCAGACAGCCCACGACCTCGTACTGGCCGTGCACGACGTCCCCGGCGCGCAGCTTGGGCACGAACGAGTACGGGTGCCCGCACTTCGTGCAGAACCCCTCGGTGCGGCCCGGCCGGTCGCCGCGGGCCCGGCCGACGGGCGCGCCGCAGTCGGAGCGGGAGCAGAACCGCTTGCGCTCCGGCACCTCCGCCTTCTCCAGCACCATCGCGCGCGGGTCGGGCCGCGGCACGTCCGGCACCTGGACCAGCCCGGCGCCGAGCCGGCCGCGGCCGCTGGAGCCGGCCGTGGAGCCGGAGCTGCGCACCGACACCGAACGGCCCGTGGACCGCCCCGACACCGAGCGCGACAGCCGCCCCGACACCGAGCGCCGGGACCGCGAGGAGCGCGACGACTGCGAGGTCGTCCGCGAGCTGCCCCGGCCGGTGGGGCGTGAACCGCCGCTGCCCGAGGCGCCCTTGCCGCCCACCGCGACCCCGGTGGGCGGCGAGCCGACCGTGCCGGTCGCCGAGACGACCGGGGCCAGGCCGCAGGTGTCGCAGTACAGCTCGCCGCCGCCCATGTCCTCGTACGACCCGGTGCAGTCCGGGCGCTGACAGGTCTGCCCCGCCTGGCTCATGTCTCCCCCCTGCCCCTCATGTCCCGCTCCCCGCACCGTCCTCGGGGGTGCGCGGACCCGGGATGCGGCCACCGCCGCCGCCGAGCAGCTCGGCCGCCGCCTGCTGGTAGCGCAGGACCGCCTGCTCGGCGACGCGCAGGTCGCAGGGCGCGCTCCACAGCATGCGGCGCGCCGCGTCGTAGCGCTCGACCAGCAGCGGGTCCTCCGCGAAGCCGTGCCGGGCCACCTTCGCCTTGTACGCGTCGAGACGGCCGCGCAGCTCGGCGCGGACCGCCAGCGGCGCGGTGACCGCCGTCAACGACTCACGCGCGCGCAGCAGTTCGTCCTCCGCCTTCTGCTCCAGGGACTCCAGCAGCGGCGACAGCCGGTGCCACTGCGCCTGCCGGCGGTACTCGGCGGCCGTCGCCAGCTGTTCCTGGAGCACCGTCGGGGGACCGCTGACGACCGGCACCTCGGTGGCGGCGATCTTCGCCAGCACCTCGCCGCGGGCGGTGCGGGCCTCGGCGAGCGTGCGGTCCGCGCGGGAGAGCACGTCCCGCAGCCGCACCAGGCGCTGCTCGGCGTCCTGGCGGACCGTCAGGACCGCGTCGATCTCCCGGCGCACGTCCTCCAGGGCGCGCGCCTCGCGGTCGTACACGGTGGTGTCCGGGCGGCCGCCGCCCGGCGCCGAACTGCCCTTCGTGGGCACCCAGTAGGCCAGCGGGTCCGACACCACCTCGGCGCGCAGCCGGGTCAGTGTGCGGGTGATCCGCTCCAGGTCGTCGCCGGCCGGATGCTCGCCGGGGCGCACCCCGACGGAGTGCGCGAGCCGGCGGGTGCGCTGGAGCTCGGCGGCGAGTAAATCGATCCGGGCGGGCAGCGCGGACCAGACGGCGTCGGCGGCCACGACCATGTCCAGCGAGGTCGCGTACAGCTCGTTCATCCGGTCCACGAGCGCGGCCAGGGAGAACCGCTCGCTCAGCCGGCCCGGACCGCCGTGCAGGGTCGGCGCGTTGGCGGCCGCTGCGGCCTGGCCGGCCACCGTCACGCACTCGCCGCGCAGCAGTTCCGTCAGCTCCACCAGGTCCTCGCGGCTGGACCAGCGGCGCCGGGAGCGGATCTCCCGGGCCGAGCGCAGCGCGCCCGTGTAGGCGTCGAAGTACGCCCACAGCAGCGTGATCGACGCCTCCACCGACGTCCAGCGCTCCTTGGTCACGCCGGTCAGCTCGGCCCCTTCGAGGAGTCTGCGGCCCGCGTGGTCCTGGAGGGCGAGCAGCGAGGTCTCGATCGCCTCGTGCTCCTGGCCGAGCCGCGCCAGCGCACGGTCCACCTCGTCCCGGTCCATCACCGGCCCGGCGGGGTCCGTGACGCCCATCGATCACCTCTCGCTGCGTTGAGTTCCGTCAGTCGTTCGTCCGTGCCGTCCCGCGCCCGCGGGCCGCCTACGCGTAGCGGGCCTCGGGCGGGGTCGCCGACGCCGACTTCCTGCCGTCCGTGTCCATGGTCGGGTGGAGCCACTTCTCGTACGACGCCGCCCAGCCGCCGTCCTCGACGTAGTCCTCCAGGATCCGGTTGACCCGGCGGACCAGATCGTCGGATCCCCTTTTCATCGCCACTCCGTAGTACTCGTCAGTGAACAGGCCGCCCTTGAGCTCGACGGCCGGGTCCTGCGCCGCCTGGCTCGCCGCGAGCGCGCCGTCCGTGACGACCGCGTCGACCTCTCCGAGCTGCAGTTTGACCAGGCAGTCGAGCTGATTGGGGACGGTGGTGCGGATGTCGGTGGAGGCGGGCAGGACGCCTTCCTTCCTGCCCGCTTCGAGGTTGTCGTACGCGGTCGATCCCCGGGCCGAGCACACCTTGCGGTCCGCCAGGGACGCGTCGAACCCGGTGACCTGCGACGTCTTGGGCGCGAGGACCTGCTGACCGGTCACGAAGTAGGGAGCGGAGAAGGCGACTTGCTCCAGCCGGTCACAGGTGATCGTCATGGTGCGCACGACCATGTCGACCTCGCCCTTCTGGACCGCCTCGATCCGCCGGCTGGTCGGGATGGCCTTGAACCGCACCGCGTCGCGGTCGCCCAGGATGTCCTCGGCGATCCGGTGGACCAGGTCGATGTCGAACCCCTCCAGCTCGCCCGAGGGGTTGTTCGGGTCGAGGTAGCCCCAGCGGTAGCTGTTGGTGTCGACGCCGACGACCAGACGCCGGTCCTCCCGGTCCTTGATCGCGTCGACGGCCGGGGTCTTCCCGCCGCCGCCGGACGGCGACAGGCTCCGGTCCTGCGGGTCCTCGCAGCTGTCGGCCCTGGCCTGCCCGGCGTGGGTGACACCGTGCCCGGCCGGTGTGGCGCCGCCGGCGGACTGGGACAGGGGCAGCAGCAGCGCGGCGGTGACCGCCAGGGCGCACAGGAAGGCCATCGCGCCGACGCCGCCCCAGCCGCGCAGGCCCGCCCGCAGGCGCCGCCACCGCCGGGCGGAGCCGTCGCGGGCGCCGGCGTGTGCGTTCATCGTCCTGCCCCCTCTCACCGGTACTCCGACAGCCTGCGGCCGATGCCGAGGACCGCGCCCGCCGCGCCCAGCACCGCGAGGACGGCGGCACCGGCCGGGACGCCCGTCAGCGCGTCCAGGCCGCCGCCCGCGGCCCGCCGGAACTCGCCCTGCTCGTGGGTGAGCGCGGTCGCCAGCGCCTTGTCGACGTTGTCGAAGCACACGCTCGTCGGCTCCTTCGCGGCGCCGATGACGCGGTCGCGGGCCGCCTGGTAGTTCCCGGAGTCGCTGTCCGCGCGCGCGAGGTCGTGGCGGTCCTTCCAGACCTTCATGAAGCCGTTCGCGTCCCGTACGGGCTTGCTGCCCGCCGCGTCGTCGGCGAGGTCCGCGGCCCGCGCGAGCGCCGAGCGCAGGGCGTCGATCTGCCGGTCGTAGCCCCACTCGTAGGTGTCCACCACGCTGCCGTCGTCCAGGGCGCGGGTGTCGGCGCCGCGGCGGACCAGGGTGAGGTTCTCGTCGCTGCGGGCGGTCAGGGAGGCGATCCGCGCCTCGTGCAGCACCGTCAGGGAGCGCACGCCGTGCTCGTGGGAGTCGTCCAGGCCCGCGCGGGCCACGGTGTGGCTCACCGTGAGCCACAGCAGGGCGACCGTGGCGGCGGCCGTGGCGGTGACGAGGCCGTGGTTGAGGACCCGGTTGGTGCGCCGGTAGGTGCGGTGCTGGGCCCACACCAGGGCGGCCAGCGCGAGGACGCCGAGGCCGAGCGAGGCCCACGGGAAGGAGCGGGCGTCGGCGTAGTCGGCGCCCAGGCGGCCGTTCTCCGTGCGGTACAGCTTCTCGGCGGCCGGCAGCATCCGCTGCTGCATCATCTCGTTCGCCGCGCGCAGATAGGCGCCGCCGACCGGGTAGCCCTGGCGGTTGTTGGCCCGCGCCGTCTCCACCAGGCCCTTGTACTCGGGCAGCAGCCGGCTCAGCGAGGCGATCGTACGGGCCGAGGCCGAGCCCGGTTCGGAGTTGGCGGCGGCGGTGACGAGCTTGGCGGCGGCCGTGCGGATGTCCTTCTCGTAGCCCGCGCGCATCGCCGGCTTCTCCTGGAGGCCCGCGAGATAGCCGCTGGCCGCCGCCGTGTTCGCGTCGGCCAGGGAACGGTAGATGTCGGCCGCGTCGGAGCTGAGCGGCTGGCTGCGGTGCAGGACGTCGTCGGCCGCGGCCGTGCGCTCGGTCATCTGCCAGGCGGCGACGGCGCCGAACGCGACGACGAGCAGCGCGAGGACGGCACCGAGGATGCGCAGCCGGCCCGGCTCGGTGGTGGCGGCCGCCCGGAGCTGGTCCACGCCTTCCGCGAACGCGGTGCGGCGGGCCCGCGGGACGGGCGCGGGCGCGGCGGAGGCGGGCGCCGACTCGCGTGCGGGAGGCCCCGGTTGGGCCGGCACGGACGGCAGCGTCGGCACGCTCCTGGCCGGGTCCTGGCCCGGTGGCGGCGCGCTGCCACCCGATGTCCGTGTCATGCCGACCTCCCCCATGGCCATCCGTCGCGGGCCAGTATCGCGGCCAGGACCGGCATCCGCACCGGCCTCGCCCGACCTCGGTCCGGTCATGGCGGCGGTCCCGGCTCCCGGCACCGCCGAACACGCCCCCGCACCACCCCCTGCCCATGAGAACGCCGTGGGAATCGGTTCGGTTCCACCTCGTCGCGCCGGGCGGCCGGGGAGCGCGGGGGCGTGTCCCGGGAGCGCCCGGGGGGAGCGCCCCCGGGCGGGAGCGGGCTACGGCTCGAAGTGCCGCCGCAGCCGGCTGTGCGCCTCCTCGGGGGCGCCCACCGCGTCCAGCCCGAGCAGGGCGGCGCCCAGCACCGGACGCGCCGCCACCACCTCCGGTACGGCCTTGGGGGCGCGGGCGGCCAGCAGGTCCCGTACGCCGTCGTCCAGTTGGGGGTGGCGGGCCGCCAGGACACTGCCGCCGAGCAGGACCGGCGTCTCCTCCCCGAGCAGACCGAGCCGGGTCAGGGCGACCGTCGCCATGGTGACCACCTCGTCGGCCAGCCGGTCGACCAGGGCGCGCGCGACCGGGTCGCCGGACGCGGCCGTGGCGAAGAGCACCGGTGCCAGTTCGTGCCGGCGCCCCTCCGGGATGTGCCCCAGGTGCAGGGCCTCGATCAGCGCGTACATGGAGGACAGCCCGAAGTGCGCGGGCAGCGAGTCGGCCAGGGAGGTGGGGGCGCCCCGTCCGTCCTCCGCGCGTGCCGCGTGCCACAGCGCCTCCTCCGCCAGGCCCCCGCCTCCGCCCCAGTCCCCGGACAGCCGGCCGAGCGCCGGGAAGCGGGCGGTGCGCCCGTCGGGGCGCATGCCCACGCAGTTGATGCCGGCGCCGCAGACGACGGCCACCCCGCGGGGCTCGGAGACCCCGGCGCGCAGGATCGCGAAGGTGTCGTTGCGGACCTCGGCACGGGTGCCCCACGCGCGGGCGTGCAGCGCGGCCGCCAGGGTCTCCTCCTCCACCGGCAGGTCGGCGTTGGCCAGACAGGCCGACACGTGGTCGGCGCGGGTCACGCCCGCGGCCGTGAACGCCTCCTCCACGGCTTCGGCGAGCGTGTCCATCGCCTGCCCGACGCCCACGGCAGGCGGCCGGAACCCTCCCGCGCGGGCGGTGGCCAGGACGGTGCCGTCGCCCGCCACGACGGCGACGTCGGTCTTGCTGTTGCCCGCGTCGATGGCGAGGACACGTGCGGTCATGCCCACGCGAGGTGCTCCCGGTTGTGTGCGATCAGATCGTCGGTGAGCTTCTCGGCGTACGCGAACTGGCCGACGAGGGGGTGCGCCAGGAGCGCCTGGAACACCCGGTCGCGGCCGCCGTGCAGGGCCGCGGAGAGCGCCAGGTCCTCGTAGGCCGTCACCTGCGCCATCAGACCCGAGTAGAGCGGATCGAGGCGGGGCACGGGCAGCGGCGCCGGGCCGTTCTGCCCCACGGCGGCCTGCACCTCGATCACCGCGTCGTCGGGCAGGAAGGGCAGCGTGCCCCGGTTGAGGGTGTTCACCACCTGGTAAGGGCTGCCGGCGCCGTTCAGCAGGGCGGCCGCGAGGTCCACGGCCGCCTCCGAGTAGTACGCCCCGCCCCGCTTGGACAGCAGCTCCGGCTTCTCGTCGAGCGCCGGGTCGGCGTACAGGGCGAGCAGCTCGCGCTCCATCGCGGCCACCTCGGCGGCGCGGGACGGCTTGGTGCGCATCTCCCGGACGACCGCGTCGTGGGCGTAGTAGTAGCGCAGGTAGTAGGACGGGACCACGCCCAGCCGGTCCAGCAGGACGCGGGGCAGGCGCAGGTCGGCGGCGAGGGCGTCGCCGTGCTCGGCGAGCAGCTTCGGCAGGACGTCCGCGCCCTCGGGGCCGCCCAGGCGCACCCCGGTCTCCCAGGTGAGGTGGTTGAGGCCGACGTGGTCGAGGTGGATCTCGGCGGACGAGGCGCCGAGCAGGGCGGCGAACTTGCGCTGGAAGCCGATCGCCACGTTGCACAGGCCGACCGCCCGGTGCCCCTCCTGGAGCAGGGCGCGGGTGACGATGCCGACCGGGTTGGTGAAGTCGATGGTCCAGGCGCCGGGGTTGGCGCGCCGGACCCGCTCGGCGATGTCCAGGACGACCGGCACGGTGCGCAGGGCCTTCGCGAGGCCGCCGGCGCCGGTGGTCTCCTGGCCGACGCAGCCGCATTCGAGGGGCCAGGTCTCGTCCTGCTGCCGGGCCGCCTGGCCGCCGACACGCAGCTGGAGCAGGACCGCGTCGGCGCCGTCGACGGCCGCGTCCAGGTCGGTCGTCGTGGTGATCCTCCCGGCGTGGGACTGGCGGGCGAAGATACGGCGGGCGAGGCCGCCGACCAGCTCCAGGCGGTCCGTCGCCGGGTCCGTCAGGACCAGTTCCTCGATGGGCAGGGTGTCGCGGAGGCGCGCGAAGCCGTCGATGAGTTCCGGCGTGTAGGTCGAGCCTCCGCCGACCACGGTGAGTTTCACTTGAGATTCAACCCTTTACTCCGGTGAGCGTGACGCCCTCTACGAACGCTTTCTGGGCGAAGAAGAACACGAGGATCACGGGGGCCATGACCAGGACGGTCGCCGCCATGGTGAGGTTCCAGTCGGTGTGGTGCGCCCCCTTGAACGACTCGAGTCCGTACGACAGGGTCCAGGCGCCCGGGTTCTCGGACGCGTAGATCTGCGGCCCGAAGTAGTCGTTCCAGGCGTAGAAGAACTGGAAGAGGGCCACTGCGGCGATACCCGGTTTCGCCATGGGCAGCACCACCCGCAGCAGGGTGCGCAGTTCGCCGCAGCCGTCGACCTTCGCCGCGTCCAGGTACTCGTCGGGGATGGTGGTGAGGAACTGGCGCAGCAGGAAGATCGAGAACGCGTCCCCGAACGCCATCGGGATGATCAGGGGCCACAGGGTGCCCGACAGGTCCAGCTGCTTCGCCCAGAACAGGTACATCGGGATGATGACGACCTGCGGCGGCAGCATCATCATCGAGACGACCAGCATGAGCGTCAGATTCCGGCCCCGGAAGCGGAACTTGGCGAGCGCGTACGCCACCGGGACGGACGAGACGAGGGTGAGGACCGTGCCGAGCCCGGCGTACAGCAGCGTATTGCGCCACCAGGTCAGGAAGCCCGGGGTGTCGAGGACCTGGGCGTAGTTGCCCCACTCCCAGGTCCGCGGGATCAGGTCCCGGGTCAGCGTCTGCTGGTCGCTCATCAGCGAGGTCAGCACGACGAACACGAACGGCAGGGTGAAGAACAGGGCGGCCGCGACGCCCAGGGAGTGCACGGCGATCCACTCCAGCACCGCCCGGCGGCGCGCGGTGCGTTCGGCGGCGGTCGGGGTGGCCGGGCGCGCCGGCCGTTCCAGCACCTGGGTCATGGCCGGTCACCTGCCTGGATCAGTCCGCCCCGGCGCCGCATCAGCAGCGTGGTGAACGCCATGGCGAGGGCGAACAGGACGAGCGCGACCACGCAGGCGGAGCCGTAGTCGAAGCGCTGGAAGCCGAGGTTGTACACGAGCTGGGGGAGGGTCAGCGTCGACTTGTCGGGGTAGCCCGGCTCGAACTGCTGGCCGGAGCCGCCGATGACGCCGGAGGCGACCTTCCCGGCGACCAGCGGCTGCGTGTAGTACTGCATCGTCTGGATGACTCCGGTGACGACGGCGAACATCACGATCGGCGAGATGTTCGGCAGGGTGACGTACCGGAACCGCTGCCAGGCCGAGGCGCCGTCGAGTTCGGCGGCCTCGTACTGCTCCTTCGGGACGTCGAGCAGGGCGGCCATGAAGATCACCATGAGGTCGCCCACCCCCCACAGCGCGAGCGCGGTGAGGGCCGGCTTGGACCAGGCGGGGTCGGTGAACCAGCCGGGCGCCGGCAGACCGAGGTCGCCGAGCACGGAGTCGACCGGGCCGGTGCCGGGGTTGAGCAGGAAGACGAAGGCCAGCGTCGCGGCGACCGGCGGGGCGAGGTAGGGCAGGTAGAACAGGGTGCGGAAGACCCCGGTGCCGGTCCTGATCTTCGTGATGAGCAGGCCGACTCCCAGCCCGAACACCACCCGGCAGGTCACCATGACCAGCACCAGCCAGAGCGTGTTGCGCAGCGCAGGCCAGAACAGCGGGTAGTCCTGGAAGACGTAGGACCAGTTGTCCAGGCCCCGGAACGCGGGTGTGCCGAAGCCGTCGTACTTCATCAGCGAGAAGTACACGGTGGACACCAGCGGATAGGCGAAGAAGACGCCGAACCCGACGAGCCACGGTGACAGGAAGGCCACCGTCCGAAGCGCCGACCTGCGGCGCTTCGCGCGGAGTGTGTACGTCGCCATCGGGGGCTACTTCGCCTGCTCGATGTCGCGGTCGATCTGCGCGGCGGTCTTCTCCAGACCGGCCTTCAGATCCGTCACCTTGCCGGACTCGTACTGGTAGCCGAAGTCCTGCAGGGTCGTCTGGTAGGTGGAGCCGTTGACGGACGCCGGCGGGGTGTTGGAGTGCGGGTTCTGCGCGATGTCCAGGAACGTCCTGAAGCCGGGCTCCACCTTCAGGCCGGGCGACTTCAGCGCCGCGAAGGTGGAGGGCACGTTGTGGATGGCGTTGGCGAAGGACACGACGGCCTCGGTGTCGGTCGTCAGGTACTTCACCAGCTCCCAGGCCGCGTTCTGCTTCTCGCTGCGCGGGGCGATGCCGATGATCGTGCCGGAGAGGAAGCCCTTGCCGTACTCGTCCACCTCGTCGTCGGCGACGGGCATCGGCGCGGTGCCGATCTCGAAGCCGGCGCCGGCGTCCTTCGCCATGCCGAGCCGCCACTCGCCGTCGAGCTGCATGGCCACCTGGCCCGTGTGGAAGGGGTGCTTGGCGCCCCACTCGTCGCCGAAGGTGTTGCGGTACTTCTCCAGCTCGGCGAAGCCGCCGAGGTCGTCGACGAGTTTCTTCTGGTACGTGAACATCTCGGCGAACGCCGGGTCCTTCGCGACGCTGGACCTGCCGTCCTTGCCGAAGTAGGCGTGGTCCCACTGGGACATGTAGTGGTCCACGACCGTCTCGTAGCCGTGGTACGTCGGCATGAAGCCGAGCTGCTCGTAGCCGTCGCCCTTGCTCTTCGTGAGCTTCTTGGCGACCTCCGCGAACTCCGACCAGGTCTTCGGCGGCGCGGTGATGCCGGCCTTCTCGAAGGCGTCCTTGTTGTAGTAGAGCCCGTAGGCGTCGCCGAGCAGCGGCAGGGCGCAGCGGGTGCTCTCGAACCGGGTGTAGTCCAGCATCGGCTTCGGGATGAGCTTGTCGAGGTCGAGCTTCGACTTCTCGATGAAGGGCTTGAGGTCGAGGAAGGCGCCGGAGGAGCAGAACTTGCCGACGTTGGACGTCGTGAACGACGACACCACGTCGGGGCCGTTCGAACCGCCCGCGCGCAGGGCCTGGTTGAGCTTGTCGTCGTTGATGTTGCCGACGACCTTCACCGTGATGTTCGGGTGGGCCTTCTCGAACGCGTCGACGTTCGCCTGGATCGCCTCGACCTCCGCGGGCGCGCTCCAGCCGTGCCAGAAGGTGATCGTGGCCCGCGCGTTCGGGTCGTCGTTCGCGCCGGCCTCCGAGGAGCCCGTACAGGCCGTGGCGAGCAGGGCCAGGGAGGCGGACGCGGCGAGGGCCGCCGTGGTCCGGCGGGACATCGAGGATATGACTTTCCTGGACTTTCCGGGCATGGCGAGGTCTCCCAAGGGCGGGACGGGACGGGGTGGGTGTGGGTGGTGCGGGGGCGGGGTGCGGGTCAGCGCGAGGTGTCGAAGACCTCGTCGCGGGTGGCGGCGAGGGCGCTCTCCAGCGCGCCGCGCAGCACGGGGTGTTCACGGACGTCGCCGACGACGAGCCGGGGCCGGGCCGCGGCCAGTTCCTCCAGCTCGTCCTGGACGAGGGTGCGCAGGGTGTCCCCGCCCGCGGTCAGCGAGGCGCCGCTGAGGACGACGAGTTCCGGGTCGAGGACGGAGACCAGGGAGGCCAGACCGGTGGCCAGCCGGGTCGCGTAGGTCTCCAGGAGCCGCCGGTGGGGGTCGTCGTCCAGGGCGGCGGCCCGCTCGACGAGGGCGGCGGCCACCTCCGCGTACGGCCCCGACGGGATGTCCGGGACGCCGAGCTCACGGGCGAGGCGGGGGACGGCCTGGGAACCGGCCAGCTCCTGGTAGCCGCCGCTGTTGGCCTTGGTCACCTGACGGACGAGGGGGGCGCCCGGCACGGGCAGGAAGCCGACCTCGCCCGCGCCGCCGGTCCAGCCGCGGTGCAGCCGGCCGCCGAGGACCAGGGCGGCGCCGAGACCTCCCTCGTTCCACAGCAGCACGAAGTCCTCGTGGCCGCGGGCCGCGCCGAGCCGCTGCTCGGCCACCGCCGCGAGGTTGACGTCGTTCTCGTACTCGACCGGCATCGGCAGCGCCGCGGCGAGTTCGTCGAGCAGCGCGGGGGAGTGCCAGCCGGGCAGATGGGAGGCGTAGCGCAGGCGGCCCGTGTTGGGGTCGAAGGCGCCGGGGGTGCCGATGACGAGCCGGTGGACGTCGGCCCGGGTCAGGCCCGCCGCCTTCACCGCCCCGTCGAGGGCGTCGGTGACCTGCCGCACGACCGGCTGGGACGGACGCCTGCCGGGGGTGGGCAGTTCGTACGTCCCGACGGTGCGGCCGGTGATGTCGGCCACGGCGGCCAGGACCCGCTCCGGGGTGACGTCGAGGCCGGCGGCGTACGCGGCCCTCGGGTTCACCTCGTACAGCTGGGCGTTGGGGCCGGGCCGTCCTTCCGTGGTGCCGGTGGCCAGGACCAGGCCGGCGGCCTCCAGGCGGGCCAGCAGCTGGGAGGCGGTCGGCTTGGAGAGGCCGGTGAGCTTGCCGATCCGCGTGCGCGACAGCGGCCCGTGCTCCAGGAGGAGGTCCAGGGCGGCGCGGTCGTTCATGGCGCGCAGGACGCGCGGGGTGCCCGGCGTACCGGCGGTTCCTGCCATGGGATGCGACACCTGCCTCTCGGCTGCCCAGCTTCCCAGTGATCGTCGGGCGGCGTCCATCCCGGACGCCCGCGTGATCACTGTTAGGAAAGTTTCCTATTCCCTGCGGAGGAAACTAGGCCGGTGGGGAAGGCGGAGTCAAGGGATTCCGTCCGGTGAAACCCGCTCGTCACCTGGGGAGGTCGGGCCGCGGCGCGCCGGGGGCCGGAGCACCGGGACGCGGCGCCCGCCTCCGCTCGCGCCAGGGCAGCAGCAGCGGCGTCGCCAGCAGCAGGACACCGGCCAGCGCGATCGCGGCCCGGGGGCCCGTCAGCATCGCCAGCACGCCCCACAGCGCGGTCATCGCGGCCGTCACCGTCCTGCTCGTGATCGACCACGCCGTCAGGCTGCGGGTCACCCGGTCCGGCGGGGTCCCCTCCAGGCGCCGGGTGGCGAGCACCGGGGTGAACACCGCGGAGCAGGTGATCAGGCCGAACTCCACGGCCATCACCAGCACCAGGCCCGCCGTGCCCGGCCCCACGAAGGCCAGCCCGACCGACCAGCAGGCCCGCAGCGTGCCGGCCACCAGCAGCACCCGGCGCTGCCCGTGCCGGGCGACCAGCCGCCGGGACAGCCGGGAACCCAGCAGACCGCCCAGGCACGGCACGGCGAAGGCGAGCCGCGTGCCGAACGTGCTCACCGCGTACGCGGCCCACAGTCAGCCGAAGCGCCGCCCCAGGGACCGCTCGCCCACCGCCTCCACCGCCCCTGCCCACCGTCCGCCGCCCCCGGCATCCAAGCCAGTCCGCGCCGCCGGGGCGAACCGGCGGGTCAGGGCGGGCCGGGCACCGGCCCGGTGGACGAGGCGACGGCCCGCACCCGGTCGCGCAGGCCGAGCCTCGAGCACCTCCAGCTCACGGGGTCAGCGCCGACTCGACGTCTCGACGTCCTGCCGGGCCGGGCGGTACGCGTCGGCCCGCACGCCGGGAATCGGCCGGCATCCGCGCAGCCACCGCGCCGGGACGCCCGCCGCGGCCGGCCCGGGGGACGCGCCCCGGTCCGCGAGACGCTACTTCGTCACGTTGGGCGGCGTGAGCGGCGTGGCCGCCTGGGACTGCGGCGAGGCGGCGTTGGCGTAGGCGGAGGGAGCCGCCACCGCGGCGGTGGCGTCGTCGGCGGGCGCCCCGTCCGGGGCCGCCGCCGGCCGGCCGATGATCGGGATGTCGGCGGCGTCGAAGGCGCGCTTGACCCGCCAGCGCAGCTCGCGCTCCACCGTCAGTGACTTGCCCGGCATGGTCTTCGCGGACAGCCGCACCACCATCGAGTCCAGCAGGAGGCTGTCCAGGCCCAGCACCTCGATCGGCCCCCAGAGGAGCTCGTTCCACGGCTCCTCCTTCGTCATCTTCTCGGCGACCTCGTCGAGGGTGGCCTTGATCTTGTCGAGGTCCTCCTCGGCGCGGACCGTGACGTCGACCCCGGCCATCGACCAGCCCTGCGACAGGTTGCCGATGCGCTTGACCTCGCCGTTGCGGACGTACCAGATCTCGCCGCCCTCACCGCGCAGCTTCGTCACGCGCAGCCCGACCTCGATGACCTCACCGGAGGCGACGCCCGCGTCGATCGTGTCGCCCACGCCGTACTGGTCCTCCAGGATCATGAAGACGCCGGACAGGAAGTCGGTGACCAGGTTGCGGGCGCCGAAACCGATCGCCACGCCCGCGACACCGGCGGACGCCAGCAGCGGGGCCAGGTTGATCTCGAAGGTGCCCAGGACCATCAGGGCGGCCGTGCCCATGATCAGGAAGCTGGCCACCGAGCGCAGCACCGAGCCGATCGCCTGCGAGCGCTGCCGGCGGCGCTCGACGTTGACCAGCAGACCGCCCAGTGCCGTGCCGTCCACCGTCTGCCCGGTGCGGCCCATCCGGTCGATGAGCTTGGTGATCGCGCGGCGGACGGCCACTCTGAGCACCGCCGCGATCACCAGGATCAGCAGGACCCGCAGACCGATCGCCAGCCAGGTCGACCAGTTCTGCTCGACCCAGCTGGCGGCCTCGGCCGCGCTCTCGTGGGCGTCCCGGATCGAGGGGACCGCCGGGGTCGTCGTTTCCGAGGGGACCGGCGACGGCGTCACGTCGGCGGCCGGCAGGAAGGCGGGCAGGGACACAGCGGGTACCTCCAGTGCAGCGGCCCGCCCCGCCGGCAGGTGGTCAAGGTCGGCCAAGGTCACGAAAAGGTCACCGGCGGGGCAGGCCCACCACACTATCGGGGCATCGGGTGCACATCGTCCCCATGTTCGGGGGAGGGGCGGCGCTCACGTGGGGATGAACTGGTGGGATGAACCGTTCGTCACTCTGGGGAGGCATCGGATGTGGTCGAAAACACTCCCAGGCCGTTACCGGGACATGGTGGCGCCATCACCAGGCATGAGGGGAAACTGACTACAGATCGTCCCGGCGCGAGCCACGCGCCGCCGACGCCCAAGGAGGCATCCGTGCCGCATGTCCTGGTCCTCAACGCGTCGTACGAGCCGCTCGGCGTCGTACCGCTCCGCCGCGCGCTCGTCCTCGTCCTCGAGAACAAGGCAGTATGCCTCGAGGAGTCCGGCGCCTATCTGCACAGCGCAACCGTCACCGTCCCCGCACCCAGCGTGGTCCGGCTCAAGCGATTCGTGCGCGTCCCCTACCGGGGGCCCGTTCCTCTCACCCGCAGGGCGCTCTTCGCGCGCGACGGGGGCCGGTGCATGTACTGCGGTGGCGTCGCAACCAGCGTCGACCACGTCATCCCGCGCAGCCGCGGGGGCAAGCACGTCTGGGACAACGTGGTGGCGTCCTGCCGCCGCTGCAACCACGTGAAAGCCGACCGCCACCTGTTCGAGATCGGCTGGCGGCTGCGCCACAAACCGGCTCCGCCGACCGGTCTGGCCTGGCGCATCATCGGCACCGGGCATCGTGACCCGCGTTGGTTGCCGTACTTGCAACCGTATGGGGCGGATGACGCCTTGGCCCGGATCGACGGCATTTCTGCCTGAGGTTCCGGGCCTTCGCGTATGCCGGGCGCACGGGGGCGCGGCTCCCTCCTCAGGGAGTTCCGCGCGCCCCCTTCACCGCGTACGAGCCGCCCCCGACGACGAACAGCGCCGCGGCCGTCGCCCACGCGGCGCCGCCGGTACCCGGCTCCAAAAGCCATGCCCAGGCGGGCAGTGAGATGCCCCGCAGGCCCGAGACACCCATGTACATCGCGCTGACGTAGCCGAACACCGGCAGCCAGCTCAGCCGCGCGCCCAGGACCACCGCCGCGCCCGCCGTCAGGCCGGTGCAGCCCAGGACGTTGCGGACCATGGCGGGCGGGCCGAAGGTCTGCGCGCTGGACAGGACCGCCAGGGGGAGCAGCGCGGCGGCCAGTGCCGTCAGGCACAGCAGATGGGTCAGCCGGCGGCGCCACCAGGGGCGCACCGCCGTGCGGTCCAGCTCCTCGGAGGCGGAGTGCAGACTGGTGCCGATGGCCGCCGCGGCCACCAGCGGGCCCAGGGCCACCACCGGGACCCTGCGCTCCGGGTCGAGGTAGGAGTCCAGGGAGTGGGCCGCCCAGACCGCCAGCACAGCGGTCGCGGCGAGCGCGGCGACCGTCTGCGCAAGGGCCCGGGAGCGGGCGTACAGGACGATTCCGGTGCTGGTCACAGCGTCGGCACTCCGTTCCGGTCGCAGTTCTTCGCCGTCGCGAAGTACTCCGAGAGCCACGCCCGGCGCTCGTCCTCCGCCATCCCCAGCAGCCGGGCCCGGGCCTGCTGCCGGGCCTTCAGCTCGGCGCGGTCGGTCGCGGAGCCCCGGGCGTCCAGGTCGTCGAAGAGCTTCTCCGTGGGGCTCGGGGCCAGGTAGTGCTCCACGGCGGCGTCCGCGCGGGCGACGACGGGGTCCGTGTGGTCGCATTCCTCGCGGCCGACGAGAGCCATCCCCGCCTCCCACGCGTACCGCTCGGGCTCGGTGAGCTTCCCGCGGACGACCGACCAGCCGAGCGGGGTGACCATCGGGAGCTCGGCCTCGTCGGCGCGCGAGCGGCCCACGCGGTCCTCGAAGCGGACGGGGACGTTGTCCACGCCCTCCAGCCGGCCCGTCAGACCGGACAGGGCCTCGGTGATCTGCGGCAGCAGCTTCTCGTACCGCGTGTTCACACACACCTGCGGGGTCGTGGAGGTGTCGCAGACCTGGCGCTGGGCGACCGGGTTGGGGCGGGTCAGTCCGCCGGCCTGGACCAGGGCCACCGCGGCGGCCGTCGCGCAGGCCAGCGGCACCAGGGCCGTGACCGGGCGGCGGGCGGTGAGGGCCAGCACCGCGGCGGCGGCGAGCCCGCCCACCCACACCACCGACACCCACGGCTGCCACCACACCGGCATCCGGTGGTCGGAGGTGTCGATCAGCGGGGACAGACCGGACAGGGCGTTGCCGTGGTCGTAGGAGAGGAAGCCGAGCACGGCGTACCCGGCCGTCGCCAGCACCGGGGCCGCCAGCCGCCAGGGCACGGCCCGGCCCACCACCTGGCCCGCGAGCGCCGCCATGCCGACGAGGAGCGAGTCGGTGAGGGGGACGACCAGGTACGGGCTGTCCCCGGTGGCGCAGTACCAGGTGGCCAGCAGCGCGCACCCGGCGGCGACGAGGTGCCCCACGGCCACCCAGAGGGCGACCGGCACCGCCGACGCGAGGAAGCGGGGCAGCGCACCGCGTACGGCGGTCTCCAGCAGATCGCCGGTACCGCGCCGGCGCTCCCGCCCGCCCTGCCAGCAGCCCGCGGCCAGCGCCAGCGGGATGCCGAGCAGGACCGCGGCCGTGTGCGTACGGTCCCGGGTCTCGGCCCACCCGCCCTGCCAGCTCTCGGCCGGTACGGCGAGGGCGACGACCAGCGTGAGCAGCACGGCGGCACCGGCGAGCGGGGCGAACCCGCGCCGGAACTCCGGTCGCAGGGGAGCGGCCCCTGCGGCCGCCGGGGGCTTCCTCTCCATGAGCAGCGTCATCGGGCCGCCACCTCCCGGTGGGCGCGCAGGGCCGCCGTGTAGCCGCGCTCGATGGGGTGGTCGCCGACACCGTCCGCGACGGCGCCGAGGGCGGTCAGCGCCTCGGGGGTGCCGCGGTAGGCGAGCCGGCCCCCGGCGATGAGCGTGACCTCCGTGCAGGCCGCGGCCACGTCCTCCACCAGGTGCGTGGAGACCAGGACCGTGGCGTCGGCGCCGAGTTCGCGCAGCAGCTCGCGGAACTCCACGCGCTGCTCCGGGTCCAGGCCCGCCGTCGGCTCGTCCAGCAGCAGTACCGCCGGGTCGTTGACGATGGCCTGGGCGATGCCGACGCGGCGGACCATGCCGCCGGACAGCGTCCGGATCCTCGCGTCGATCCGGTCGGCCAGCCCCACCCGGGCCACGGCACGCTCCACGGCGGCCGGGGTGTCCGCGGCCGGCATGTCCTTCAGCCAGGCCATGTAGGCGACGAACTCGCGCACGGTGAAGCCCGGGTAGTGGCCGAACTCCTGCGGCAGATAGCCGAGCCTGCGGCGGACCTCGGTGCGTCCGCGCGGGTCGGCGACGTCCTCGCCGAGCATGCGCACCCGGCCGCCGGTCGGGGCGGCGACCGTGGCGAGCACGCGGATCAGCGAGGTCTTGCCCGCGCCGTTCGGGCCGAGCAGCCCGTGCACGCCCCGGCCGAAGGAGAGGTCGAGGGAGTCGAGGGCGACGGTCTTGCGGTGCCGGACATGCAGTCCGGCCACCTGAATGGTGGTCAAGGAGGCTCCAGAGCCTAGAGATGACGTGGTTCAGTGGCGTTCGAGGCGGTGTTCAGTGCCGTTCGAGGCGGTCGTACGCCGTGCGCCGGGCCGCCAGCAGGGCCGCGCACGACGCCGCGGCCGCCGCCCAGCCGCCCTGCGCGGCGGCGCCGCCGACATAGAGGGAGAGCTGGTCCGACAGATGCCGGGAGACCGCGCCGTCGGGGGTCGCCAGCACCGGTGCCAGGACGGCGCACAGCCAGCCGCCCCCGGTCACCGCGGTCGCCGTGCGCAGCCCCAGCCAGCCGCCGAGGGCGAGCGCGGCCAGCGTCAGCGTGAGTCCGGGCAGCAGCCAGGCGGCGGCTCCCGGCGCGCCCGAGGACGGCAGGACGACACCGGTGAGGGTCAGCAGCGGCAGGCTCACCGCCAGGACCACCGCGGTGCGCACCAGCGCCAGCCGCAGCCCCGCCGACGGGGTGGACGCGGCCAGCTCGTGCAGCGGGTCGGCGTGGCGGCCGTACGACAGGGCCACCCCGGCGACCGGCACCACCGGCGCGACGGCCAGCAGTAGGGGGCGGGCCCCCGTGAAGTCGGCGACGTGGGCGAGCACCACCGCGCCGAACGCCACGAGCAGGACGGCGGGCAGCCAGGCACCGCGCACGGCGGGGGCGGTGGCCCAGAGGAGACGGGGGGTGCGCAGCGGCGCCTTCACCGGTGCCGGCCTCGCGGCCTCCAGGACGGTGTCCCGCACCTCCGCCAGCACCGGCCCCGCCTGCGTGGCCCGGACCGCCCCGGACACCCGGCCCGCGCAGGAGGCGCAGGACTCCAGGTGCTTCTCCAGGGACCAGGCGTCGGCGTCGGGCAGGGAGCCGTCGGCGTAGCCCGCGATCAGGTGGTCGGGTGCGTGCCAGCCGGTCATGCCGGGCCTCCCATCGGGGACGGGGTCAACTGGGCGAGCGCGGCGCGCAGTTCGGCGCGGGCGCGGGTCCCCCGGGACTTGACGGTGCCCTCGGGGATGCCGAGCAGCCGGGCGGTCTCACGGGTGGTCAGCCCGTCCACCACCGTGGCGCGCAGCACCTCCCGCAGCTCCGGGGAGATCCGGGTCAGGGCGGTGCCGACGTCGCCGTACTCCAGCCCCGTCAGCACCCTCTCCTCCGCGGAGGGCGCTGACGGGGCCGGTCCGGTGCCGGCCGGGGCCGTGTCGAGCGGCGTGGTCTCCAGCCGCCCGGCCCGCTCCTGCGCCCGGCGCGCGTCGATCAGCCGGCGTGCCGCGATCGTCCACAGCCAGCCGCCCGCCTCCTCGCCCCGGTGCGCCCCGGCCGACCGCCACACGGTGACGAAGGTGTCCTGGAGCACCTCGCGCACCACCTCGGGGTCCGCGCAGCGCCGGGTGAGGCGGGCGTGCAGCCAACCCGCGTGCCGGTCGTACAGGGCGGCCAACGCCGCCGGGTCCCCGGCCGCGACGGCACGCAGGAGGGCCCCGTCCCCCTCGTCCTTCTCCCGATGGCCCCCCATGGGGCGGAACAGTCTCACACCCCGTCTATCGACGGCCCTGGCGGCGGCGGTTCGCGGTGGGGCGACGGAACGGGGTGTGACCCAGGCCACGTTGTTCCGCTGAGTACGTCTGCCGCCGCGCCCGCTGGGTAGGGCTGCGGTGACCCGCCGTCGTACCGAGACCCCAGGAGGCCCCGTGCCCACCGCACCGGCCCTGTCCAAACCTGAGGCGCCCTTCGCGCCCGAGACGCACGCCTGTGTCTTCAGCGCCGAGGGCGCCTGCGCCGCGACCCCCCTCACCAGCGAACCCCCGCTCCCCGACGCCGAACCCCTCACCAGCGAGCCGCCGCTCGCCGACGCGGTGCCGCTGACGAGTGAGGCCGCCTACTGGGACATGGAGGTCGATCCGGGTATGGACACCGGTATGGACATGGACATGAGCGCCCCGAGGCCGTAGATGACACAGACGCGGTCGGCCGACATCCCCGCCGAAGGGTCCGGACAGCCTCAGGACCCGCCCTCCGACGATCTGTCCCGGCTCGCCGAACTGCACGGCGTCGCCCCCTCCTACCGACCGTCCCCCGACCTCACCGTCGCGGCCCCCGCCACCGCCCTCACCCGTACGCTGACTGCCCTCGGCGTCGACACGAGCACCCCCGCCGCCGTCGCCGCGGCCCTCCACGCCCGCGAACGCGCCCTGCGTGAGCGCCTGCTGCCCCCGACGGTGGTCTGCTGGAGCGGCACCGCACCGCGCGCCCTCGACGCGCTGCCGCCCGGCACCCGGCTGACCGTCACCACCGAACAGGGCGAGACCCACGGCGACACCGCCCGGCTCCCGCCCGGCGTGCACCGGCTGACCGCGGCCGCGCCGGACGGCCGCACCGCCCACAGTCACCTCGTCGTCGCCCCGCCCCGGCTGCCCGCACCCCCCGGACGAACGTACGGACTCCTCGTCCAGCTCTACTCCCTGCTGTCCCGCCGCTCCTGGGGCATGGGCGACCTCGGCGACCTCGCCGCCCTCGCCGACTGGGCCGGACGCTCGCTTGGCGCCGGCTTCGTCCAGGTCAACCCGCTGCACGCGGCCGTGCCGGGACCGCCCACCGACCCGTCCCCCTACCGGCCCTCCTCCCGGCGCTTCCCCGACCCGGTCCATCTGCGCGTCGAGGACGTCCCCGAGTTCGCCCGGGTCGAGGACCGGGCCCGGGTGGACGCCCTGCTGGAACGGGCCGCCCGGCTGCGCGAGGGGGTGCTGGAGAAGGGCGCGCTGATCGACCGGGACGCGGTCTGGGAGGCCAAGCGCGAGGCGCTGGAACTGGTCCTGCAGGTGCCGCTCGACCCCGGCCGGCAGGACGCGTACGCCGCCTTCCTCGCCCGCGAGGGGCAGGCGCTGGAGGACCACGCCACCTGGTGCGCGCTGGCCGAGGCGCACGGCACGCGCTGGCGGCGCTGGCCGTCCGGCCTGCGCGACCCCAGGTCCGCCGAGACCGCCCGCGCCCGGCGCGAACTGGCCGTCCGCGTCGACTTCCACCGCCGGCTCGCCTGGCTCACCGACACCCAGCTGACCGCCGCCCAGCGGACCGCGCGGGAGGCGGGGATGGCCGTCGGCGTCGTCCACGACCTGGCCGTCGGGGTGCACCCGGACGGCGCGGACGCCTGGGCCCAGCAGGAGTACTTCGCCGCCGGGATGTCGGTCGGAGCGCCCCCGGACGCCTTCAACGCGCGCGGCCAGGACTGGGGGCTGCCGCCCTGGCGCCCGGACCGGCTGGCCGAGTCGGGCTACGAGCCCTACCGGATGCTGCTGCGCGGCCTGTTCGGCTACGCGGGCGCCCTGCGCATCGACCACGTCATGGGGCTGTTCCGGCTGTGGTGGGTGCCCGAGGGAGAGCCGCCGACCGAGGGGACGTACGTCCGCTACGACGCCGAGGCCATGCTCGCCGTCCTGGTGCTGGAGGCGTCCCGCGCCGGAGCCGTGGTGATCGGCGAGGATCTCGGCACGGTGGAACCCGGCGTACGGGAGCGGCTGCGGGCGCGCGGGGTGCTCGGCACCTCCGTGCTGTGGTTCGAGCGGGACTGGGAGGGCGACGGCCGCCCGCTGCCGCCCGGGTCCTGGCGCGCCGACTGCCTGGCCACCGCCACCACCCACGACCTGCCGCCCACCGCGGCCCGCCTCACCGGCGAGCACGTCGAACTGCGCGACCGGCTCGGCCTGTCGACCCGCCCGCTGGAGGAGGAGCGCGCGGAGGCGGCGGCCGACGCCGCCGAGTGGCTGGCACTGCTGTCCCGGCTCGGGCTGACGGACGGCGAGGGGGATGAGGACGGTGAGGAGGCCGGCATCCGCGCCGTGCACCGCTTCCTGCTGCGCACCCCGGCGCGGATGGTCGGCGTCTGGCTGCCGGACGGCGTGGGCGACCGCCGCCCGCAGAACCTGCCGGGGACCTGGGACGAGTACCCCAACTGGCGCCTGCCCGTCGCCGACGCGGCCGGCCGGCCGGTCACCCTGGAGGAGCTGACGGCCTCGCCCCGGGTCCGCGCGCTGCTGGAGGTGCTCCGCGAGGACACGACCCGGTCCGGTCCGCCGCACGACGCCGGCCGCCCCTGACGCACCCCCGGACGCGCGCGCCCCGGCGGCGTTCGGTACTTTTGGGCCCGTGGACAACAAGAACGCCCTGCGCGCCGGCGCCCTGGCCTCCGGTACGACGCTGATGATGCTGCTGATGTCGTCCCCCGCCCTCGCGCTCACGCGTGACGACGGCGACGACCCCGGTCAGGGCCTGAGCGTCATCGAGACGCTGGCCCTGTACGTGATCGCCCCGATCGCGATCTTCGCGGTCATCGCGGGCCTGGTCATGGTGCTGGACAAGTCGCACAAGAAGAAGGACCCGACCAGCTCCAACATCACCACCGAGGCCGACGCGACGGCCTGACGCGAGCTCTTCCGAGTCCGCCGCGCGCTGTCGAGGGCGCCGGGCCCGTTCCGGGTGCGCGAGGGCGTGCACCGGCCGGGGCCGGCGCCCTCACGCGTGCGCCGCCGGTCGCGCTCACGCCGGGTGCGGCGCGGTCAGATACCGCTGCACCGCCGGCGCCAGCCACGCCACGATCTCCTCGGGGGACAGCGCCACCGCGGGCGGGAAGCGCAGCACATACCGGGTGAGCGCGAGGCCCAGCAGCTGTGAGGACGCCAGCGCGGCCCGTGCCGGGGCCTGCTCCGGATCGGGGCACACCCGCAGAGCCAGCGGCAGCAGCTGGTCCGCGAAGATGCCCCGCATGCGCTCGGCCCCGGCCTCGTTGGTCGCGCCGACCCGCAGCAGGGCCGTGAGCACCTCGTTCTTCTCCCACATCGTCAGGAAGTGGGTCACCAGCGCCTGTCCGGCCGTGTCGCGGCTGACGGACGCCGGGTCCGGCAGCTCCAGGTCGATCGCCACAGCCGCCGCGAACAGGCCCTCCTTGTTGCCGTAGTAGCGCATCACCATCGACGGGTCGATGTTCGCGTCGCGGGCGATGGCGCGGATGGTGGCGCGGTCGTAGCCGTCGGCGGCGAAGCGCTCGCGGGCCGCCTCGAGGATCGCCGTGCGGGTCGCGTCGGAGCGGCGAGGGGGCCGGGACGTGCTCTGGTCCATATCAACAACCGTAGGCCAACGTGCATGGGCCAACAAGTGTTGACCACCCTGCCGCGGCGCTCCGGGGCCCACCCGGGCTGAGCGCGCCGGCCCGCTCAGCCCCTGCGCACCTCGTACAGCGGCACCCCGCTCGGACATCGCGCTCCGGTCAGGTCCCATGGAAGGATGACCGAACCCACACATATCGAGGAGATGACCGCGTGCCTGGCACAAACCTGACCCGCGAAGAGGCCCAGCAGCGGGCGAAGCTGCTGACCGTTGACTCGTACGAGATCGATCTCGACCTCTCCGGCGCGCAGAGTGGGGGAGGCACGTACCGGTCCGTCACGACGGTGCGCTTCGATGTCGCGGAGAACGGCGCCGACTCCTTCATCGACCTCGTGGCACCGACCGTCCACGAGGTGACCCTGAACGGAGACCAGCTCGACCCGGGCGAGGTCTTCCAGGACTCCCGCATCACCCTGCCGGGCCTGCTCCAGGGACGCAACGTCCTGCGTGTCGTCGCCGACTGCGCGTACACCAACACCGGCGAGGGCCTGCACCGCTTCGTCGACCCCGTCGACCAGCAGGCGTACCTGTACACCCAGTTCGAGGTGCCCGACGCCCGGCGCGTGTACGCGTCGTTCGAGCAGCCCGACCTGAAGGCCACCTTCCAGTTCACCGTGAAGGCGCCCGAGGGCTGGACGGTCGTCTCCAACTCGCCGACACCCGAGCCGCAGGACAACGTCTGGACCTTCGCGCCGACGCCGCGGCTCTCGACGTACGTCACCGCACTCATCGCCGGCCCGTACCACTCCGTGCACAGCGTGTACGAGAAGGACGGCCAGTCCGTGCCGCTCGGCATCTACTGCCGCCCCTCCCTCGCGGAGTACCTCGACTCGGACGCCATCTTCGAGGTCACCCGGCAGGGCTTTGACTGGTTCCAGGAGAAGTTCGACTACGCCTACCCGTTCGAGAAGTACGACCAGCTCTTCGTCCCGGAGTTCAACGCGGGCGCCATGGAGAACGCGGGCGCGGTGACCATCCGCGACCAGTACGTCTTCCGCTCCAAGGTGACCGACGCGGCGTACCAGGGCCGCGCCGAGACCATCCTGCACGAGCTGGCCCACATGTGGTTCGGCGACCTGGTCACCATGGAGTGGTGGAACGACCTGTGGCTGAACGAGTCGTTCGCCACCTACACCTCCGTCGCCTGCCAGGCGCACGCCCCCGGCACCCGCTGGCCGGACGCGTGGACGACGTTCGCCAACCAGATGAAGACCTGGGCGTACCGGCAGGACCAGCTGCCCTCCACCCACCCGATCATGGCGGAGATCCGCGACCTGGACGACGTCCTCGTCAACTTCGACGGCATCACCTACGCCAAGGGCGCCTCCGTCCTCAAGCAGCTCGTCGCCTACGTCGGGCAGGACGAGTTCTTCCGGGGCGTGCAGACGTACTTCAAGCGGCACGCCTTCGGCAACACCCGCCTCTCCGACCTGCTCGGCGCCCTGGAGGAGACCTCCGGCCGCGACCTGAAGACCTGGTCGAAGGCATGGCTGGAGACAGCCGGCATCAACATCCTGCGCCCCGAGTTCGAGACCGACGACAACGGTGTGATCACGTCCTTCGCGATCCGCCAGGAGGCGCCGCCGCTGCCCCCGGGCGCCAAGGGCGAGCCGACGCTGCGCCCGCACCGCATCGCGGTCGGCTTCTACAACCTCGACGAGGCGTCCGGGAAGGTGCGCCGCGACGAGCGCATCGAACTGGACGTCGACGGCGAGCTGACCGCCGTGCCGCAGCTCATCGGAAAGCCGCGCCCGCAGGTCGTCCTGCTCAACGACGACGACCTGTCGTACGCCAAGGTCCGCCTGGACGCGCAGTCCCTCGCCTTCGTGACCGAGCACCTCGGCGACTTCGAATCCTCGCTCGCCCGCGCCCTGTGCTGGGCCTCCGCCTGGGACATGGCCCGCGACGGCGAGCTCGCCACCCGCGACTACCTCTCCCTCGTCCTGTCGGGCGTCGGCAAGGAGTCCGACATCGGTGTCGTGCAGTCGCTGCAGCGCCAGGTGAAGCTGGCGATCGACCTGTACGCCGCCCCTGCCGCCCGCGAGGCGCTGCTCAACCGCTGGACGGACGCCACGCTGGCCCATCTGCGCGCGGCCGAGCCGGGCGGCGACCACCAGCTGGCGTGGGCACGCGCGTTCGCGGCCACCGCCCGCACGCCGGAGCAGCTGGACCTGCTGGAGGCCCTGCTGGACGGCTCCCAGTCCGTCGAGGGCCTGGCCGTCGACACGGAGCTGCGCTGGGCGTTCGTGCAGCGCCTGGCCGCCGTGGGCCGCTTCGACGAGTCGGAGATCGCCGCCGAGTACGAGCGGGACCGGACGGCCGCCGGTGAGCGCCACGCCGCGACCGCCCGTGCCGCCCGTCCGAGCGCCGAGGCCAAGGCCGAGGCGTGGGCGTCGGTCATCGAGTCCGACAAGCTCCCGAACGCCGTCCAGGAGTCGGTGATCGCGGGCTTCGTCCAGACCGACCAGCGCGAGCTGCTCGCCCCGTACACGGAGCGGTACTTCGAGGTCGTCAAGGACATCTGGGAGTCCCGTTCGCACGAGATCGCCCAGCAGATCGCCATCGGCCTGTACCCGGCGCTCCAGGTCTCCGAGGAGACCCTGCGCCGGACCGACGCGTGGCTGGCGGAGGCCGAGCCCAACGCGGCCCTGCGCCGGCTGGTCTCGGAGTCCCGCTCCGGCGTGGAGCGGGCGCTGCGGGCCCAGGCCGCGGACGCGGCGGCCGAGCAGGAGTAGACCGAGCGGGGAGCAACGGCTCCCGCCGACGACGAAGGGGCGCCCACCGGCTCGGGTGGGCGCCCCTTCTCCGCGTCGGTGCGGCGGTCAGGCCTTCAGCTCGGCCGCGACCAGCTCCGCGATCTGCACCGCGTTCAGCGCGGCGCCCTTGCGCAGGTTGTCGTTGGACAGGAACAGGGCGAGACCGTGCTCGACCGTCTCGTCCTGACGGATCCGGCCGACGTACGACGGGTCCTGGCCCGCCGCCTGCAGCGGGGTGGGGACGTCGGTGAGGGCCACGCCGGGCGCGCCCGCCAGCAGCTCCTTGGCGCGCTCCACGCTGATCGGGCGGGCGAAGCGGGCGTTGACCTGCAGGGAGTGGCCGGAGAAGACCGGGACGCGCACACAGGTGCCGGAGACCTTGAGCTCGGGGATCTCCAGGATCTTGCGGGACTCGTGGCGGAGCTTCTGCTCCTCGTCGGTCTCGTTGAGCCCGTCGTCCACGATCGAACCGGCCAGCGGCAGCACGTTGTACGCGATCGGCGCCACGTACTTGTTCGGGGCGGGGAACTCCGCCGCCGAGCCGTCGTGGGTCAGCTTCGGCGCGTCGTCACCGACCTTCTTGACCTGCTCGAACAGCTCGTCGACACCGGCGAGGCCCGAACCGGACACCGCCTGGTAGGTGGCGACCACCAGCGCCTGAAGGCCCGCCTCGGCGTGCAGCGGCCGCAGCACCGGCATCGCGGCCATCGTGGTGCAGTTCGGGTTGGCGATGATGCCCTTGGGGCGGTCCGCGATCGCGTGCGGGTTCACCTCGGAGACGACCAGCGGGACCTCGGGGTCACGGCGCCACGCGGAGGAGTTGTCGATCACCACGGCGCCCTGGGAGGCGACCTTCGGGGCCAGCGCCTTCGAGGTCGAGCCGCCCGCCGAGAACAGCACGATGTCCAGGCCCGAGTAGTCGGCCGTCGCCGCGTCCTCCACCGTCACGCCGTCCAGGACCGTCCCCGCCGAGCGGGCCGAGGCGAACAGGCGCAGCTCGGTGACCGGGAAGTCGCGCTCCTTGAGGATGCTGCGCATGACCGTGCCGACCTGACCGGTGGCTCCGACGATTCCGACCCTCACGGCGACTCCTTCTGAGTGGCTTGACTGTCTCTGCTGCATGGCCGAGGCCTTTCCATCATGCGTCCGACCTCGGGCGACCTGTCCAATTCTTTGCCCGCGATGCCCACAGGATGGGACGCCGCGACGGTGCCGCCCGGCTCAAGTTGTTCCGCTCACGCCCGTGCTGAGCTGGAAGAACCGGCCCGGTGGCGGCCCCGCGCCGCAAGCTCGCCTGCCCACCGCCCCCACCGCTACGCGAAGGTGTGACGTACGCCTCCGTTCGGTGCCGGGGAAACGGGGGACCGCACCGAACGTTTCCGTGCCTCCCGGCGTCATAGGCACCACAGGGCGAGGGGAGGGGTGGCTGTGCTGCGCAGAAAGGCCCGCCGCGGTCAGGGGGGCGGTGCCGTCCGGGACGCGGACGTCCTGGACGACCCGCTGGACGCGGCCCAGGAACGCCGGGTGCGGGCGGTGCTCGCGCTGGGCGGGGTGCCGCAGGCGGACCTGCCGGACGGGGTGCAGCAGGTCCGTCTGCGGCTGCTGGAGCGGGCCGCCGGCGGCCACGAGGCGCCGCGTGACGTGTCCGCGTGGGCGGCGGTCGTCGCCTCCAACCTGGCGATGGACTGGCACCGGGCCCGCAAGCGGCAGGAACGCCTCGGAGAGCGGCTCGCCGCGCTGCGCCAGCCGGTGGCGCACCCCTCCGGCGAGGAGACCAGCCTGCTCTCCCTCGCCGTCGCGCGGGGCCTGGACGAGCTGCCCGACATCCTGCGCCAGGTGGTGGTCCTGCGCTTCTTCGCCGACCTGCCGGTGCGCGGGATCGCCGAGGAGCTCGGCGTCCCCGAGGGCACGGTCAAGAGCAGGCTGCACACGGCGGTACGCGCGCTGCGGGCCCGCCTGCACGAGGACGAGGTGGTGTGACGTGTCCGCCGAACACGACGGGGCCGACGCCCTGATGACCGCGATCACCGGCGAGTCGCTGCCGCCCGGCGCCCGCGCGGACGCCGCCTTCCTGGCCGAGCACCGGGCCGCCGAGGCCGACCTGGCGGTGCTGCGCGAACAGCTCGGCGTCATCGGCCGCGCGCTCGCCGGACCACCCCCCGCGGCCCCCGAACCCGTGGGGTCCGTACGGCCCGCGCACTCACCCTCCCGGCCCCGGCGCCGGGCCTTCTCCCTGGCTCTCGGCGGGCTGGCGGTGACCGCCGCCGCCTCGGTGATGGCGGGCCTGGGATGGCTGGTCGCCGGCGGGCCCGGCGACGGTGACGGCGCGAGCGCGAGCGCGGACGCCGGCTCGGCCGCGCAGAAGCAGTCCGACGAGGCCGCCGCCCCGGCCTTCGGCAGCCCCCGCTACCTGGCCTGCTCCCGGCTGGTGGCCGAGGCCGAGGCCACGGCCGTCGAACGGCTCACCGGGACGACGACGGTGCGGATCACCCTGCGCCTGACCCGCACCTACCACCCGGACGAGGACGCGCCGGGGAAGAGGCCCGACGAGGAACAGGTGTTCGTGGTGGACGAGAACGTCGTCCCCGGCGTCCGCGCCGGCGACCCGGTGCTCGTCGGCGTCCCGCGCGACGCGCGGCAGCCGGACTTCTGGGCCGTCGGCGAGCGGGACATCGCCCCGGAGCGGGCGGCGATCACCGCCGCGCTGCCCGAGGCCCGCGAGCTGGCCTGCGGATGACGAAGGGGCGGGCGCCCTGGTGGACGCCCGCCCCGGATGGCCCTGCCCCGTGGTTACGGAGTGACCTTCTCGATCTTCACGCTGGCCACGCCCGCGGCGGTGCCGCGCGCGTTCAGCAGCTGCACCTGGCCGAAGAACTCACGGCCGGCCGGCGCCTCCGCGGCCGCGGTGACCGTGGCGTCGACGGTGACCGAGGCACCCGTGGCGAGCTTCACCGGCGCCGACTCGTCCACGTCGACGGTGCCGAGGGAGGCGGAGAAGAACACGTCCAGGTAGTCGTACGCCGTCGTCCCGCTCGGCACCGCGTAGCCGACCACCTCGACGGTGTACGTGCCGGCGGCCGGCTTCGCGATGGAGACGGCCTCCTCGGAGTCGCCGTCCGCGGAGCTGGCGACCTGGTTGCCGGCCGCGTCGTAGACGGCCAGGTCGAGGTCGGCGGCCGCGTCGGAGACGTTGCCGATGGAGACGTCCAGCGACGCGGCGCCCTCGGGCACGTCGACCGTGGTGGTCTGCGTGTCGCCCTCGGTGATCGACGGACGCGCCGACTTCGAGGAGCCGAGCGGACCGCCGGCCAGCTTGCCGTCGATCGCGGCGTACTTGTTCGTCACCTTCCAGGAGGCGGTGGCCGGCGTGCCGACCTTGGCCTCGGGGATGGTCACGGTCGCCGGGTCGAAGGACGCGCCGAGGACGGTGACGTCCAGCTTGTACGGGTTGTCGAGCAGCGGCGAGGTGCGGCGCGCCTCGACCTCGATCTCCCAGACGCCGGGCTGCGGGTCGGCGTACGCGCGCACGTCCGGCTTGCAGCCGTTGCCGTCGAGGTAGTTGTTGTAGCAGTACGGGGTGCCCGTGGTGTCCGACGGGACGCCGTAGGGGTGGATGGCGATGAACCGGGTCTGGCTCTTGTCCTTCAGCCCGCCGATCGCGACCTCCAGCGACTTGGCGCCCTCGGGCACGGTCACGAAGTAGGACGCGGTGCTGTTGCGCTGCACCGAACCGGACGCGGCGTAGGTGTACTTCAGCGGCGCCGCGGCCACGACCGTGTTGAGGACCAGCTTGTCGGTGCCCTCGGTGCGCGGGTCGTCGACCTCGAGGATCGCGCTCTTGATGCCGGCCGAGGACGGCTCGGCGGAGATCCTGACGGTGACCGGCTTGTTCAGGCCGAGGCGGATCTCGTCCGAACCGACGATCTCGAAGGTGCCCCCGGCGTTGTTCTCCAGGTGCAGCTCGTGGCGGATCGCCCTGTCCTCACCGGACGTACGGGTGAGGGTGACGTCGTACGTCTTCTTCTGGCCGGCCTTGAGGCCGCCCTCGCGGTCGTAGATGCCGGTGCCGTAGCCCGGGGTCTTCAGGAACTGGTCGATCGCGGTGTCGACCGGCGCCTTGACCGTGTACTCGTGGGCGGTGGCGCCCTTCCTGATGGACTTCCAGGCGTCCACGATGTTGATGAGGCCGGCACCCTCCTCGTACGCCTGCACACCCCTGATGTGGTCGGCGGTCGAGGTCAGCGCGGTGCGCAGCTTCGCCGGGGTGAGGGCGATGCCGTTCTGCTCGGCGGCGCTCAGCAGCAGCGCGGAGGCACCCGCGGCCTGCGGGGACGCCATCGAGGTGCCCTGGAGCATCGAGTAGCCGGCCGGCAGCGCGTAGCCCGCCTCGGCGACCGGGCCGCCCGGCAGCCAGGTCTGCGTGGTGTTGATCGCGGCACCCGGGGCGGAGAGCGTCGGGGTGAAGCCGCCGTCCTCACGCGGACCGCGCGAGGAGAACGGCATCATCGCGTACCGGCTCCTCACCTCGGAGCCGTAGTTGGCGGCCCAGGTCTCCTTGGAGATGGTCGCGCCGACCGAGATGACCTTGTCGGCCAGACCCGGGTCGCCGATGGTGTTCGCGCCGGGGCCGGAGTTGCCCGCGGAGATCACCAGCTGCACGCCGTAGGTGTCGATGAGGCGCGTGTAGAGCTCGGCGCGCGCGTTGTTGCCGTCGTTCAGCGCCGGGAGGCCGCCGATGGACATGTTGACGATGTCGACGCCGCGGTTGACGACGAGGTCGATCATGCCCTCGGTGAGCGCCACGTTGGTGCAGCCGCCGGTCCAGGTGCAGGCGCGCGAGGCGACCAGCTTGGCGCCGGGCGCCGCGCCGTTCATCTTGCCGCCGAACAGGCCGTTCGCGGCGGTGATGCCGGCGACGTGCGTGCCGTGCTCCGACTCGATGACGCCGATGTTGACGAAGTCGACCTTCTTGCCGACCCAGTCGCCGCCGTACGGGTCCATCGGCACGTCCTTGCGGATCTGCACGACGAACGGCTGGCGCTCCACGACGTCGGTCGACGGGTCGTCGGTGCCGAAGTACCCGATCTGGTAGCCGTCCTTGTACGGCTTCATCGGGGTGTCGTCACCGAAGTCGAAGTTGTTGTTCAGGTCGACGCGGACCGTGCCCTGGGCGGCGTCGTACAGGACGCCCCACGTGTCGGTCGTGTCGCCGTCGCGGTTGGCGTCGCCCGCGGCGTCACCGCCGGTGGTGTACGACTCCGCGAAGGTGCTCACCCGGTACGACCCGGCGGGCGCCTTCCAGGACTTGCCGCCGTAGGTGAAGGAGGGGCCGGAGACGGAGGTCGTCATCGGGCGCCAGGTGCGGTCGCTGTCGACGATCGGGTCGGTGGCGGTGACCCAGTCGACGATCTTGCGCTCGCCGGTGGTGGTCTTCTGCAGCGCGGGGTGACCCAGGTCGATGCCGGAGTCCAGGATGCCGATGGTGATGCCGCGGCCGTCCGCCTTCGGGTTCTTCTTCACGAAGTCGACGGCGCCCGTCTCGAAGGACGGGTTGTACGGGTTCTCCGCGGGGGTCCGCTTGTCGGGACCGGCGTACGTGCTCGCCGAGGACGCCGACTTCTTCGTCGAGACGGCCGGGTCGTCCAGCGGGATCTCCTGGCGCAGGTCGATGCCGTGCACGGAGGAGAGCTTCGTCGCGGCGGAGATCGCCGCGTCGGCCTTGCGGGTGGGGACCGTCGCCCGGACGTAGCCGAGCTTGTCGTAGCTCTGGCCCACCGAGCCGACCGCGTCCAGCTGCTCGGCGACCTTCTCGGTCTGGCCGGGCGCGGTCGCGACCATCATGGTGACGTACTTCTCGCCGGTCGCCTTGGCCTCGGCCAGGCGGTCCGCGTCGTCCGAACCGAGCTTGTCGTGTGCGGACTTCACACTCGGGTCCGCCGTCGCGGGAGCGGTGTCCGCCGCGACGGCGAGGGGTATCGGCCCTGCCGCGGAGAGCGCGGCGACCAGGCCGGCGGCCACGGCTATGCGCACCGCACGTCTCGCGCCCGGCTTCGGTTCGCGCTGGGGGCTGTTGATCATCGGCATCCCTTGGAGGTAAAGGAGCATCGGGCGTCCGGAATGCGATCCCGGACGATCGCACAGCTTTATGCAACGGAAGGGCGATAGGGAAGAGTTGACCGAATCGAAATGGACTGATGGGGAAAACCCCCTACGACTTTGCGGGTGATCTGCCGTGAACCGGGGCAAGCCGTGCGAGGGGTTCCGGCACCCCCTCGGGGCCTTTCGCCCGCCCCGGAATCCGGACACGACGACACGGTGGCGCGGTCGGAGGGAGCGCCCGGGCGGGTGCGGCGCCCTCGACCTCGACGGGGCGGGCGGCACCGAGGCGGTCGCCGAGGCCGGGCTCTGCGGCGAGGACGCCGGGACGACCGCCGTCCGGCGTGTCCACCGGAGCCGTCCGGGGCCTGCGCCGACACGGTGAGGAGGGGCCGCCGCCGGATCCGCACGGCCCCTCTTTCCCCCCTTCGCCGCCCCCCTGATCGGCGTTCAGGTCGGTCAGGGGCGGGGCAGCACCACGACATACGCGGCCGGGTCGCGGTCGACCGCCGCCATCAGGGCCGTACGGACCACCGCCGCCTGCTGCTCCATGGTGTGGCGCAGCTTCTTGGGGGTGATGTGGACGACCGTGATGCCGAGCCGCTCCAGCGTCTCCCGCTTGCGGGCGTACTCGGACCACTGGGCGTCGTCGTCGCCCCGGTCGCCCTGGCGGGGCCCGCGGGTGTCCAGTTCGACCGCCACCGAGTGCTCCGGCCAGAACGCGTCGAGGCCGCCGAGATGGGGGCCGCCGGGCAGCCGCAGGTCCACGTTCCACACCGGGTCCGGCAGGCCGTGCTCGCGGACCATCGTGTAGAGCAGGTCCTCCGCGCGGGCCCGGCCCTCGGCGAGCAGGGAGTCCACCGCGTCCACCACGTGCGGGCGGTTCAGCAGCTTCGCCTGCGTCAGTTCCCGGACCACGGCCGCCGGTTCGCAGTGGCCGCCGCGCACGGCCTCGGTGAGCAGCCGGCGGACGGCGCGGGCGTCCTTCAGCTCCGCCACCGCGTCGGCCAGCGCACGCGGCACCGGCGCCACCGGCAGCCCCGTCACCTGCTCCGGGACGGGCAGCGCGGTGGTGCGCAGGACGCGCGCGCAGCCCGCGGAGCGCAGCCGGCGCATCCGCGGCACCAGGACGTCGACGGTGTCCAGCGCGGTGAGCGGCGGGGCGGCGGAGAAGCCGTGCAGGGTCAGGGCGGCGAGCCCGGTGATCATCGCCTCGGCGTAGGCGGGCGCGGCGGGCGCCTCGCCCCCGCTGGGCTGGGCGGGCACTCCGGGCGACCGCTCCCGCGCGGCGTACATCAGCACCGCGTGCAGCCGCTCCTCGCTGGTGGGCGGGCCGGGGCGGAGCAGGTAGACGCCGGGCAGGAGCTGCTGCCAGGGGCCGCCGGGCCGGCACTGCTCGTTCGTCTCGGCGGCGGAGACCCCGTGGGCCTTGAGGCGGGCGGCCGTCATGACACGGCGGTGGACCTCGGAGAGGTGGTGCAGGGGGCGGGGGGAGAGGGGGGAGACCGGGGTGTTGTGGTTCATGACCCGGAGACTTCCGCGTCCGATGAGCCCTTTAACCGCTGTTACACGCCCGTCGAAAAATACGGACAACAACGCACTAAAGGACGGATGTTCGGTTGCCGAGTAGACACGGAAAACCCCTGGTCCGTTCGGGTGGGGCCAGGGGTTACGGCTGCTATTGCCTGAATTCCGTAACGGTCACGGACCGCCGTGATCGTTGGCCAAAGGTGTCAGTCGGTTGACGCCGTCGCGTCGCACGCCTGCGCCCGCAGCGCCCGCGCCAGATCGTCCCGCGACTCCAGTACCAGCCGCCGCAGCGCCGGCGCCGCGTCCTCGTGGGCCGTGAGCCACGCGTCCGTCGCGTCCAGCGTGGCCCGCGACTGCTGGAGCGCCGGGAACAGGCCCCGGACCACGTCCATGCCGATCTGGATGGACCGCTCCCGCCACACCCGCGCGATCGCCGCGAAGTACTTCTCCGTGTACGGCGCGAGCAGCTCCCGCTGCGACGCCTGCGCGAACCCGCCGATGGTGGCCTCGACCAGCGCGTTGGACAGCGCGTCCGACTCCACGACCTGCGCCCACGCCTGCGCCTTCACCGCCTCCGAGGGCCGGGCGGCCAGCGAGCGCACCTGGTGGCGCCTGCCCGACGCCGTGTCGTCGCGGGTCAGCTCCTCCTCCAGCGCCGACGCGTCGACCACGCCGTGGGCGGCCAGCGGCTCCAGGAACGCCCAGCGCAGCTCCTGGTCCACCGTGAGCCCCTCGACGGTCGCCTTGCCGTCCAGCAGACCCGACAGCAGCTCCAGGCCCTGCTCGTCGGTCACCCGGGCGAAGAACCGCGCCCACGCCAGCTGCTGCTCGCTGCCCGGCCCGGCCGCGTGCAGCTGTTCCGACGCGCCCTCGGTCAGCAGCCGCGCACCGCGCTCGCGCCACTCGGGCGCCGCGTAGTGCGTCAGCGCCGAGTCGGCCCACGCGTGCAGCATCTGCAGCACGCCGATGTCCGACTCGCGGCCGCCGAACCGGAGCACCAGGCCGATGAACTCCCGGGCCGGCAGCAGAGCGTCCCGCGTCATGTTCCATAGTGCCGACCAGCACAGTGCCCGCGCCAGCGGGTCGGTCAGCTCGCCCAGTGACTCCCGCAGCGTCGCCAGCGACGTCTCGTCGAAGCGGGTCTTGCAGTACGTCAGGTCGTCGTCGTTGACCAGCACCAGGTCCGGCGCCTCGGAGCCGGCGAGCTCCGCCACGACCGTCCGCGGCCCGTCCACGTCCGTCTCGGCGCGCGCGTAGCGCTCCAGCGCCCCGTCCGCGCCCCGCCGGTACAGTCCCACCGCCACCCGGTGCGGACGCAGCTCGGGGTGCGACTCGGGGGCCTCCTGCACCACGGCCAGCTCGTCGACGCGGCCCTCCGGGTCCAGCAGCACCTGCGGGGTCAGGGCGTTCACGCCCGCCGTCTGGAGCCAGGAGCGCGCCCAGGCACCCATGTCCCGCCCGCTGGTCTCCTCCAGCACCGACAGCAGGTCGCCGAGCCGCGTGTTGCCGTACGCGTGCCGCTTGAAGTAGCGGCGGGCGCCCTCCAGGAAGGCGTCCTGGCCGACGTACGCCGCCAGCTGCTTCAGCACGCTCGCGCCCTTGGCGTACGTGATGCCGTCGAAGTTGAGCTTGGCGTCCTCCAGGTCACGGATGTCGGCCGTGATCGGGTGCGTGGAGGGCAGCTGGTCCGCGCGGTACGCCCATGCCTTGCGGCGGTTGGCGAAGGTGATCCAGGCGTCCTTGAAGCGGGTCGCGCCGACGTTGGCGAACGTGCCCATGAAGTCCGCGAAGGACTCCTTCAGCCACAGGTCGTCCCACCACTCCATGGTGACCAGGTCGCCGAACCACATGTGCGCCATCTCGTGCAGGATCGTGTTGGCGCGGCCCTCGTACGACGCCCGGGTCACCTTCCCGCGGAAGATGTACTCCTCCCGGAAGGTCACCAGGCCCGGGTTCTCCATCGCGCCCAGGTTGTACTCGGGCACGAACGCCTGGTCGTACTTGCCGAACGGGTACGGGTAGTCGAAGTGGTCGTGGAAGAAGTCCAGGCCCTGCTTGGTGATCAGGAAGACGTCGTCGGCGTCGAAGTGCGGGGCCAGCCCCTTGCGGCACATGGCGCCCAGCGGGATCTCCAGCCGGCTGCCGTCGGCGAGCTCCCGCGTGTAGGAGTCCGTCACATAGTGGTACGGCCCCGCCACGACACACGTGATGTACGTCGAGATCGGCTTGGTCTCGGCGAACCGCCAGACACCGTCCGCCGGTTCACCGGCGCCGTTGCTCCACACCGTCCACTGCTCGGGCGCCCGCACCTCGAACCGGAACGGCGCCTTGAGGTCCGGTTGCTCGAAGTTCGCGAAGACCCGGCGCGAGTCGGCCGGCTCGTACTGGGTGTAGAGGTAGACCTCGCCGTCCTCCGGGTCGACGAAGCGGTGCAGGCCCTCGCCGGTGCGCGAGTACGCGCACTGGGCGTCGACGATCAGCTCGTTGTCGGCGGCGAGGTCCTCCAGGACGATCCGCGAGCCGTCGAAGACCTCGCTCGGGTCGAGGTCGCGCCCGTTGAGGGAGACGGACGTCACACGCGGCGCGATCAGGTCCGCGAAGCTCGACGCGCCGGGCTCGGCGCAGCGGAAGCGGATCGTGGTGACCGAGCGGAAGGTGCGCGGCTCACCGTCCCCGGGTCCCTCGCCGAGGGCGGACCGTACGTCGAGGGACACCTCGTACCCGTCGACGGCCAGCAGGGCGGCCCGCTCCCGGGCCTCGTCGCGGGACAGATTCTCACCGGGCACGCGTGGCACTCCCTTGTGTCGTGGATGCGGCTGAACAGGACCGATCCTGCCATGCGCACCTGACCCGGGGCAGCCGGGAATGGACGGGCGGACCGGGGTTGTTCCCGTGGAAAACGTTTCCTCCTGAGGAGAGACATGTCGGACAAGACCCCCGTCGACTTCTGGTTCGATCCGCTGTGCCCCTGGGCCTGGATGACCTCCCGCTGGGTCCTGGAGGTGGAGAAGGTCCGTGACATCGAGGTCCGCTGGCATGTGATGAGCCTCGCGGTGCTCAACGAGGACAAGCTCGACGAGCTGCCCGAGGAGTACCGCGAGATGCTCTCCACCACGGCGTGGGGTCCCGTCCGTGTCGTCATCGCCGCCCAGGAGGAGCACGGCGCCGGCGTCCTCGGTGACCTCTACACCGCGCTCGGCACCCGTATCCACAACCAGGGCGAGGGTCCCGGCCGGGAGACCGTCGCCGCCGCCCTGAAGGACGTCGGTCTGCCGGAGTCCCTCCTGGAGCACTGGGACGGCACCCCGTACGAGCCGCAGCTGCGCGCCTCCCACAAGGAGGGCATCGACAAGGTCGGCCAGGAGGTCGGCACCCCGGTCATCGCCGTCCCCGGCGACGACGGCGAGCAGATCGCCTTCTTCGGCCCCGTCGTCACCCCCGCCCCGAAGGGCGAGGAGGCCGCCAGACTGTGGGACGGCACCCTCGCCGTGGCCTCGGTGCCCGGCTTCTACGAGATCAAGCGGACCCGTACGAAGGGCCCGGACTTCAGCAACCTGTAGGGATCACCCGTCGGCTGCGGTCTCCTCCTCGAGGAACTTCTCGGGGAGGCGGCCGTAGCCGCCCTTGTTCATGTGCGGGTAGTACGTCAGACAGCCCTTGGCGGTGCACCGCCACAGGTTGTCCACGTAGAAGTTCGGCCCCTCCTTCTCCCGCACCCACGCCTTCTCGTCCTTCTCGAGGAACCGGAAGATCTGCATGGTGCCGCAGGTCGGGCACTCCAGTGTGCGGGTCCTCATCAACCCCTCCTCGCCGTCACCGCCAGGTCCGGGAAGTCGGTCACCACCGCGTCGACCCCCAGTCCGTAGTACAGCGCGTACTCGGCGAAGGCGTCCCCGAAATCGTTCGGTCCGGTTCCCCGCCGCAGCTCCGCCGGCAGGAACTGGTTCTCCGCGCGGAAGGTGTACGCCCCGACCCGCAGCCCCGCCGCGTGCGCGTCCGCGACGAGCGGCGAACCGGCCACCGAGGACTTGTCGGGCCCGATCCAGCCGGCGTACTCCGCGATCCGGGCGAGCCCGGCCGGCGTCATCATGTCCCGGTACGTCGTCGGGTCCCCGGACGACACCAGGTCGTACGGCCCGCCCGTGGTCCCCAGCGCCTGCCACAGCTCCAGCCCCAGCCGCGCCGCCGCGATCCGCTTCAGACTGCTCGGCTCGAAGGACTGCACCACGCACTCGCGCCGGCCCAGCCGGTTGCGCCGCACCGCCTCCACCAGCTTCGGCTCCAGCGGCAGCCCGATCGAGCGGAAGTAGGTCGGGTGCTTGGTCTCCGGGAAGACGGCGATCGTCCGGCCGTGCTCCTTCGACAGCCGGCGCGCCAGGTCGACCACCTCCTGGAAGGTCGGCACCTCCTCGCGCCCGTCGAACACGGTGTTGCGGTTGCGGACCTGCGGCAGCCGCTCGACCGCCCGCAGCGTCTTCAGCTCCGCCAGCGTGAAGTCCTCCGTGAACCAGCCGGTCACCGCCCGCCCGTCCACCGTCCTCGTCGTCCGGCGGTCCGCGAACTCCGGGTGCGCGGCCACGTCGGTGGTGCCCGAGATCTCGTTCTCGTGCCGGACCACCAGCACATGGTCCTTGGTCGGCACCAGGTCCGGCTCGATCCAGTCGGCCCCGGTCTGCACGGCGTACGTGTACGAGGCCGCCGTGTGCTCGGGACGCCAGCCGGCCGCACCGCGATGGCCGATGACGAGGGGCCGGCGCGGGCGCGCCGGGGCGGCGGACGTGGGGGCGGGCACGGCGGCCAGCGCCGGGCCGGCGGCCGCCGCGAGCAGCAGCGATCGACGTCTCACAGGCATGGGAGTTCCCTTTCCTGGTAGGGGAGTTGCCGGGCCGGTCGGGACCGGAGGGCGTCAGGCGCGCGCCCGCCGCCGGGCTTGCGCCAGCCGTTCGAGGTGCTCCTCGTACGCCCGCGCGTAGTACGCGGCGCGTTCCGCGTCGGGTGCGACGACCGACGTCGGCCGGGTCCAGGCCGCCGTGTCCAGCGGCACCCCGTACCGCCGAGCCGCCGCGAGCACCGCCCCCCGCGCGCCGACCTCGCCCTCGACGACCCGCAGCGGCCGGCCCAGGACGTCGGCCAGCAGCCGCATCCAGGCGGGGCTGCGGGTGCCGCCGCCGCACACGGCCAGCGTGCCGGTGAGCCCGGCCGCCGCCAGGCAGTGCCGGGCGGCGAAGCCGATGCCCTCGCAGGTCGCCCGGATCAGGTCGGCGGGCGTCGACTCCAGGGAGACTCCGGTCAGTTCGGCGCGCAGCCGGGGCTCGACGAACGGCGCCCGCTCACCGGACGGCGCGAAGTACGGCAGGACCCGCACCCCGTGCGCCCCCGGCGGGGTCCCGGCCAGCAGCCCGTCGACCTCCTCGTGCCGCACGCCGGTCGTCGTCAGCACCCAGTCCAGTGCCGCCGTGCCGACCATCGCCGGCATCGCCCGCAGCCAGTGCCCGGGGCGGTCGGTGCTGATGTACAGGCCGGCCGGCTCACCGCCGAGATCGAGCTCGGTGGTGGCGACCAGCGCGGCCAGACACGTCCCGACGATGAGCAGACCGTCGCCGGGCGCGGTCGCCCCCGCGCCCAGCGCGCAGGCCGGCAGGTCGTACGGCCCGTTCACGACCCGTGTCCCGGCGGGCAGACCCTCGCCGCGCGCCGGGGCCGTCGCCACCGGATCGCTCACGGGGGCCAGCAGACCGCGCCGGTGGGTGAGCCCCAGCAGCTCCACCACCTTGTCTTCGTACCTGCGGGTCAGCGGGTCGAGGAACGGCATCGACGCGTCCGAGACGTCCGTCGTCGCGTCCGCGCCCGTCAGCCGCCGGAACACCATGTCCTTGCAGTACAGGGCGACGGCCGCGGCGTCCAGCGCCTCCGGCTCGTGGGCGTCCAGCCAGGCCAGCAGCGGCCCCGGCGACCCCGGGAACATCGCGCCGCCCGTACGCCGGAACACCGCCTCGGCCGTGCCGTCCGCCAGCCACCGGTCGAGCAGTCCGTGCGCCCGGCCGTCCATCCAGGAGGCCGCGGGCCGCACCGGCCGCCCCCGCCCGTCGACCAGCCACACCCCGTCGCCCTGCCCGGTGAGCCCGGCCAGCTCGACCGGCCCCGGGACCCGGACGGTCAGCTCCTCCAGGACGGCGACGACCGCCCCGTACACCTCGTCCATGTCCTGCTCGACGACGCCGTCGCGCAGGGTCAGCGCCAAGGGGCGGGCCGCCACGCCCCGCTCGTGTCCGTCGCCGTCGAAGGCCGCCGCCTTCACCATGGACGTGCCCACATCGATACCGACGTACATGCCAGCCTCCTCGGGTCCCGTCACGTCAGGCAGTGCGCCTGCGGCTCGCCGCGCACCCAGCGCCCCACCTCCGCCGCGGCGATCGCCGCCGCCTTCTCCGCCACCGCCCGGGAGGCGCCACCCAGGTGCGGGGTGAGCACCACCCGGTCGGTGAGGGCGCGCAGCCGGGACCGGGCGGGCAGCGGCTCGGTCGCGTACGTGTCCAGGGCCGCCGCGGACACCTGGCCGCTCTCCAGCGCGTCGCACAGCGCGTCCTCGTCCAGGAGCGGGCCGCGGGCCGCGTTCACCACGACCGCGCCCCGGGGCAGCAGGGCCAGCTCGCGGGCGCCGAGCAGCCCACGGGTCTCGTCGGTGAGCCGGGCGTGCAGGGTGACGGCCCGGGAGGCGCGCAGCAGGTCGTCGAGGGAGGCGACCCGCAGGCCGTGGATCTCGCCCCGGACGTACGGGTCGTGCACCAGCACCCGGGCGCCGAAGGCGCACAGCGCGCGGGCCACCCGGCTGCCGACCGCCCCGTAGCCGACCAGGCCGACCGGCAGGTCCTCCAGCTCCAGACCGCTGTGCGCGTACGTGTAGTAGGTCGCCCCCTCCCAGCTGCCCCGCCGGGCGAGCAGGTCGTGCGCCTGCGGGATGCGGCGCAGCGCGGACAGCAGCAGGCCGACGGTGAACTCGGCGGTGGCGGCGGCGTTGCGGCCGGGCGCGTAGCAGACGCGGACGTCGTGCCGTTTCGCCGCGTCCAGGTTGACGTTGACCGGGCCGCCCCGGCACACCACCACCAGCCGCAGGGCGGGGCAGGCGTCCAGGACGCGTTCGGTCACCGGGCCCATCTGCGTGACCAGCACCTGCGCGCCGCCGAGCGCGGCGATCAGCTCGTCCTCGGCGTCGCTGGCCTCCGTCACCTCGGCCACCGGGCCGAACGGTTCCAGCGGCCAGCCGAGGGTCAGTTCGGCCGTCTCGCAGTCGACCTCCCGGGCGAGGGCCTCGCGGATCAGGGACGGCAGGATGAAGTGGTCGCCGGCGGCCACCACGCGCACGCGGTTCCCGTGGGTCATCGCAGGGAGTCTCCTGTCTCGGCGTCGAAGACATGGGTGAGGCGGGGGTCGGCGGTGACATGGACGCGGTCGTCGTGGGCGAGGCGCACCTCGGGGCCGGTGAGGACCACCAGCGGCTTGTCGACTCCGTCGACGGCGAGGGTGGCGAGGCCCGACTCCAGCAGGGGCTCGTGGGCCACGACCCGGGCGGCGAGGCCGTCCGCGCCGCCGAGCGCCAGGTCCTCCGGGCGGATGCCGACCACCACCTCGCGGCCCGCCGCCACCGGCACCGGCAGCGCGATCCGGGCCGTGGCCGACAGCCGGGCGTGGCCGTCGGCCGTCGCCGTGCCGGGGAGCAGGTTGACGGCGGGTTCGCCGACGAAGTCCGCGACGAAGACGGTGGCGGGGCTGTCGTAGATCTCGTACGGGGTGCCGAGCTGCTGGATCACGCCGTCCTTCATCACGGCGATCCGGTCGGCCAGCGAGAGGGCCTCCTCCTGGTCGTGGGTGACCAGGATGGTGGTGTGGCCCAGGTCGCGCTGAATGCGTTTGAGTTCGCGGCGGGTGGTGTCGCGCTGGGCGGCGTCGAGGTGCGAGAGGGGCTCGTCCAGGAGCAGCACGTCGGGTTCGCGGATCAGCGCGCGGGCCAGGGACACCCGCTGCTTCTGGCCGCTGGACAGCCCGGCCGGGCGGGCGTCGAGCACGCCGGTCAGGTCCACGCGTTCGGCGATCTCCTTGACCCGGCGGGCCACGTCCGCCCGGTCGGCCCCTTTGCGGGCCCGCAGGCCGAAGGCCAGGTTCTCCGCGACCGTCAGCGGCGGGTACAGCGCGTAGTTCTCGAAGGCGACCCCGATGTTGCGGCGCCGGGCGGGCAGGCCGGCCACCGACGCGCCGCCGACCAGGATGTCCCCGCCGGTCACCGCCTCCAGCCCGGCGATCATCCGCAGCGTGGTGGACTTCCCGCAGCCGGACGGGCCCAGCAGGCCGAGGAGTTCACCGGAGCGCAGGGCCAGGTCGATGCCGCGTACGGCGGCCACGGGCGGGCGGCCCCGCGCACGGTAGGTCTTGCGCAGATCACGTAGCTCCAGCTCGGTCATCGCCGCCCCTCGTCGCGGTCGAAGTGCACACCTCGTAGCGGACCTTGTGCTCGTCCAGGTCCCGCAGGGCCTCCGCCGACGCCCCGTCGTCCACGAGGAGCAGGTCGAAGCGGGACAGCGGGACCACCCGGTGCAGGGCGGCGCGGGCGAGCTTGGTGTGGTCGATCAGCAGGACGTTGCGCGCGGCCGCGTCGAGCATGGCGCGCTTCACCGACACGATGTGCTGCTCCTGGTGGTAGGCGTAGCCGCCGCGCACGGCCGACGTGGACGCGAAGCAGACGTCGACGCGCAGCTGCTCGATCGCCTCGACGCAGGACACGCCCAGGAAGGACGAGTGCAGCGGGTCGTAGTCGCCGCCGAGGGCCATCAGGCGGATGCCGCGCTGGTCGGCGAGCAGGTTGATGGCCTCCAGGAAGTTGGTGACGACCGTCAGCGGGGTGATCTCGCCCAGCCGCAGCCCCCGGGCTATCTCCAGGGTGGTCGTGGAGTCGTCCAGCATGATCGCCATGCCGGGCTCGACGAGCTTCAGGGCGCGCTCGGCGACGGCGGCCTTCTCGGCGCGCATGGTCTTCAGCCGGTACTGCACGTTGGACTCGAACACGCCGGAGGGCTGCGCGGTCACGCCGCCCCGGAACTTGCGGACGATGCCCTGCCGTTCGAGCTCGTCCAGGTCCCGGTGGATGGTCATGAGGCTCACCCCGAACCGCTCGGCCAGGTCCGCGGCGGTCGCCGACCCGTCGGCGAGGACCTGCTCGGCCATCGCGGCCTGACGGGCGGCGGGGCCCTGCTGTGCGTGGTTCATGGTCCGATCCTTCGTCCTGGACGCTCCGGCCGGTCGGCCTCGAACAGCAGCAGGTTCTCAGGCCGGACCGACAGTCGTACCGGATCGTCGGGACGAAGACCGGCCGCCTCGCCGCGCGGGACGACGAGCGCCAAGCGCTGGTCGCCGAGCCGCACGGTGACCTCCACCGAGCGGCCCAGCACCTCGGTGACGTAGACCGTGCCGGTGAGCGTGTGACCGGGGCCCGCACCCAGGGTGAGATCGCGGGGCCGGACACCGATCAGCACCCCGGTGCCCGGCGGCGCCTGCGCCCGCAGGTCCAGCTCGATCCCGCCGTCCGCCGACCGGAAGCCGCCGCCGGGTGTGACGGTGCCGGGCAGCAGGTTGATCCGGGGCCGTCCGAACGCCCGCGCCACCTCCGTGTCATGGGGCCGGTACCAGATCTCCTCCCGCGTCCCGGTCTGCACGATGCGCCCGTCCCGGATGACCCCGATCCGGTCGCCGAGCGCCAGCGCCTCCACGGAGTCGTGGGTGACGTACAGCGTGGTGGTGCGGCGCACCGACCCGATCGCCTTCAGCTCGGCGCGCATCTGCTGGCGGAGCTTGGCGTCGAGGTGGGAGAGCGGCTCGTCCAGCAGGAAGGCGCGGGCGGGGCGGACCAGGACCCGGCCGAGGGCGACCCGCTGGCGCTGCCCGTTGGACAGCTGCCCGACGGGCCGGTCCAGCAGGGCCGCGATGCCGAGGAGTCCGGCCACCTCCCCGATCCGCTCGCGCGCCCGTGCCGCGGGGAGGCGGTGGCGCGGCGAGCGGAGCGGGAAGGCGAGGTTGTCGTACACCGACTTGTGCGGGTACAGGGCGTAGCTCTCGAAGCACATGGCCACGCCCCGGTCGTACGGTTCGACCCCGCGCTGGTCCACACCGTCGAGCTCGACGGTCCCGGCGTCGGGGAGCTCCAGCCCGGCGACGGTCTTCAGCGTGGTGGTCTTCCCGGCGCCGGACGGGCCGAGCAGGCAGAAGAACTCGCCCTCGCGCACGTCCAGGTCCAGCCCGTCGAGCGCCCGGACGGCGCCGTACGCCTTGGCGACGCCCCGCAGCCGGATCACGACTTCACCGCCCCGAACGACAGCCCCCGCACCAGGTACCGCTGGATGGTCAGCGCGAGCAGCAGCGGCGGCACGACGGAGACCAGCGCGGCGGCGGCCGTCAGGTTGTACTTGGGCCGGTCACCGCCGAGGAACGACAGCGCGCCGACGGTCACCGTCTGCGCCTCGCTGGAGGTGAGGATGAGCGGGAAGACGAAGTTGTTCCAGGCGAAGATGAAGGCCAGCAGCGACACGGCCGCCACCCCCGGTTTGACCAGCGGGAGCGCCACCTTCACGAACGCCTGCTTGCGGCTGTAGCCGTCGAGCAGGGCCGCCTGCTCCAGCTCGGGGGTGAGGTCCGCGAAGTACGAGCGCATGATCCACACGATCAGCGGCAGCGTGACCAGCTGGAGCACCCACACCATGCCGACATAGGTGTCGAACAGCCCGAGCTTCTGGTAGAGCACGAACAGCGGGATGATCACGGTGAGTTCGGGCGCGAACCGGAACGACAGCAGCGTGAACATCAGGTTCTCGGAGCCCCTGAACCGCCAGCGTGCCGAGGCGTACGCCGCCGGCAGGCCCACGAGGAGCGACAGGAGCACCGCCCCCACCGACACCACCAGACTGTTGACGAAGAACCGCACGAAAGGGATGCCCTCGCTGTCGCCGAGGACCGTGCGGTAGCCGTCGAGGGTGGGGGAGAAGGAGAAGTAGGTGGAGAACAGCTGGTTCGCCGGCTTCAGCGACAGGATCACCATCCAGGCGATCGGGAACAGCGCGAAGACGAAGTAGAGGATCAGGGCGGCGTCGGCCATCCAGCCCAACAGGCGCCTGCGCACGGTCATTTCGCCTCCGCCGCCTTCCGCTGGATCTTCCCGAGGTGCTTCACCAGCACCATCGCCGCCAGGTACACCACGGCCCACAGCACGATCGTGTAGCTGATGCCGAACGAGTAGCGCTGGAAGCGGATCGCCTCCAGATAGGCCCGGATCTGCAGGACGACGGTGGAGTCGCCCGGCCCGCCCTCGGTGAGGGCGTAGATGATGTCGAACACCTTCAGCGAGTCCATGAACCGGAAGATCACCGCGACCAGCACGTACGGCCACAGCATCGGCAGGGTCAGCCGGCGGAAGGTGTACCACCAGCCGGCCCCGTCGACGGCCGCCGCCTCGAACGGAGAGGTGGGCAGGGACCGCAGCCCGGCGAGCGCCAGGATCGCCACGAACGGGGTGTAGACCCAGACGTCCACGGCGATGGACGACAGCAGGGCCCCGGTCGGGGTGTCCGTCCACTGCACGCCGCCCAGCCCGAAGGGCCGCAGCAGATGGTTCACCACCCCGACCGAGGGCTGGAGCATCAGCTTCCAGATGATCGCCGCGATCACCGGCGCGATCATCAGCGGCAGGATGAGGATCTTCTCCAGCACCCGCCCGACGAGCGAGGAACGGTGCAGCAGCAGGGCGACGGACACCCCGAGGACCGTCTCGGCCGCGGCGGCGCCGACCGCGTACAGGACCGTCACCCAGGCCGAGTTCCAGAACGCCTCCTCGGTGAAGACGGTCGTGTAGTTCTCCAGCCGCACCAGGTCCGGCTGCGGTTTGCTCGCCGAGAAGTCGAAGAGCGTGTAGTACAGGCCGAGCCCGAAGGGGTAGAGGATTCCGCAGGTCAGCAGCAGGGCGGGGACGATCAGGACGTACGGGCGCAGAGCGGGCCGCCATCCCATCGCGCTAGCCCACCTTGCCGGCGAGGTCGCCCGCCAGGTCGTCGAGCACCGGCTTCGCGCCCTGGCCGCCGTAGATCTCCTGGAGGGCGGCGGCCCAGCTGGTGGTGGCGTCGAAGAACTGCTCCTGCGGGGTGAACTGGATCCTCGTCCGGTCGACGACGGTCTCGAAGGTCTCGATGAAGCCGGGCAGGTGCTTCATCTTGTCCTTGTAGGCGGGGTCCTCGGCGATCGACTTCCGTACCGGGTCGATGTGGTTGTGCCGGATCGCGCTCCTGCGCAGGTGCTCCTTGCCGGTCGCCCACTGCAGGAACAGCCAGGCGGCGCTCTTCTTCCGGCTCCTTGCGTTCATGCCGAGCGACCAGATCCACATGTTGGTGGCCAGCGACCCGTCGGGCCCCTTGGGGCCGGGGTGGAAGGCGATCTTCCCGGAGGCCGGGCTGGCGCCCTCGACCGCCTGGAAGTAGGCGGCGGTGTCCGCGTCGAACAGCATCCCGGCCTTCCGCGCGCCCAGGTCGCTGGAGCACTGGTACCACGTGTACGACGTCCACGACGGCGGCCCGCCCTGCTTGACCATGGCGGCCCAGTCCCGGGTGAACGCGACGGCCTCGGGGCTGTTCATCGCCGGTGTGAGCTTCCCGCCCTCGACCGTGAAGTCCTTCAGCCCGTTGCGGGCGTACATGGTCATGAAGCCGGGGTGGATCGTCGCCCAGCTCCGCGAGCCGCGCACGGCGATCCCGTACATGCCGTCGAACCCGGCGCCCGGCGCCTTCCGCTTGATGGTCCCGGCGATGTCGCGCAGCTCGTCGAAGGTCTCGGCGGGCCGGAGGCCCAGCTTCCTGAACACGTCCGTGTTGTAGGCGACGACGTTGGTCTCCCAGCCCCACGGCAGCGCGTACTGCCCGCCCTGCCCGAGCGGGGCGCCCGCCTTCAGGGACCACTGGTCGGCCTGGAGGAGGTTGGGGAAGAAGTCGGCCTGGTCCCATTCGGCGCCGGTGGCCGAGGAGTTGCGCATCCAGGGCCCCAGGTCCTCCAGCCAGCCGGGCGGCCCGTACTGCCACACCATGTACGCGCCCAGCATGAAGACGTCGTAGGAGGCGCGTCCGCTGGACAGGTCGACGGTGAGCTTGTCGAAGTAGTTGTCCTCGGGGAAGACGTCGTACTCGACCTCGACGCCGGTCTTCTCGGTGAACGACTTCAGATCGGCGATCAGCGCGTCCGTGTACGGGTGCTTGTTCAGCAGGGCCTTGACGGTCGTGCCCTTCTCCCGCCGCCAGTCGAAGGAGCCGGTGACGTCGTCCGCCGCCGAGCCGTCCTTCTTGTCGTCCCCGCCGCCGAACCCGGTCCCGCAGGCGGTCAGCAGGGGCGAGGCGGCCAGGGCGGCGCCCAGCGCCAGGAAGCGCCGGCGGTCGTGCGCGTGCGTGTCCATCCGTGACCTCCACGTGGGGCTCGGGCCATCCGGGTGCGAGAGGGGCCAACACGGCGAGTCGAGTCGTTAACAGAGGGTGGAACCAAGGAAGTTGGGCGTCAATCCCTCGCGCACGGGAAAATATCGGTGCAGAGTGAGAAGTTAACGTTTCCAACTGTGCGGGGGACCGGATGGCGGACCGGGACGACGTGGCGTGGCTCGGGATCGACCTGGGCACCCAGAGCGTGCGCGCCCTGCTCGTCACCGGGGACGGCACGGTCCTCGGCGTCGGGTCGGCGCCGCTGACCGGACGGCGCGACGGCGTACGGCACGAACAGGACCCGGCCGGCTGGTGGGACGGCCTGTGCGCCGCCACCCGTGCCGCGCTGCGCGGGCGGGCGGGGACCCGGATCGGGGGGCTCGCGCTCTGCGGCACCTCCGGGACCGTCCTGCTCACCGACGGCGCCGGCCACCCGACGAGCCCCGCGCTCATGTACGACGACGCCCGCGCGACGGAGCAGGCGGCGCGGGCGCGCGGGGCGGGGCTCGCCGTGCAGGACACCTGGGCGCTGCCGAAGGCGCTGTGGCTGACCGAGACCCACGGGCCGGGCCGGATCACCCACCAGCCGGACCTGATGGTCCTGCTCCTCACCGGCGTCCTGCCGCCGGCCGACTCCAGCCACGCCCTGAAGACCGGCTACGACCCGGAGCGCGACGCCTGGCCGGACGCGCTGGCCCGGCTCGGCCTGGCCGGCGAGGCGGTCCCGGACGTCGTGCCGCCCGGCACCCGGCTCGGCGAGGTGTCCGCGTCCGCCGCCGACGCCACCGGCATCCCCGCCGGCACCCCCGTCGTCGCCGGCATGACCGACGGCTGCGCGGCCCAGATCGCCTCCGCCGCGCTGCGCCCCGGCGCCTGGAACTCGGTGCTCGGCACCACCCTCGTCCTCAAGGGCGCGTCCCTCACCCCGGTCCGCGACCCGGCCGGCGTGGTCTACAACCACCGCGCCCCCGACGGCAGCTGGCTGCCCGGCGGCGCCTCCAGCGTGGGCGCGGGCGTCCTCACGGCCGCGTTCCCCGGCGCCGACCCCGCCGCCATGGACGAGCGGGCCGCCGCCCACGAGCCGTCCGGCGCGGTCACCTATCCGCTGGTCTCGCCCGGCGAGCGGTTCCCGTTCCTGGCGCCCGGCGCCACCTCGCTCGTCCTCGGCGAACCGGAGTCGGACGCCGACCTGTGGGCCGGGCTCCTCCAGGGCGTCGCCTTCACCGAACGCCTGTGCCTGGACTACCTGCACCACCTCGGCGCCCCGGTCGACGGCCCGCTCACCTTCACCGGCGGCGCCGCCCGCAGCCCGTACTGGAACCAGCTGCGCGCCGACGTGCTGGGCCGGCCGGCCCGGGTGCCCCGGCAGACCGAACCGGCCCTGGGCATGGCCGCGCTGGCGGCGTACGGCACGGGCGCCGCGCCGGGGCTCACGGACGCCGCGGAGGCCATGGTCCGCCTCGGCCCGGCCGTCGAACCCCGGCCCGGGCGCACCGCCCTCTTCGCCGGGCCCTACGCCCGCCTGGTCGACGAGCTGACCGCCCGCGGCTGGCTGCCCCCGCCGGTCGCGGCACACGCGCACGCCCGCCTCGACGGGGATACTGCCGACTCATGACCACGCGCACGAGCACGACGCTGCTGCTGGCCCGGCACGGGCAGACCGTCTGGCACGCCGAGAACCGCTACGCCGGGGTCAGCGACGTCCCCCTCACCGGCACCGGACGGGCCCAGGCCGAGGCGCTCGGCCGCTGGGCCGCCGCCCACCCGGTCGACGCGATCTGGACCTCGCCGCTGTCCCGGGCCGCCGTCACCGCCGAGCCCGCCTGCCGCGCCCTCGGCCTGACCCCGCGCCGTGAACCCGGCCTGCGCGAATGCGACTTCGGCGCCCTGGAGGGCCGTACGCTCGCCGAGTTCGCCGCCGAGGACCCGGCCGCCGCGGCGGCGTACCGCGCCGACCCGGTGGCGCACCCGTTCCCCGGCGCCGAGGACCCGGCCGCCGCCGCGGCGCGCGGGGTCGCGGCCCTGCGCCGGGTCGCCGCCCGGCACCCGGGCGGGCGTGTGCTCGTGGTCGCCCACAACACCCTGCTGCGGCTGGTGCTGTGCACCCTGCTGTCCATCCCGGCGCGGGAGTACCGCAGGGTGTTCCCGCGGCTGCGCAACACCGCCCTCAGCGAACTGCGCCTGGCCGCCGACGGATCGGCCGCGCTTCTCTCCCTGAACGTGCCCTGCGAGCCCGAGCCGCGCGGCACGGCGGCCCCATGACGGAGAGGGCCTTGACGCCCCGGACACCGGAGGCCCCCGCGCGTCACGTCCGCGCGGGGGCCTCCGTCCTTCCGCCTGCCGTGCGTGAGCGGTGAGAAGACGATCACGAGGCAGGACGACTCACGGGGTCAGGGGGCGAGCAGCAGCACATCGGCGCGGGAGCGGGCGGCCGCGTACCGCGCGGCGACGTCCTGCCAGTCGACGACCTGCCACATCGCCTCGATGAAGTCCACCTTCTGGTTGCGGTACTGCAGGTAGAAGGCGTGCTCCCAGGCGTCGAAGACCAGGATCGGGGTGGCGCCCTGGCCCACGTTGCCCTGGTGGTCGTAGACCTGTTCGACGATCAGCCGGCCGCTCAGCGGCTCGTAGGCGAGCACCCCCCAGCCCGAGCCCTGGGTGGTCGCGGCGGCCTTGGACAGCTGCGCCTTGAAGCGGGAGAAGGAGCCGAAGGACTCGGCGACGGCGTCGGCGAGCTCGCCCACACCGTCCTTCTCCAGCGGCTCGCCGCCTCCGTCGCCGGACATGTTCCGCCAGTAGATGCTGTGCAGGATGTGCCCCGACAGATGGAAGGCCAGGCTCTTCTCCAGCCCGTTGATCGCCCCCCACGCCTCCTTGTCCCGCGCCTCGGCCAGCTGCTCCAGCGTGTCGTTGGCGCCCTTCACATAGGCCGCGTGGTGCTTGTCGTGATGCAGCTCGATGATCTCGGGGCTGATCACGGGCGCGAGCGCGGCGTAGTCGTAGGGCAGGTCCGGGAGTGTGTAGACGGGCATGGAGGTCCCCTCAGAGCTCTTGTTGCAAGTAGCTTGCAATAACAAGCTAACAGCAAAAAGCCCCCGTGTGGATCACACGGGGGCCTCGCGGGGGTGCCGGGCCGGTCAGGTCCTGGCGCGCGAGCGCTGCCAGGCGTACCCGGCCGCCGCCAGGAGCAGGGTCATCCCGCCCGTCGAGTACAGCTGCACCCGGGTTTCGGGCTCGCGGGCCATCAGCACGAAGATCGCGGCCATACCGGCCAGCGCCACCCACGTCAGCACCGGGAACGCCCACATCCGCACGACCAGCTTCTGAGGCGTCTCGCGCTCCAGACGGCGGCGCAGCCGCAGCTGGGAGACCGCGATGAAGATCCAGACGACCAGGATGACCGCGCCGATCATGTTCAGCAGCCACGGGAAGACGTCGTCAGGACGCCAGTACGACAGGACGACGCACACGAATCCGAAGACGGACGACGCGAGGACCGCGACCCTCGGCACCCCGCCCGACACCCGGCCCAGCGCCGCCGGGCCCTGGCCCCGCCGGACGAGGGAGTAGGCGATGCGCGACGAGCCGTAGATGTTGGCGTTCATGGCGCTCAGCAGGGCGACCAGGATCACCACGTTCATCAGCTGCCCGGCGCCGGGGATGCCGAGCCGGTCGAGGGTGGCCACGTACGGGCCGTCCTCGACGACCGCCGCGGAGTTCCAGGGGACCAGGGTGACCACGACGGCCATCGAGCCGATGTAGAACAGGGCGATCCGCCACATGGCCGTGCGCACCGCGCGCGCCACCCCGCTGACCGGGTCCTCCGACTCGGCCGCCGCGATGGTGACCGTCTCCATGCCGCCGTAGGCGAACACCGACGCCAGCAGGCCGATGATCAGCCCGTCGGTGCCGTTCGGCAGGAAGCCGCCCTCACCGGTGAGGTGCGCGGTCCCGGGCGCGTCGGTGCCGGGCAGCAGACCGGCGATGGCCAGCCCGCCCAGCACCAGGAACAGCGCGATCGCGCCGACCTTCAGCGCGGCGAACCAGAACTCGAACTCGCCGAAGTTCTTCACCGCGGCCAGGTTCGCGCCGCAGAACACCACCATGAACAGGGCCACCCAGGCCCACTCCGGGGTGCCCGGCAGCCAGCCCGTGACGATCTTCGCCGCGCCGATGCCCTCCAGCCCGACGGCCGTGCACAGCAGGACCCAGAAGGACCAGCCGGCGGTGAACCCCGCCCAGGGGCCGATCGCCCGCTCGGCGTGCGCGGAGAAGGAACCGGAGGAGGGATACGCGGCCGACATCTCGCCGAGCATCCGCATCACCAGCATCACGAGGAGGCCGGAGACGACATAGGCGACGACGATCGACGGCCCGGCGGCGGCGATCCCCGCCCCGGACCCCACGAACAGGCCGGCGCCGATGACACCGCCGAGGGCGATCATCGACAGATGGCGCTGCTTGAGGCCGTGGGACAGGGAGACATCGGCCGCCTCGGGAGGCGTCGACTCGGTGGTGCTGTGCTGCATGGGAGCGGCTCGTCCAATGCGTGAGAGGGCAAAAACCCCCACAGCATGGGCAGCCTCTCCGCTCAGGAGGAGAGGCTGCCCACTATGCGGACACCGGCCGCACCCTGGGTGATCCGCGCGTCACGCCGCGACCGGTGTGTAGTGCGAGGCGTCCCCCTCGATCGAGTAGCTCGCCTTGCCCTCGATGCCGACCGGCACGTCACCGGCGACGGTCACCCGGTGCAGACGGCGCGGCCGGCCGTCGTAGTTGTCGACCGCGTAGTGCTGCGTGATGCGGTTGTCGAAGACGACCAGCTGGTTCTCCGACCAGCGGTGGCGCAGGACGTTCTCCGGCCGGGTGACGTACGCCTGGAGCAGGTCGAGGATCTTGCGGGACTCGCCCGGCGACAGCCCCACGATCCGCTGCGCGAACCCGCCGATGAACAGGCCGCGTTCACCGGTCAGCGGATGGACGCGCACCACCGGGTGGACCGTGCGGTACGTGATCGAGGTGAACTGGGCGCGCTGCGCCGCCTGCTGCTCGTCGATCTCCTCGTCCGGCACCGCGTAGTCGTAGTCGTTGGTGTGCTCCGCCCACAGGGTGTCCGCCAGCTTGCGCAGCGGTTCGGGCAGCTGGCGGTAGGCGGCCGCCGCGTTCGCGATCAGCGTCTCGCCGCCGTACGGCGGGAGGGTGATGCTGCGCAGGGTCGTGGCCTGCGGCGGGTTGAGGACGAATGTGACGTCGGTGTGCCAGTGGTTGGCGGCACGGCCCCGCTCGCTGTCCACGGGCAGCACGTTCGGGGCGCCGGCGATCGAGGAGACCGTCGGGTGGGCGGTGGTGACGTCGCCGAAGTGCCGGACGAAGTCCTGGTGGGTGGCGTCGTCCAGGTCCACGTCGTCCAGGACGAGCGCCTTGTGGACGTTGAGGGCCCCACGCAGCGCGGTGACGGTCTCCTCGGCGAGCGGCCGGGAGATGTCGACGCCGGACACACGGGCCCCGATGTGCGCGGTGATCTTCTGGATCTCGATGTCTGACACGGGTGGTCCTTCCGGTAGGCGTCTGGTTCAGACGAGGGCGTTCTCGCGGACGGTGTACTGGTTGGCGGGGCGCGGCAGCCCGTAGCGCTCGCGCAGCGTGCGGCGCGGGCCGTACGCGGTGCGCAGCAGGCCGCGCTCGCGCAGGATCGGCACCACCTGGTCGACGAAGGCGTCCAGACCGGACGGGAGCACCGGCGGCATGATGTTGAAGCCGTCGGCGGCTCCTTGCGTGAACCACGTCTCGATGGCGTCGGCGACCTGTTCGGGCGTACCGGCGAAGGTGAGGTGGCCGCGCCCGCCGCCCAGCCGTCCGATCAGCTGCCGGACCGTGAGGCGCTCGCGCCGGGCCAGCTGCACGACGAGCGTGTACCGGCTCTTGGCGCCTTCGACCGCGTCCTCGGACGGCAGTCCGGCGGGCAGCGGGCCGTCCAGCTCGAGGGTGCCGGGCTCCAGCTGCAGCAGGCTCTCCAGCCGGGCCACGCCGTGCGTGTGCACGATGTGGTCCTCCAGCACCCGCTCGGCCGCCCGGGCCTCGGCCTCGGTGGAGCCGATCACCGGGACGATGCCCGGCAGCACCTTGATGTGGTCGGGGTCCCGGCCCGCCTCGGCGGTACGGGCCTTGAGGTCGGCGTAGAAGGCCCGCGCGTCCTCGATGGTCTGCTGCGCGGTGAACACGGCCTCCGCGTGGCGCGCGGCGAAGCGCTTGCCGTCCTCGCTCGACCCGGCCTGCACGAGCAGCGGGTACCCCTGCGGGGTGCGCGGGACGTTGAGCGCCCCCTCGACCCGGAAGTACGTCCCCCGGTGCCGCGGCGGATGGATCTTGCTGTCGTCGCCCCACACGCCGGCCGCCTTGTCGGCCACGATCGCGTCGTCCTCCCAGCTGTCCCACAGCTTCCGGGCGACGTCCAGGAACTCGGCGGCCCGGGCGTACCGCTCGGCGTGCGCGGGCTCCGCGTCCAGGCCGAAGTTCCGGGCGGCTTCGGCACCCGCGGTGGTGACGATGTTCCAGCCGGCCCGGCCGCCGCTGACGATGTCCAGCGAGGCGAACTTGCGGGCCAGGTTGTAGGGCGAGTTGTAGGACGTGGAGGCGGTGGCGATCAGCCCGATGTGCTCGGTGGCCGTCGCCAGCGCGGTCAGCAGCGTCAGCGGCTCCAGGGAGCCGGCGGGCCGCTGCGCGAGGTTGCTCCACAGCTGGGGTCCGTCGGCGAGGAAGAGCGAGTCGAAGGTGCCGCGCTCGGCGGTCCGCGCCAGCCGCACGTAGTGGGCGAGGTCGACGTGCGCGTACGGATCGCTCTCCGGAAGCCGCCAGGAGGCCTCGTGGTGGCCGGTGTTCATGAGGAAGGCGTTGAGGTGGAGCTGTCGGGTCATGGGAGTCCTAGGTCGGGGTCGCAGGGGAGTGCGGTCGCGCGGGCCGGTGGTCACCTCAGGTCCTCGGTCACGCCGAGCGCCGCGAGCAGCCGTTCGCGGTACGCCGACCGGGGCGTGTCGCGGTCGATCGTCACGTCGAGCCCGATCCGGCCGTGCTCCAGGACCAGCACCCGGTCGGCGAGCACGATCGCCTCGTCGACGTCGTGGGTGACGAGCAGGACGGACGGGCGGTGGCGTTGCCACAGCTCCCGCAGCAGGTTGTGCATCCTGATCCGGGTCAGGGCGTCCAGCGCCCCGAACGGCTCGTCGGCCAGCAGCAGTTCCGGCTCGCGCACCAGGGAGCGCGCCAGCGCGGCCCGCTGCGCCTCGCCGCCGGACAGCTCGTTCGGCCAGGCCCGTTCCCGGCCCTTCAGCCCGACCTCGGCGAGGGCCTCGCGGCCCCGCTCCGCCGCGTCCTTGCCGTCGAGGCCGAGGAGGACGTTGTCCAGCACCCGGCGCCAGGGCAGCAGCCGGGCGTCCTGGAAGACCACGGACACCCGCTCCGGGGCGGTCAGCTGCCCGCTGCCCGTCACCTGGTGGTCCAGGCCCGCGACGGCCCGCAGCAGCGTGCTCTTGCCGGAGCCGCTGTGCCCGAGCAGGGCCGTGAACTGGCCGGCGGGCAGGTCGAGGTCGATGCCGTCGAGGACGGTCCGTCCGTCGAAGGACCGGGTCAGACCGCGCAGTTGCACGGCGGGACGGGTCAGCTGCTCAGTGTGCGGCGCCACGACAGCACCCTCCGTTCGATGAGGCGGACCGCGCTGTCGGAGACCAGGCCGAAGACGCCGTAGACGACGAGGCCGACGAGGATGACGTCCGTCTGGCCGTAGTTCTGCGCCTGGAACATCATGTAGCCGAGGCCGCTGGTGGCGTTGATCTGCTCCAGCACCACCAAGCCCAGCCAGGACCCGGTCACGCCGAGCCGCAGCCCGACGAAGAAGCCGGGCAGCGCGCCCGGGACGACGATCTGCCGGATGAAGCGGAACCGGTTCAGGCCCTGCACCTCGGCGAGTTCCACGAAGCGGCTGTCGATGCCGGACAGCGCGGCATGGGTGTTCAGATAGATCGGGATGTAGACGACGATGGCGATGATCGCGATCTTGAAGGTCTCGCCGATGCCCAGCCACAGGATGAACAGCGGGATGAGACCCAGCGTCGGGATGGCCCGGTTGAGGTTGACCGTCCCGTCGATCAGCGCCTCCCCGGTCCGGGTGAGCCCGGACGCCAGCGCGAGGACGACACCGGCGGTGAGCCCGAGGACGAACCCGGTCCCGGCCCGCTGCAAGGACGTCAGGATGTCGTCCGGCAGGGACCCGTCCGTCCACAGGTGGGCGCCGGTCTCCACGACGGTCCACGGCGCCGGGATCGCGCCGGGGTCGAGCGCACCGGCGGCGGAGGCGGCGGCCCACAGCGCGACGAGCAGCAGGGGACCGGCGAGCCGGGCGGCGGGCAGACGCCGGCCGGGGGCCAGGGGGCGGCGCCGGCGGACGCGGCGGTCCGGTCCGGCCAGCGGCGGTGCCTCTGTCACGGTCGTGGTGGTCGTGGTGGTCATGGCGGTCACCTCCGGTATTCGGCGGGCACGGACCTGGCCGCGATGCCCTCGAAGCGGTGGTCGAAGAGTTCGCCGACGTCGAACTTCTTCACGAAGCCACCCCTCGCGAGCAGATCGGCGGTCTCCTGCTCCCACGTGATCGCCTCGCGCCAGGACGGCGGGAACAGCGGCTTGTTGGCGAGTTCCGTGATCGCCTCGGCCTGCGCGAGGGACAGGTTCTGCGTCTTGACGTAGAACTCCCGGTTCCAGACGTCCGGGTGCTCGTACGCCCACACCTGGCCCTTGGCCCAGTACGGGATGTAGGCGGCGACCGCGGCGGCCTTCGCCTTGTCGTTCAGCACGGAGACCGGCGCCCACAGCAGGCTCAGCAGGTCGACGACGTCGGTGACGATCGTGCGGGCGCCCTTGCCCTCGTACTGCTTCAGATAGGCGGGGGCCTGGCTGTTGGCGAGCGGGGCGACGTCGACCTGGCCGGACTGCAGGGCGGTGAGGAACTGGTTGCTGGTCAGCGGGACCAGCTCCACGTCGTCGTACTTCAGGCCCGCCTTGTTCAGCGCCCGCAGCAGGACGACGCCCTGCGCCTGGCCCTGCGAGAACGCCAGCCGCCTGCCCTTGAAGTCCGCGACCGTGCGGATGTCGCTGCCGGGCTTGGTGGCGAAGAGGTAGTTCGGCTTGCGGGTGATGTTGATCGCCACGATCTTCGCGTCGAATCCCTGGTAGTGCGCCTGGATCGGCGGGATGCCCGCGTTGTTGGCCACGTCCAGGGACCCGGAGCGGAAGGCGTTGATGACGTCGGGACCCGCGCCGATGTTCAGCCAACTGCCCACCTCGAACGGTGGATCACCCAACTTCGCCAGCTTGAACTGCAGTTGCTGGACGTTCTGATACGAGGCGATCTTCAACGAGGTGCCCGCGGGCACCTTGGCGGCGAGCGGGGCGGTCGAGGCGCCCTCGCTGCCGGCGGCCGCGCCGCCGGCGCAGCCGCTGAGGCCCGCGACACCGGCCACGGTGCCGAGCACCGAGGTGAGGAAGAGCCGTCGGTCGACACCCGACACGGGGGAGGAAGGCATGGGAGTACTCCATGAAGAGTGGGAAACGGAAATAGGCATGCGGAATTCAGGAAGGGCGCCGGCAAAGGGCCGGGAAAAGAGAATTCACGCAGGGGGTGATGAGCGCTTCACACGCGGCGACGTGTCAGCAACAGTGGGTGCGACAGCTCACGAAAAGGCTCATGACCAGGATGTTCCCGGTCGCGAGTGGCCCCTGTCAATATTCGGAGTTTCTGAATTAAATAGCGTCAGGTAGTGCGCCCGCGGACGCGCCCAAAGGGTCCCGGTAGAGCACGTCCAGAGCCACCGAACCACCCGCCACCGCCAGCACGGAATCCGGGAAACTCGACGCTACGACCGACTCCGCGCGCCCGTCGCCCACCGCGGCGCGCAGCGCGCCGAGACAGTCCCTCCGGCTGAGGACACCGATCTCCGTGACCACCACGGTCTCCGGGTTGAGCACGTCGAGCAGCAGCCCCACGGCCCGGCCCGTCATCCGCGCCCGCTCGGTCAGCAGCCGCACGGCCGCCGTGTCCCCGTCGCGCGCGGCACGCACCACGTGCCGGGGGTTCGTGCCGCCGATGACCCCGGCCGCCCGCGCCCGGCGGCACAGCGTCCGCTCGCTCAACTCGGCCTGGAGGCAGCCCGTCCGGCCGCAGGCGCACCGCTCCGTGCCGCCCGGCACCGGCAGGTGCGCGATCGTGCCGGCCTGCGAGCGGGGACCGTGGTGCACCTCGTCGTTCGTCGCGAACGCCGCGTCGACCACGTTGCCGACGAACAGGTGCAGCACACTGCGGCTGCCGCGCGCCCGCCCGAACAGCCGCTCCGCGTTCACCAACGCCCGCGCGTGCCCGTCCACATGGACCGGCAGCCCGGTGCGGGCACCGAGCACGTCACGCACCGGCACCTCGCGCCAGCCCAGCAGCGGATGCTCGACGACCACCCCCGAGGCCCGGTCCACCCAGCCCCCGGCGGCGAAGCCGACACCGAGCGGCCGGACACCGGGCCGTGCGTCGAGCAGCCCGGCCAGCGCGTCGGCGGCCTCCTCCAGGACGTCGTACGGATCGACCGCACCGGAGTGCGGCACCTCCCGCACCGCCACGACCCGGCCGCGCAGATCGAGCAGCGCCACCGTGGTGTACGGCACCGCCACATGCACCCCGGCGACCACGAGCCGCGAGTCGTCCAGGTCGACCGGTACGTGCGGGCGCCCGACCCCGCCGGACGCCCGGGGCGCCGCCGCCTCGCGGATCAGCCCCAGCCCGGTCAGGCGGGCGCAGTGGCCGGTCACCGACGCGGGGGACAGCCCGGTCAGCCGGGCGATGGTGCTGCGCGCCACCGGCCCGTGTTCCAGCACCGACCGCAGGACGACGCTGGCACTGGTCCGGCGCCGGTCACGGTCGGCGACACGGGGGATCGGGGACGAAAGAGTGGGTGCCGCGGTACGGGGCATGGGGAACTTCCTCGGGATCCGGTCCGACACTGCGCCGTGCTGAACGGCGAGCCGGGCCGGGTCACCCGGGCCGGCTCACCCCGGACGGCGACAGGCGGCCGCGCCCACGCGTCGCAGGTCGACGTGGCGACGCGACGTGAAGTTCCGGGACTGAGCGACCATGCGTTCGAAGCTAGCAAAGCGGGCCCGTGCTGCCCAGATGGCGACCGACGGGCGAGACGGTTCTTCATACGCGGGCAACATGATTGGTGGAACCCTACAGTCGCCCCGGACACGGCCCCTGTGAGCCGTACGTCCCTGCCTCAGTGACCGGCGTCACCCCGCACGGGGTGTACCGCACCGCCTTTGTCCGGAGCCCACCAAGCCCGTGATCCCGCCTTTGTCGACCACTGACGGTGAGGGACCGCGACCCCCTGGGATAGCGTCACAGCGTCCCGTACCGCCCTCACCTCGCGGAGTCCCCATGAGCACCGCCGCCGCAGCCCCCGCACGCACCGGGCAGGTCCTCGCCGACCTGCTCCCCGCCTCCCGCGTCCGCGACATCGCGCTCGTCGCCGGCGGCGCCGCCCTCACCGGCCTGGCCGCCCAGATCTCCGTGCCCGTGCCGGGCTCCCCGGTGCCGGTGACCGGCCAGACCCTCGCCGTGCTGCTGGTCGGCACCGCGCTCGGCGCCGGCCGCGGCTTCCTGTCGCTCGCGCTGTACGTGCTGGCCGGCATGGCGGGCGTGCCGTGGTTCGCGCAGGGCACCTCCGGCGCCGCCGCCCCCTCCTTCGGCTACGTCCTCGGCATGGTCCTCGCCGCGACCGTCGTCGGCGCCCTGGCCCGCCGCGGAGCCGACCGCACCGCGCTGCGCACCGTCGGCGCGATGCTGCTGGGCGAGGCGATCATCTACGCCGTCGGCGTCCCCTACCTCGCCCTCGCCACCGGCATGTCGGCGTCCGCCGCGATCGCCGCCGGCCTCGTGCCGTTCCTGATCGGCGACGCGGTGAAGGCCGCCCTGGCGATGGGCGCGCTGCCCACGGCCTGGAAGTTCCTCAACCGCTGACACCACGGCACATGAGCGAGAGGCTCGCCGGTCGCACACCGACCGACGAGCCTCCGCTCTTCTCTCTCCTCCTCAGGGTGATCAGCTCTGCGGGGACCGCCGGGGCCGCCTCAGCCGCGACCACCACAGTCCCGCCGCCCCGGCCGCGAGCAGGGCCGCCCCGGCCGCGCCCAGCGGCAGGACGTCACGGCCGGGACCGGTCTTGGGCAGCTCGTCGGGGCCCGGCGCCACCGGCTTGTTCTCCGTGCCGAGCAGCAGCGGTGTGGCCGGGGCGTCCGGCGACGGGTTGGTCGTACCGAACGGCACCGGGCCCTGCTGCCAGTACGTCTGCTTGCCGTCCCCGGTCTGGACGGGCAGGCAGATCTTGCCCTCCTTGCGTACGTCGAACGTCGCGTCCACGGCGTACGACTTCGACTCACCGGCGGGGAGATTGTCGAGAGGGCAGGCGAAACCGCTGTTCGAGCCCTCGGGGAGGTTCGCCCGGCCGATGGCCGAGCAGCCCTCGACATTCTTGACCGTCAGGCCGTCGAACCCGACGACCAAAAGCTGGATCTTTCCGCTGTCCTTGGTCCCTTCGTTCTTGACGGTGGCAGTGATCTCGGTTTTCTGCGAACTGTTGTCCACCGAGATTTTCTCGGGCAGTTCGGTGAGGAGCTTCACTCCCGCCGGTGCCTCGTCGATGACCTTTCCCCCCTTGCTGCTGCCGGGTCCCTGGTCATCCGCACTGGCAGCGGAAGAGAAGATCATCACTGCCGAGAAAGATGTCGCGACCAGCGATCCCGCAATGGCCGTCGTGCGACGAGAACTCATGTTCGTCCCCCTTGCCTGCGCCTGAATTCGCAGTACTTGAAGAGCTACCACAAGATTTCTCCGCACTATGCTGGTACGGCCTGAAGTGTGACCATTGTGTTTCAATGGCGGATGTCCGATGTGGCATCGAGGGGGTGCAGCGGATTGCCGGGGAATACGCGAAGCGGTGGGGTTCCGGGTTTACTGGTGACGGGACGCTATCGATTGGTCGAGAGTATCGGCCAGGGGGGAATGGGGCGGGTGTGGCGAGCGGTCGACGAAATGCTCGACCGGCTGGTCGCCGTCAAGGAAATGCGGATAGACGGCCTCGACCCCGAGGACACCCGCACGCGCCGTGAACGCACCCTGCGCGAGGCACGGGCGACGGCCCGGATCGACCACCCGCACGTCGTCCGGGTCTATGACGTCGTCGACGAGGGTGAACACCTCTGGATCGTCATGGAGTTGGTGGCCGGCCGCTCCCTGGAACGCATCATGGCCGAGGACGGCCCGCTGGGCCCCGCCGAGACGGCCAGGATCGGCCTCGGCCTGGTGGCGGCCCTGCGCCAGGTCCACGCGCGCGGCGTGCTGCACCGGGACATCAAGCCGGGCAACGTCCTGGTGGAGACGGAGGCCGTGCGCGGGCGCGGGCGGGTGGTCCTGACGGACTTCGGTATCGCGGCCATCCAGGACGCCAAGGCCCTCACCATGGTCGGCATGCTCGTCGGCTCGCCCGACTACATGGCGCCCGAGCGGATCGCCGGGCGCCCGCAGGGGCCCCCGTCGGACGTCTGGTCCCTGGGCGCGACCCTGTGCGCGGCCCTCGCGGGCCGCTCGCCCTTCTCCCGTGACACGACCCTCGCGACCCTGCACGCCGTGCTCTACGAGGAGCCCGAACTCCCCGCCGGCGTGGGCCCCTTGCGCCCGGTCCTCACCGCCCTCCTCCAGAAGGAACCGTCGTCGCGCCCGAACCTCGACGCCCTGGAGACCTTTCTGGAACGGGTGGCGTTCCCGCCCCCCACCCCGACGATCCAGGTACCCCCCGCGTCCCTGCCTGACGGGTCGCCGGAGGGCGGTGGCGGAGGCGCGGGGTCCTCCCCACCGGGGGCGGCCGTGGGCCCCGGCCCCGCGGGCGCCGAGCCCCCGGCAGGGGAGCGGCCCGGCCCTGGACGGGAGCCGATGGGCGGTGCGCACACGGCGCCGGGCGCCCCACCACCCTCGGCGGCACCGGAGTCTCCCGCTCCCGCGGCAGAGCCGACGAGCCTGGCCGAGACGAAGCCGGGTACGCCCGCCCAGTCGTCCGTACCGGACGACCCGGTGGCCGGGCTCGCACCGGGCGGGCCCCCACGGGGCGTGACCGCCGCCGAGACCGAACCGGGGCGGCCCGCCGCCGGCCGGTCGCCGGATGGTCCTGGCGCCGGGCACGAGCCGCGTGCACCGGGCCCGGCACCGAGCGGTCCTGCCCCCGGCTCCACGCGGGACATGTCCGCGGGGAAGGCCGTGCCGGGTGTGCGGGGGCCGATACCGGGTGGGCCGGTCGCCGGGTCCGTCGCGGCGGCACCCGATGCCGTAGCGGGCGCGCCTCTGACCGATCCCACGAGGCGAGCCCCCGTCTCCGAGGCCACACCGGCGGCGTCCGCGCCGGACACCCCCCGAGCCCCCGACCCCCGCGTGCCCGGAGACGTGCGCGACGCCGTACCGCCGCGGCGGGCGTCCGCCGCCGGGCAAGGCCATCCGGGCCCGGCCTCCGCTCCACACCCGCCCGAGGCAGCCGGAACGGCGGTCGCGCCCGCGCCGCCCACCCCGGTGCCCGAGCCCTCCGCACCGTCGACCTCCCCCCACCCGACGGCCCGCTCCTCGGCCCTCCACAGCCCTTCGCCGTCCCCGTTCCCTGACGCCCCGCCCGGCGGGACCGCCACCCCCGGCACCCAGGAGCCCTCAACCCCGCCCCCCGGCGTCTTTCTCGCCCGCCCCGAGGCCCTCACCGAGCGGAGGCCCGGCAGCGGTCCGATCGTGTCGTCCCGGCCCCGGCCCCGGCCCCGGCTCCGCCGTATCGCCGTAGGGGGCGCCCTTGCCGTGGTCGTCGCCGGTGCCGTCGTCGCCGGTGTCCTGCTGAACGGTGGCGGTTCGTCCGGCGGCGGCAGGGCCGGGCCGTCGGTGTCCGCGAGCGCGTCCTCCTCGCCGACCGTGGAGGGCACGTCACGGCCGCAGAGCCTGCCGCCCGGCGCCCACCGCGAGGCGGGCGGGTTCGCCTGGGCGACCCCCGAGGGCTGGAAGCGCGACGTCAAGACGGGCGCCGAGGTGCACTACACCGCGCCGGACGGCACCCAGGAACTCGCCGCCAAGTCGTCCCTCGCGCGCGGTGACCTGATGGACTCCTGGGAGAAGTCCGAGCAGGACGCCCGCCAGGGCGCCGACTACCGCAAGATCCGCCTGGCGCGCACCACGTTCCGGGACCACCCGGCGGTCGTCTGGGAGTACTCGTTCACGCTCCAGGGGGAGCCCTGGCACGCCCGGCTGCTGGGCTTCACCGTGGACGGCAAGTCGTACCAGATCAACACCTGGTACCGCCCGGAGGCCGAGGAACGGGCCCTCAGGACCTACGGCCGGGTCAGGGACAGCTTCACGGTGCTGTGACCGGGCCGCGCCCGGCAAAGAAGGGAGGGGCGGCGGGCGCGCGTCGGCGCGTCCACCGCCCCTCCCCGGGGCACTGGGCGTCGTGGCCTCAGGCCGTCGTGACCTCGTCCGGCCGCACGTCCGCGGCGTCCGGACCGGCCGCCGCGGCCGCGGTCCCGCGCCGGGGGGCGACCTTCTGCTTCACGAAGGCCACCACCAGCACCAGCGCGGCCACGAGCAGCGACAGCAGCACGGTCTGCCGGCCGTCGTGCTCGGTGTCGGTGAGCATGTAGCCGAGGACGAAGACGATCAGCGCGGCCGTCGCCCAGGTCAGGTACGGGTACAGCCACATCTTCACGACGAGCTTCTCCGGCGCCTCGCGCTGGATGATCCGCCGCATGCGCAGCTGCGAGAAGCAGATCACCAGCCAGACGAACAGGGCGACCGCGCCCGAGGAGTTGACGAGGAAGAGGAAGACCGAGTCCGGGAACTTGTAGTTGAAGAACACGGCCACGAACCCGAACGCCACCGACGCGAGGATCGCCGTGCGGGGCACGCCGTTGCCGGTCGTCTTGCCGAAGGCCTGGGGCGCGTCGCCGCGCCGGCCGAGCGAGAAGGCCATCCGGGACGCGGTGTACAGGCCGGAGTTCAGGCAGGACAGCACCGAGGTCAGCACGATGAAGTTCATGATCTGACCGGCGTGCGCGATCCCCAGCGAGTCGAGCGCGGCGACGTAGGAGCCCTTGTCGGTGATGGCCTTGCTGTCCCAGGGGAGAAGCGACACCACGACGAGGATCGAGCCCAGGTAGAAGACGGCGACCCGCCAGATGATGCTGTTGGTGGCCTTGGCGACGGCCTGCTGCGGGTGCTCCGACTCACCGGCGGCCAGCGTGGCGATCTCGCTGCCCATGAAGGAGAAGACGACCAGCAGCACGCCGGTGAGGATCGCTCCCGGACCGTGGGGCAGGAAGCCGCCGTGCCCGGTGAGGTTGCCGAACCCGGCCTGGTCGCTGTCGACGCCCGGCAGCACACCGAAGATCGCCAGCAGGCCGACCACGATGAAGCCGGCGATCGCGACGACCTTGATGCCGGCGAACCAGAACTCGAACTCGCCGTACGACCCGACGGACACCAGGTTCGTCGCGGTCAGCACGATCATCACGATGAGGGCCCAGGCCCACTGCGGGACGGCCGGGATCCAGCCCTCCAGGATCACCGCGCCGGCGGTCGCCTCGACCGCCAGCACGACCACCCAGAAGAACCAGTACAGCCAGCCGATGGAGAAGCCCGCCCAGGGCCCGAGCGCCCGGTCGGCGTGGGCGGAGAAGGAACCCGAGGTCGGGTTGGCCGCGGACATCTCACCGAGCATGCGCATCACCAGCACCACGAGCGTGCCGACGAGCGCGTACGAGAGGAGGATGCCGGGTCCTGCCGTGGCGATACCGGAGCTGGACCCGACGAAGAGCCCGGCGCCGATGACACCACCGATGGCGATCATCGAGAGGTGGCGGTCCTTGAGCCCGGCCTGCAGGCCGTGGCCGCCGACAGCTGGTTCGGCCGTCTTCTTTGTCGGCTGCGAAGTCATGGAGCGGGGTTTCCTTTGCGCCGTGGGGAGCGGTCCTCGTACGGAGCGGATGACGTCGGCGTACGAGCCGGACCAGTGAATCGGAGGAGAACCGATTCGGGAACCTTTGATTCGTGATTGTTACTTGAGGTTTCCTTGAGCTTCTATAGCGCAGGTCACATTCTCAAGGGACGGCCACCCGACGCTGCTGCCCCCTTGCGGCCGTGTCACACTCGTTGCATGCGCGTGTATCTCGGCTCCGACCATGCGGGCTTCGAACTCAAGAACCACCTCGTCGACTGGCTGAAGGCGGCCGGTCACGACCCGGTGGACTGCGGGCCCCACATCTACGACGCCCAGGACGACTACCCGCCCTTCTGCCTCCGCACGGCGGAGAGGACGGCCGCGGACCCCGAGGCCCTCGGCATCGTGATCGGCGGCTCCGGCAACGGTGAGCAGATCGCAGCGAACAAGGTGAAGGGCGTCCGCGCGGCGCTCGCCTGGAGCGAGGAGACGGCGGCGCTCGGCCGCCAGCACAACAACGCCAACGTCGTGGCCGTCGGAGCGCGCATGCACACGACCGAGGAGGCGACGAAGTTCGTCGAGACCTTCCTCGGCACCCCGTACTCGGGTGATGAGCGTCACACCCGCCGGATCGACATGCTCACCGCCTACGAGACGACCGGCGAGCTCCCCCCGATCCCGGCCCACCACCCGCAGCAGGAGCAGTAACGCCGCCCGGTGGCCGGGGGAGCACCGCCCCCGGCCGGACCGGACGGACCGGGGCCCCCGGGAGACGACGAAGGAGCCACCGTGCCTGAGGGGCACACCATCCACCGGCTGGCCCAGGACTACGCCGCCGCCTTCCGCGGCACGTCACCCCGGGTCACCAGCCCCCAGGGCAAGTTCTCCGACGCCGCGGCCCTCCTGGACGGCGCCGAACTCAGCCGCACCGACGCCCACGGCAAGCACCTCTTCCTGGGCTTCCGCGACACCGACTGGGTCCACATCCACCTCGGCCTCTTCGGCAAGGTCGCCTTCGGCGCCGCCCCGGCGCCCCCGCCCACCGACACCGTGCGGCTGCGCCTCGCGAACCCGGCCGCCTACGTCGACCTGCGCGGACCCACGACCTGCGCCCTGATCACCGGCACCGAGAAGCAGGCGATACACGACCGCCTCGGGCCCGACCCGCTGCGCCCCGACGCCGACCCGCGCGAGGCGTACCGGCGGATCTCCCGCAGCCGTACGTCCATCGCCGCCCTGCTCATGGACCAGAAGGTCATCGCCGGCGTCGGCAACGTCTACCGGGCCGAGGTCCTCTTCCGGCACCACATCGACCCCTACCGCGCCGGCCGGGACATCACCCCGGCCCAGTGGGACGCGATCTGGGCCGACCTCGTCGCCCTCATGCGCGAGGGTGTGCGCACCAACCGCATCGACACCGTCCGCCCCGAGCACACCCCGGAGGCGATGGGCCGCCCGCCCCGCGTCGACGACCACGGCGGCGAGGTCTACGTCTACCGCAGGGCGAACCAGCCCTGTCACCTGTGCGGCGGCGAGATTCGCACCGCCGACCTCGCCGCCCGCAACCTCTTCTGGTGCCCCGGCTGCCAGACGCCGTGACCGCGCGGGCCGTACGTCAGAAGCCGTGCGGCAGCCAGGGCGCCACCGGGGAGGCGAAGCCCGTCGCGGCCTCGTCCAGCGCCCCCTGCCGCAGCTCCCGCACCCGTCCGGCGGCGCCCAGCGCCCGCAGGCTCACCCCGCCGAGATAGGCCGCCCCCAACTCCTGTACGGACAGGGCGAGATCGGCCGCGTCCGTCGTCCGCCGGCACGACGCGCCCTTGGGGTCGCCGGTGAGCCGCCAACGCCCCGTGTTCCAGGGACAGAAGGCGTCCTCGACCTCGAACACCACGTCCACCGGGGCCTGGTAGGTCCGGGCCTCCAGCGCGGCGCCCACGTCCACCAGGCGTATGTGCAGGGCGTCCTTCAACCGGATCCCGCACCGCCGGATGTCCGACACCTGGAACTGCCACGCCTCGTCCACCGGCCGCGACCGCGTCACCACCTTCGACGTCAGGTCGACGTCGAACAGGAACCGCCACAACGCCGACTCCGCGGCCGGGTCCAGGCCGTGGAGGTCCCGCAGCCGCACGACCCCGTCGGGTCCGCCGTGCCCCCACTCCGGCTGCACGCTGAACCGCGCGTAACCGACGAGCCCGCCGTCCCGCTCCGCCACCACGCACTGCAGCGGCGAGCCGCCCCCGCGGCGGCCCTCGGGGTCCGCGATCCCGGACCGCTCCCAGCCGGGCAGCCGCGCGATCATCCCCGGCCGCCGCGGCACCGCTGCCGCGTACACCGCCTCGCACGCGTCGAGGACGTCGGCCGGCCCCGCGTACCGCAGCCGTACGTCGTCGGTGCCGGGCGGCACCGACAGCCGTACGCGGGAGGTGTCGATCTCGGCGCTCGCCGCGAACGTGCCGACGCCGTAGCCGAAACGGCCGTAGATCGCCGGTTCGGACGCGGTCAGCACCGCCAGCGGTCGGCCCGACGCGCGGACGTCGTCCAGTTGCCGGCGCATCATCGACGTCAGCACACCGCGCCGGCGGTGCGTGGCGGCGACGCCGACCATCGTGACGCCGGCGGCGGGCACGGCCGCGCCACCCGGCACGGTCAGCCGGAAACTGAACGCGCCGGCCGTGCCCACGCACGCGTCCCCGTCCCAGACGCCGAGGGAGTGCTCGACCTCGGTGAGGGACCGATAGAGCTCCCGCTCCTCGGGCGCCTCCGATGCTCCGCCGAACGCGCGCAGCAGAGTGTCGTACCAGATGTCCCACTCGTCCTGCCGCAACGGCCGTGGCCGAAGTCCGCCCGTGTCGCCCGCGCTCTCTTTCACCATGGACCATGCGTACCAGCACGGCGCGGACGGGGCGAGGCAATTTCCCGGTGACGGCGACGCGGCGGCCATGTGTGAAGTTCACTGTGGAGTTGAACCTCGGACGGGGGACAAGTGGGACCTCCCGTGCCAAGCGACTGGTCCGATGGATAGGGTCCCGAACTGATGGCAGCAGGACGAGAGCGGCGCACGGCGGCCGAGACGTTCACGGCCCGGTCGAAGATGCAGTGGCACCGGGTCCGCACCGCCCTGCGCAGAAGCGCCGTGGACTACTTCCGCGGCGACGGCTCGGACTGGGTCGCGCTCGCCGGACTCCTCGTGACCGTGCCGCTGATCTGCGCCGCCACGATGATGAACCCGGTGTGGTTCTCACCGGCCGCGCTGGTCCTGCCGATCGTGGCGGGCGGGGTGCTGCTGCGCCCCGCGAGCCTGCTCGGGCTGTACGCGGCGGCGGCCACCGCGCTCATCGTCGAGTCCGTCCAGCTCGGCCCCTACACCGAGGGGCCGTCGCGGGTCACCCCTGGCGTCGTCCTGGTCGTGGCCGCGTGCGGCTTCTTCGGGCTGCTCATCGCGCAGTTCCGCAGCCGGGTCGGGGTGCCCTGGCGGCGCGGCGGCACCATGCTCTTCGACCTGCGCGAGCGCATCCGGGTGCAGAGCAAGCTGCCGCAACTGCCGCACGGCTGGCACCGCGAGATGGCCCTGCGCCCGGCCGGCGGCCAGTCCTTCTCCGGTGACTTCGTCGTCGCGGCCCGGACCAACGGCGGCCGCACGCTGGAGGTCGTGCTGACCGACGTCTCCGGCAAGGGCATGGACGCCGGTTCCCGCGCCCTGCTGCTGTCGGGCGCCTTCGGCGGCCTGCTGGGCAGCCTGCCCCCGCACGCCTTCCTGCCCGCCGCCAACGGCTATCTGCTGCGCCAGGACTGGGACGAGGGCTTCGCGACCTCCATCCACCTCGTCCTGGACCTGGACTCGGGCGACTACGAGCTCTACTCGGCCGGGCACCCGCCGGGCCTCCAACTGAGCGCGGGCAGCGGGCGCTGGGAGGAGAAGGCCGCCGAGGGCCCCCTCCTCGGTGTGTACGACGGCGCCCAGTTCGACTCCGTGAAGGGCTCGTTGCGGCCCGGCGACGTCCTGATGCTCTTCACGGACGGTCTGGTCGAGACGTCCGACCGGGACATCACCGAGGGCATCGACCGGCTCACCGGGGAGGCCGACCGGTATGTCGCGGGCGGCTTCCACGGCGCGGCCTGGCACCTCATCGAGGCGGTGGCCAAGGACGTCAACGACGACCGGGCGCTCCTGCTGATCTGCCGCGAGGGACCGACGGCGTCCGCGGCGCTCTGAGCGGGACACTGTCGGGGTGACCGAGACACCGCGGGACACCCCGCAGCCCACGCTGTCCCTCGCCGAGGTGGAGGCCGTCGCCCGCGCCGCCCACGCCGACCGGACCGACAAGGCCGGGCAGCCCTACAGCGAGCATCTGAGCGCCGTCGCGGCGGGCGTCCGCGCGCGGGGCGGCGACGACGACCAGATCGCGGCGGCCTGGCTGCACGACGCCGTGGAGGACGACGCGCTGTCCGAACGGTGGCTGGAGCGGGCCGCGCTGAGCCGCCGTACGAAGGACATCGTGCGGGCCGTCACCAAGCGGGCCGGGGAGCCGCCCGAGGGCTACGCGGCCCGCATCCTCGCCACGCCCGGCGCGCTGCTGGTGAAGGAGGCCGATCTGGCGCACAACGCCGATCCGGCGCGCCTCGCGGTCCTGGACGAGGGGACCCGGAAACGACTGACCGAGAAGTACACGCGGATGCGCGCGCTTCTCGGTCTGTCGGGAGTGTGACGTCCCGGGTCAGGCGTCGACCTTCTCGCGGGCGGCCGAGCCCTCCCGCCGCTCGCGGGCGCGGGCCAGTTCGGCCGCGTCCCGCTTGAAGGCCCACTCCATCTTCGGCTCCATGGCGAAGCGGAACACCCGGCGCACGGGGGCGGTGCACAGCAGCGTGACGCCGATCGCCGCGAGGACGGTGACGAAGATCTCGCCGAGCGGGCGGTGCAGCCAGGCCGGCTCGAACCAGCCCTGGTAGTCACCGGCCTTCACGACGAAGCCGTGCAGCAGATAGCCGCAGAGCGTGCCGGCGCCGAGCGTGGTGAACCACATCCGGCGGCGCGGCACCCAGGCGAAGAAGCAGGACGTCAGCAGCAGCGAGCAGCCGAACATCGCCAGCACCATGACCGGGCCGGTCCACCACGGCGCCTGCAGCTCCTGCGCGGAGTCGCGGTGGTAGAACCACGCGGTGTTCATGCGCGGCACCGCCCAGTAGGCGAAGAGGAGCGTCACCACGCCGATGGGCAGCGACAGCATCCGCACCGTGCGCGTGCGCACCATGTGGAAGTGCTCCGGCTTCATGATGAGACCGAGCACGAAGTACGGCAGGAACTGCAGGACCCGCTGGAGGTCGAGGTCGTCGCCGATCTCCGGGGTGACGGTCGCCATCATGGCGAGGCCGAGCGCGATGGGCAGCGGCCAGCGCACGATCTTCCACAGGGGCGTGGTCAGCCGCCAGATGAACAGCGCGCACAGGAACCAGGTCAGGTACCAGGGGTCCAGGATGCTGACGTCCTGGCCGGGGTCGTCGTCGATCCAGCGCTTGAAGAGCGGGTAGGCCGTCTCGAAGACGATGTACGGCACCGCGACACCGGTGATCAGCCGCTTCATCCGGCTGGGGCTGGCGTCGAAGCTGCGGGAGAAGAAGCCGGAGATGATGATGAACGCCGGCATGTGGAACGTGTACACGACCGTGTACAGCGTCTCCAGGATCCGGCTGCCGCCCTTGATCGGCTCCCAGGAATGTCCTATGGCGACAAGGACGATCGCCAGGTACTTGGCGTTGTCGAAGAACGCGTCGCGCTGCTTGGCGCCGTTCGACGCGGCTCTGTCGGGGTCCTGAGCCTTCCTGTTCTGCGGTGAGCGCGGACTCGGCACTCCGTCCGCCGGCTGCTGGGCCGGGGGGAGTGGCGCTCTGTTGTGGCCGTGCGGTCGCAGCGAGTCCGTCACAGACCCTCCCGCCGGAAACCGGGGGAGAGGATCCCGGACCGCGCTGCGCATACGGGGGACGAGGCAGCGTGGAACATCTGAGGCACCCTAGCGTTGTCTGAGTGATTTCGTAAAACCCGCGAGGTCATTAACGTTTATTGTGCGCAACCTCGCACGGGCGGCTAACGCACCCCTGGCAGACCCCTGTTGGGCGCCCGCCTTGTCCGGATTCATACTGACAAGGCGAGCCATATGGCCAGGAGGTGTCGCCGATGAAATGATCAACCCTCCATGAATTCGAAATAGCTGCGAACACCTTGTGTGGCGATGGAAACGATCCCGTCCAATTGGCTCCGCGGGTGTCTCCTCGAAATGCTGTACGGGCAGGGCGGGAGAGGCGGTCCACCCCTGGGGACGGCCGCACTCCCGGCACGGGTGTGGCGAACGAAACGTCACGTGCCGCATAGGCGGGCCCGGTTGGTGGCACGATGGTTCTGGCGGGGGTGCGCACGGTCGCGTCCCCGGGCCGGGAGAGCGGACCGACCGAGGGTGTGATCTGTTGTGGCCATTTCGCTGTCAGTGGTGCTGCTGTTGGCGATCGTGCTGGTGGTACTGATCCGAGGCGGATCCCTGAAGGCCGGCCCTGCCGTCGTCGCCGTGCTGTTCGGCTTCTTCCTGGCGTCGACGGGCATGGCCGACGACATCCAGCGGTTCCTCAACTCGATAGCGGAGACCATCAACTCCATCCAGTTCTAGGGCTGTCCCGCCCAGGGTCCGTCGGGCGGCCCGGACACCTACGGATACCCTCGTTCGAGATCGTCGAACGGTGCGGAACGGGGGTACGTACGGCATGGCGCTGCGCGAGACCGACCCGGTGGAGGTCGGCGGTTACGCGATCGAGGACCGCCTCGGCGCCGGCGGCATGAGCGTCGTCTACCTGGCCCGCTCCGCCTCCGGCCGCCGGCTCGCCCTGAAGGTCGTGCACGCCCAGTACGCCGACGACGAGGAGTTCCGCACCCGCTTCCGCCGTGAGGTCGCGGCGGCTCGCCAGGTCAGCGGCGCCTTCACCGCCCCCGTCGTGGACGCCGACGCCGACGCGGCCCGCCCCTGGATGGCCACGCTCTACATCCCCGGCGCGGACCTGGGCACCCACGTCCGCCGCCACGGACCGCTCCCCGCGCCCGAGTTGCGCGAACTCGCCGCCGGGCTCGCGGAGGCGCTGCGTGACATCCACCGCGCCGGGATGGTCCACCGGGATCTGAAACCGGCCAACGTGATGCTCGCCGAGGACGGGCCCCGTGTCATCGACTTCGGCATCTCGCGCGCCGCCGAGTTCGGCGCCTCCGACGTCCTCACCTAGACCGGCCGCGTGATGGGCACCCCGCCCTTCATGTCGCCCGAGCAGTTCTCCTCCCCGCAGGACGTCGGCCCCGCCGCCGACGTGTTCTCCCTCGGCTCCGTCCTGGTGTACGCCGCCACCGGCCACGGCCCGTTCGACAGCCCGAGCCCCTACGAGACGGCCCTGCGGGTCGTCGACGGCACACCCGAACTGGACGGCGTACCGCCCGAACTGCTCCCCTTCGTCCGATTGTGCCTGGAGAAGCGCCCCGCCTCCCGCCCCACCACCGGCGAACTCCTCGCCCTCCTGCGCGACGGCCGCCTGCCCGACCCGCGCCCCGGGGACGCGACGCCGACGGTGTCACCGGACGCGGCCCCGTCCGGCCGCCGCGGGCGCCCCTGGCTCGCCCCCGCCGCGGGCGCCCTGGCCCTGGCGGCCCTCGCCGCCCTGACCTTCACCCTCACCTCCGAGGACGCCGCCCCGGGGAACCTGCCCGCCGGCTGGCAGCCCTGGCGCAGCACGTCCGACGACCCCGGCGTCGACAAGGAGCCGATCGCCCCCGACGGCCCGTTCACCCGCTGCGCGGCCACCGGCGCCTCCCTGGTGTGCGCCGGCGACGACGTCATGGCGACCCGCTTCGCCCTCGCCGACGGCCGCAACACCTGGGCCCGCCCCGTCGACGAGACCCCCGACGAGCTCGGCCCCGGCGACCAGGGCACGGTCCTCACCGCCCGGTCCGGCCGCGTCTACGTCTACGGCTCCGACGACCGCACCGTCCGCGACGAGACCCACTACCGCTACACCGTCCGAGCCCTCGACGCCGACAGCGGCGAGGCGCTCTGGGCCACGGTCACCGGCGACGGTCCCGAGGCGTCCGAACCCACCAGCGAGCTCGGCTACGCCGTCGCCGTCCCCGAGGGCGTCGTCGCCGTCCACGGCCCCAAGGGGCAGCAGTACGCCCTGCTCGGCGCCGACGACGGCAAGGTCCGCTGGAAGCACCCGCTCCCCGACCCAGGCAGCCGGATATGCCTGCTGCGCGGCGCCGGCGGCCGGGCGTACCTGGTCTGCCAGAAGTGGTCCCCCGACGACGAGGACGTCAGCGGCACCAGCGTCGCCCAGCTCGACCCGGCCACCGGGCGGCCCCGCTGGACCGTGCGGCTCGACGGCGACCTGGACATCGTCGGCGAGACCGGCGGACGCCTGGTCCTGCTCCCCACGACGGGCGCCCACCGCACCCTGACCCTCATCGACGCCGACGCGCACATCGTGACGACCGTGCGCCTGTCCGAGGCCCAGCCCGAGACGTCCACCCCCACCCTGCTCGGCGGCCGGCTCTGCTACACCCGCCCCAGCGGCAGCGTCCGCGCGTTCGCCCCGGAGGACGGACGCCGGCTCTGGGCGAGCAACTCCACCGTGGAGTCCCCCGGCCCCCCGGTGGCCTCCGCCACCCACCTCTACCTGGCGTCCCCGAGCGGCCGCCTCGCCGCCCTCGACCTGCGCACCGGCAGGGTCACCGCCACGCTCCAGGGCCGCGACGACGCCGGCACCGCGGACGCCGGCGCCGGCGCCCCCCTGACCCTCGTGGGCGACGCCCTGTACGTCCCGTACGGCGTCCGCTCCGTCTACAGCGTGGACGTCCGAGCCCTGTGAGAGGGCGCCGGCCACGACCCCGGCTCTGGCATCCTGCGGGTCCATGACACCGACGCCGCTCTCCGAACCCGCCCGCGCGGCCCTGACCATCGACGGGCGCCGCCTGTCGTACCTCGACTTCGGAGGCCCGGGACGGCCCCTGCTCGCGCTGCACGGCCACTTCAACGAGGGCCGGACGTTCGCAGGCCTGGCGCGGGCGCTGTTCCCGCACTGGCGCGTCGTCGCGCCCGACCAGCGCGGGCACGGCTTCTCGGACCGGGGGCCGGACTTCTCCCGGGAGGGCTACGTCGGCGACGCCGCCGCGCTCATCACCCACCTCGGCCTAAAGCGGCCGGTGGTGCTCGGGCACTCGCTGGGCGGAGTCAACGCCTATCAGCTCGCCGCACGCCACCCGGAACTGGTGAGCGCGCTCGTCATCGAGGACATCGGCACCGAGATCGACGACGATCTGTCCTTCTGCCTGTCCTGGCCGCGCCGGGCACCCACCCGCACGGCGCTGATCGAACAGCTGGGGGACTCGGCCCGCTACCTCACCGACGCCCTGCGCGAGTACGCCGACGGCTGGGGCCTCGCCTTCCGCCCCGAGGACATGGTCACCTCCGTCGGCCAGGTCGGCGGCGACCACTGGGACGACTGGCTGGCCACGGACTGCCCCGCCCTGCTCGTCCACGGCACCGCCAGCGACACCCTCAGCGAGGCCCACGCGAAGGAGCTGGTCTCCCGCCGCCCCCACACCCGCCTCGCCCAGCTCCCGACCGGCCACACGGTCCACGAAACAGACCCCGCGGGCTTCGCGGCCACGGTGAGCGGATTCCTCGCCGCCCTGCCGACCTGAAGGGGCCGGGGAAAGCGCTCAGGGCCAGGTCCGAGGAGTCGTCCTCGGACCTGGCCCTGATCCGTACAGAGCGGGCGACGGGAATCGAACCCGCGTAGCTAGTTTGGAAGATCGCGTATGCGGACGGGGGCTGACCTGCACGAGTGCCGACCTGCTGTTTCTTACGAGATTCCCCGTGACGCCCCGTTGGCCCCCCTGGCAGGCCACTCGGTCGGGCACGTCGGGGGCACGCCTCCGGTACCCCGGCGTGCCACTCGTTCGGGCACACCGGGGACACGCCTACGTCACCCTGCGATCCATGGGATGAGTACCACGATCAGTGTTAAGACCGCGCCGACTAGCCCTATGATCGCGCTGATCAGTTGTAGTGTTTGCGTCTGCTTCTCGGTTCGTGACTTGTGAGTTGGCAAGTTGGCCTCGGCCTCAGGCGCGCGAGCGAGATAGCCACTGTCCCCCAAGTCCCATTGCATAGCCATGGGGTATGGGTTACGGTAGACGCATCTAGGGATGCACTTGGGTGGGGTGTGCTCACAACACACTTCGACCTCCCTAGGTCTGTTGAGACGCCATCACCGTGCGAGGCCCGGCCAGGTACTCCGCACGGTTTTTGGCGTTGTCTGAAGACACCTAAGAGGCCAGGCTACAGCACAGGGTGTGACATGTGCTCAAATGCCTGTCGCACCAATCGACTTCACCTCTGCCCACCACCTTCCCCAGCTCCCATCCCGTCCGCCGTCGACCCACACACCGTGGAGCGGGCGTGGTTCAGGGCGTCCAGGTGGAGCGCGCCACTGTACGAACGACCTGGACGCCCTGGGCCGCGTCTGCTCGGCTCTGCCTGGGTCGGCGGTGGTCGGGATGGGAGCTTCCCACGCACGCTCCAACGTCCCCGCGGTCGGCGACGGCGCCCCCTCCATCCCGGTGCCGGCCGATCCCCCGCCGGAGGCGTGCTTTGGCCCTGGCGCCATGCGCGGTGATCGACTCATGGCTTCCGGTCCTATCCACATGTGGGCGCGCGTCGGCGCAGCGCGGGCGGAGCGGGCCGAAGGCAGGAGCGGCGCCCGGAGCGGAGCCGGGAAGCGCGCCCGGCGGAGCGGAGCGCAGCCGGGGCTTGATGAGGTAGAGAAACCTGTAACGACTACGCTTCCGGCGAGCTTTGGAGGCGTGCATGTTTCTCTGCTGTACAGCCGCTGATCACGTAGGTGAACGCGTGCGTTGGTCGATTTTGGATGTGTCAGGCGACGCCGAATCTGTGCTTGGGAGCGGACGCTGTCCTATGTGCCCTGGGCAGACGGTGGCGCGCCATGCGGACCGATTGCCCTCGTGCCCGTGCTGTGGCTCAACTTGGGCAACCGATGACGAGTCCGCCACGTGCCTCCCTGGGCCGTCCACCAAGTTCATCAATGGCTGACTCGCACCAGCTCTCCAGCTTCGCTACCCTTGTAGAGGAGTACAAGGGAGACGGTATGAACATCGATGCAACTAGTGACCGCCCGGTCTTTAAGCAGATCGCGGACCACTTCCGGAACGAGATCAACACGGGCGCTCTGGCTGCCGGTGAGCCACTGCCGAGTGAGTCCCAGATGGTGAAGACCTTCGGGGTCTCGGGTGGGACCGTCCGGCGGGCCTTGGACCTTCTGCGAGCCGAGGGGCTGATCGTCACTGAGCACGGCAGGGGAACGAGGGTGCGTGAACGCGCTCCGGTGCTGCGACTCGCTTCGCAGCGCTTGACCCGCGCGAATCGCGCCGCCGGACTCGGTGGCTTCGCTGCCGACATGCGAGCACTGGGCCTGGAGTACAAGCAGGAAGTCCTGCACCTTGGCAACGTGCCAGCACCGCAGGAGGTCTCCGAGCGCCTCAACCTGCCTGCGGCCTGCGAAGTGTTTGTGCGTCGCCGCCGCATGTGGGGCGGAGGCGTGCCGATGCAGTTGGCCGATAGCTACTACCCTCTCGACCTGGTCGAAGGCACTCCCATCGTCGAGGAGAGCGCCGGACCGGGTGGCAGCTATGCCCGTCTGGAGGAGCGAGGGCATCGTCTCGCTTCCTTTCGTGAAGAGTTGCATGCGCGGATGCCCTCGGAGGAGGAGAAGAAGGCGCTGCGGCTCCTCCCCGGCGTGCCGGTCGTTTCTTTGATCCGCACGGCGATTGACGTGGGTGGCAGGGCCGTTGAGGTCTTCGTGTCGGTCGTAGCGGCCGACAAGCACGTCTTCCAGTACGACTTCTCGGCGGAGTGACGAAGGTCGGCACCTGAGCCCCGGTTCTCGATGAGGACCGGGGCTTTTCAGTACACCTGCACTCATGTATAAGTGTACCTAGGTAGAGGAGAATCGATCTCCGGGAGGCGATCATGTCCGTACTCACGCTTGGCGGGATTCCAGTAGGTACCGCGCCCTTCTTGGCCCCGCTGTCGCGACGCGATGACGCCACTGTCGTTTCAGCGCCTTGCCAGGCATGTGGCGCCTGGGTCCTGCACTTCGGATGGGTCAACCTCGACGGTGTCGGCGTCCTTTACCACGATGACGTGGACGGCTCCGAGCCGTGCCCGGTGGCCGTTCCCTTCGACTGGGCAACAGGCAAGCGTCTCGCCCCGGTCGATGGAGGGCTGGCTGCGTGACTTACCTGCCTGTTCCCCTGGCTGCCGTCGCTGGCGTCGCGGCGGCCGTGGGCACCGATCCGCTCACCATGGCTGACTTACTCCGGGTCGCCAACATGCCGGGCTTCGACCGCTGGCAGGAGCAGATACGCCGCACGGGCGGCTGCTCCAACCCGATCCACCTGCAAGGCTCGACGGTCACCCGCGACGCCAAGACCGGCGACGTCCTGTACTCCTACAGCACCGACCAGGAGCCCGGCGGACGCCTGCGCGTGGCCTGCGGCAACCGGCGTGCCTCGCGGTGCCCGGCCTGCGCCTGGACCTACGCGGGCGACGTCTACCACCTGATCCGTGCCGGGATCACTGGAGACAACCGCATGGGCATCCCCGGTCGGGTGCGTCACCACCCTGGCGTGTTCGCCACCCTCACCGCGCCCTCGTTCGGCCCGGTTCACAACCGCCCCGCCTCGGGACGCTGCCGCTGCGGCGTCCAGCATCCCGCCGACGATCCGGCCCTCGGCACCGCCCTCGACCCCGAGTCGTACGACTACGCGGGGGCGGTGCTGTGGAACAACCACGCCGGGGACCTGTGGCGGCGCTTCACCATCTACCTGCGCCGGGAGGTCGCCGCCCGCGCGGGCATCACCCAGGCTGCCCTACGGGAGACCTGCCGGGTTTCCTTCGGCAAGGTCGCCGAGTTCCAGAAGCGGGGCGCGGTGCACTTTCACGCCGTGGTGCGCCTCGACGGCCCGGAAGGTCCCGACTCCCCGCCCCCGGCCTGGGCCACCGTCGCTCTCCTCGAGGCGGCGATCCGGGCGGCGGCTGCTCGGGTCGCGGTGCCCGTCCCGTCCGCCGGCGCTTTCGCCGGGCGCGTTCTGCGGTGGGGATCGCAGGTCGACGTCCAGGCGATCGGCGGCATGGACGGGGTGGAGCTGACGGATCAGGCGGTCGCCTCCTACGTCGCCAAGTACGCCACCAAGGCCGCCGAGGCCACCGAGACCGTGGACCGCCGTATCGGCGAACTGTCGGAGCTGGACAAGCTGGCCTTGCCCCCGCACACCCGGCGCCTGATCGAAGCCTGTCGGGACCTGGACGACGCCTACCCAGACCGGCTGCTGTGGCGCTGGGCTCACATGCTCGGCTTCCGCGGCCACTTCATGACCAAGTCCCGCGCCTACTCGACCACGCTCACCGAGCGCCGCCAGGTCCGAGCCGACTACCGAGCCCGTCAGGAACGCCGCGAACGTGGCCTGCCCGACCCGGACGACGTCAAGGGCACCACGCTCACCCTCGCGCACTGGACCTACGCGGGACACGGCCACAGCCCCGGTGAATCCTGGCTCGCCGCCACCATCGCCCGAGACATCCGCCTCAACCGAGAGACAGCACGCGAAGCCCTGACCGAGCTGCAAGACCGAGAGACCACGGGGGAGTGGTGACCATGGAACGCCTTCTCGACGTGCACCAGGTGGCCGAGCTGCTCGGCACCACCGTCCGCTTCCCTCGGCGCCTGATCGAGGAACGGCGGATCGCCTTCGTCAAGATCGGTCGGCACGTCCGCATCCCGGAGAGTGCCGTTGCGGCCTTCATCGCCGAGAACACCGTCCAGCCGGTCACGGCTCGTCCGGGGACGTTCAGGAGGGCTGCCTGATGGCTGTGAAGCGCCGACCGTTCGGCCGTGTGCGCAAGCTCCCGTCCGGTCGCTACCAAGCCCGGTACGTCGGCCCTGACGGCGTCCTGCGGCCCGCCCCGGACACCTTCCGCACGAAGAGGGACGCGGACGCATGGCTGGCTGACAAGCAGACCGAGATGCGGCGCGGCGACTGGCACGACCCTGACGCCGGAAAGGTGCCGTTCGGCTCGTACGCCGCCGCGTGGATCGCTGAGCGGGAGCTGACGAACACCACGCGCCAGCTCTACGGCTCGCTGCTGCGGCACCACCTGGAGCCGACCTTCGGGAACGTCAACGTCACCGACATCTCGCCTCCGTTCGTGCGGCGCTGGCGTGCGGACAAGCTCGCCTCCGGGTCCGGCCCGACGACGGTCGCCAAGGCGTACGCCCTGCTGAGGGCGATCCTGGGCACGGCGGTCGCCGACCAGATGATCCGGCGCAACCCCTGCACGATCCAGGGCGCCAGCACGGTGCACACCCCGGAGCGCCCCACCGCCACGGTCCAGGAGGTCTACGACCTGGCCGACGCGATCCAACCGCGCTACCGGGTGCTTGTGCTGATGGCCGGGTTCCTCGGTCTGCGCTGGGGCGAGCTGATCGGGCTCCACCGGCGGGACATCGACCTGGAGGCCGGCGCCCTGCGGGTCCGCCGCGCGGTCACCGAGCTGAACAACGGCGAGCGTGAGATCAAGGCGCCCAAGAGCGCCGCTGGCAAGCGGACAGTTTCGATCCCGGCCGTCATCGTGCCGGACATCCGTGATCACCTGGAGCGCTACGCCGAGCCTGGAGCGGACGGCCGCGTCTTCGTCGGGGCCAAGGGCGCGACCCCGCGTCGGAACCACTTCAACCGGCTGTGGCGCCAGGCGTGCGAGGCCGCTGGGGTCAAGGGCCTGCACTTCCATGATCTTCGGCATACGGGCAACACCCTGGCGGCGTCCACGGGAGCCAGCACGCGTGAGCTGATGGCGCGAATGGGCCACAGCACGGCGCGGGCCGCGCTGATCTATCAGCACGCGAGCGCCGACCGTGACCGGCTGATCGCCGAGGCGCTGAGCGGCCTGGTCGACAGGGGGCGCAGACCGAAGGGGCACGCAGGGGGCACGGCGGGCTGAACACCGCCCCGGAAAACGATCAGGGCCAGGCGGAGGAAGCATCCTCGGACCTGGCCCTGAGCCGTTCAGAGCGGGCGACGGGAATCGAACCCGCGTAGCTAGTTTGGAAGACTAGGGCTCTACCATTGAGCTACGCCCGCACAGTGACGCGCCGCAGGTCAGTGACCGCGGCACTGAAGGCATCGTAGCGGGTCGGCCCCCCTCGTCGCACACCCCGGCAATGCGGAGGCCGCGTCAGCTGCGGGCATGTACCCTACGTGTCGCACCAGCACGGGGTGTGGCGCAGCTTGGTAGCGCGTCCGCTTTGGGAGCGGAAGGCCGTGGGTTCAAATCCCGCCACCCCGACCACGACCGGTCACCGCCGGCCTCCGCACGGCCACCTCGTGTGATCACGGCCGATGATCGCCTTTGGGGCGTGTCCTCGCTGCCGTTACTATGCAAGCTGCACGCCCGTGTGTCTCTCCGTACGAAGTCACGAAGTCCTCCGGGCGGCGAATCCGCCGGACCAGTCTGGTCCCGGCAGAACCCGAGAAGTCAGCCACAAGGAGACCGAACCGTGAAGAGCGCCGTGGAGACCCTGAACCCGACCCGGGTTCGGCTCACTGTCGAGGTGCCCTTCGAGGAGCTCAAGGACAGCCTCGACGCGGCGTACAAGAAGATCAACCAGCAGGTCACGGTGAAGGGCTTCCGCAAGGGCAAGATCCCGGCCCGCGTCATCGACCAGCGGTTCGGTCGTGGCGCCGTGCTGGAGGAGGCCGTCAACGACGCGCTTCCGAAGTTCTACACCGAGGCCGTCAACGAGGCCGAGATCGACGTCCTGGGCCAGCCCGAGGTCGACATCACCGAGCTGAAGGACGGCGAGAAGCTGAACTTCACCGCCGAGGTCGACATCCGCCCCGCCATCGAGATCCCGGACTTCTCCGGCATCGAGGTCGAGGTCGACGCCGTCGAGGTCACCGACGAGGACGTCGAGAAGTCCGTCGAACAGCTGCGCGAGCGCTTCGCCTCGACCTCCCCGGTCGAGCGCGCCGCCCAGGACGGCGACGTCGTCACCATCGACCTGCAGGCCGAGGTCGACGGCGAGGTCCTCGAGGACGGCATCGCCAGCGGTGTTTCGTACACCATCGGCTCCGGCGAGCTGCTGGACGGCATCGACGACGCCGTGAAGGGCCTGGAGGCCGGTGGCGAGGCCACCTTCACCTCCGAGCTCAAGGGCGGCTCGGCGGCCGGCAAGGAGGCCGAGGTCACCGTCAAGGTCACCCAGGTCGCCGCCCGCGAACTGCCCGAGCTGGACGACGAGTTCGCGCAGCTCGCCTCCGAGTTCGACACGCTCGACGAGCTCAAGGCGGACAGCCGCAAGCGCCTCGAGAACATGAAGCAGTACGACCAGGCCACGCAGGCCCAGGAGCGCGTCCTGGAGAAGCTGCTGGAGCTGGTCGAGGTGCCCGTCCCCGAGAAGCTCCTCGAGGACGAGATCAACACCCGTAAGCACAACCTCGAGCACCACCAGCTCGGCCAGATGGGTCTCGACCTCGCGCAGTACCTGGAGATCCAGGGCAAGACCGAGGAGGAGTTCGACGCCGAGACCAAGGAAGCCGCGGTCAAGGGCATCAAGACGCAGTTCGTCCTCGACGAGCTCGTCAAGCGGGAGAAGCTGAACGTCAACCAGGAGGAGCTCACCGAGCACCTCATGCGCCGCGCCGCCTCCTCCGGCATGTCCCCCGACCAGTTCGCCCAGGCGGTCGTCGAGGGCGGCCAGGTTCCGCTCCTGGTCGGCGAGGTCGCCCGCGGCAAGGCCCTGGCCGTCGTGGTCGAGAAGGCCACGGTCACGGACACCAACGGCGAGGTCGTCGACCTGGACGACGAGGACGAGGTCGAGCAGGCCACGGAGGCCGTCGAGGCCGCCGAGGGCACCGCCGACGAGGCGGCCGAGGAGAAGTCCGAGGGCTGAGCCGACGGCAGCGTCAGCACACCTGGGAAGGGCCCGGCGGATCACGCGATCCCCGGGCCCTTCCGCCGTTCCCCGCGCCCGCCACCGCGCCCGGCGGACCCCCCGGCGCTACGCCCCCGGCGAACACCTGCCGCTCCGGGATTCCCCGAAGGGACCAGCGCGTTAGGGTCCATGAGTATGAGGGCAGGGGAGTCCCCATTGCCCACGCAGGACACGTGAGACGGCCCGGCGCCGTCGTAAGACGAGCAGGTGGATACGTGACGAATCTGATGCCCTCCGCCGCCGGTGAGCCTTCCATCGGTGGTGGCCTCGGTGACCAGGTCTACAACCGGCTGCTCAACGAGCGGATCATCTTCCTCGGCCAGCCGGTCGACGACGACATCGCGAACAAGATCACCGCGCAGCTGCTGCTCCTTGCCGCGGACCCCGACAAGGACATTTACCTCTACATCAACAGCCCCGGCGGCTCGATCACGGCCGGCATGGCGATCTACGACACCATGCAGTTCATCAAGAACGACGTCGTGACGATCGCCATGGGTCTCGCGGCCTCCATGGGGCAGTTCCTGCTCAGTGCGGGCACCCCGGGCAAGCGCTTCGCGCTGCCGAACGCCGAGATCCTGATCCACCAGCCGTCCGCCGGTCTGGCCGGTTCCGCCTCGGACATCAAGATCCACGCCGAGCGACTGCTGCACACCAAGAAGCGCATGGCCGAACTCACGTCCCAGCACACGGGCCAGTCGGTCGAGCAGGTCACCCGCGACTCGGACCGCGACCGCTGGTTCGACGCCTTCGAGGCCAAGGAGTACGGCCTCATCGACGACGTCATCCCGACGGCCGCCGGGATGCCGGGCGGCGGCGGCACCGGGGCGGCCTGACGGCCCCCTGCGCAGCCCCCAGCCGACCGCCACAGCCCCTAGGAGACAGACAGTGAACGACTTCCCCGGCAGCGGCCTGTACGCCCGCACCGAGGCCGAGTACACCGGCCCGCGCGCCGAGTCCCGCTACGTGATCCCGCGGTTCGTCGAGCGCACCTCGCAGGGCATCCGCGAGTACGATCCGTACGCGAAGCTCTTCGAAGAGCGCGTGATCTTCCTCGGCGTGCAGATCGACGACGCCTCCGCCAACGACGTCATGGCGCAGCTGCTGTGCCTGGAGTCGATGGACCCCGACCGGGACATCTCGGTCTACATCAACAGCCCGGGCGGCTCCTTCACCGCGCTCACGGCCATCTACGACACGATGCAGTTCGTGAAGCCGGACATCCAGACGGTCTGCATGGGCCAGGCGGCCTCCGCCGCCGCGATCCTGCTGGCCGCCGGTACGCCCGGCAAGCGCATGGCGCTGCCCAACGCCCGCGTGCTGATCCACCAGCCGTACAGCGAGACCGGCCGGGGCCAGGTCTCCGACCTGGAGATCGCCGCCAACGAGATCCTCCGGATGCGGGCGCAGCTGGAGGAGATGCTGGCCAAGCACTCCACCACGCCGATCGAGAAGATCCGCGAGGACATCGAGCGTGACAAGATCCTCACGGCCGAGGACGCGCTGTCGTACGGGCTGATCGATCAGATCATCTCCACCCGGAAGATGAACAACACCGACGTTCGCTGACGCGGACCCGGTATTGTCTGCTGCCCCTTGGCACGGTTTGGGACGGTGCACGTCAAAGTGAACCGCGCCAAGGGGGGCCCGAACGGGGGCCCAGGCAAGGTACCGTCGACATAAGGCAGCACCAGGAGCCGCTGGACGCGATGTCCAGTCGTCTCCCAGGCGAAGGGGAAGCACACCGTGGCACGCATCGGTGACGGCGGCGATCTGCTCAAGTGCTCGTTCTGCGGCAAGAGCCAGAAGCAGGTCAAGAAGCTCATCGCAGGCCCTGGTGTGTACATCTGCGACGAGTGCATCGATCTCTGCAACGAGATCATCGAGGAAGAGCTCGCGGAGACCAGTGAGGTCCGCTGGGAGGAGCTCCCGAAGCCGCGGGAGATCTACGAGTTCCTCGAGGGGTACGTGGTCGGCCAGGAAGCGGCCAAGAAGGCGCTCTCGGTCGCCGTGTACAACCACTACAAGCGTGTCCAGGCCGGCGAGAACGGCGGCGGTCAGAACCGCGAGGACGCCATCGAGTTGGCGAAGTCCAACATCCTGCTGCTCGGCCCGACGGGTTCCGGCAAGACGCTCCTCGCGCAGACGCTGGCCCGCATGCTGAACGTCCCCTTCGCCATCGCCGACGCGACGGCGCTGACGGAGGCCGGGTACGTCGGCGAGGACGTCGAGAACATCCTGCTGAAGCTGATCCAGGCCGCCGACTACGACGTCAAGAAGGCCGAGACCGGGATCATCTACATCGACGAGATCGACAAGGTCGCGAGGAAGAGTGAGAACCCCTCCATCACGCGCGACGTGTCGGGCGAGGGCGTCCAGCAGGCCCTCCTGAAGATCCTCGAGGGCACCACGGCCTCCGTGCCGCCGCAGGGCGGCCGCAAGCACCCGCACCAGGAGTTCATCCAGATCGACACGACGAACGTCCTGTTCATCGTGGGCGGCGCATTCGCCGGTCTTGAGAAGATCATCGAGTCGCGGGCCGGCGCCAAGGGCATCGGCTTCGGCGCGACGATCCGCTCGAAGCGGGAGCTGGAGTCCAAGGACCAGTTCGAGGACGTCATGCCCGAGGACCTGGTCAAGTTCGGCATGATCCCCGAGTTCATCGGCCGCCTCCCCGTCATCACCTCGGTCCACAACCTGGACCGTGAGGCGCTGCTCCAGATCCTGGTCGAGCCGCGCAACGCGCTGGTGAAGCAGTACCAGCGCCTCTTCGAACTCGACGGCGTCGAGCTGGACTTCGAGCGCGAGGCCCTGGAGGCCATCGCCGACCAGGCCATCCTCCGCCAGACCGGCGCGCGCGGCCTGCGCGCCATCATGGAGGAGGTCCTGATGTCGGTGATGTACGAGGTGCCGTCCCGCAAGGACGTGGCCCGCGTCGTCATCACGGCGGACGTCGTCCACTCGAACGTGAACCCCACCCTGATCCCCCGCGACGCCCGCCGCGGCCCGGGCGAACAGAAGTCGGCGTAGCCGCCACCACGGACCAACAGCGGAAGGGGCCCGGTCGACCGACCGGGCCCCTTCCGCTGTTCCGCCGGTGCCGCGTCAGGCCTTGACGCGGATCTCCTGCCGGACCTTCGTCGTGATGTCCACGGCGACGTCCTTGGCGATGCCCTTGGTGGCGTCACCCGGCGACACCATCGCGATGGTGCTGTAGTCCGCCCAGGCGCAGAACCAGTCCGTCTTCTCCTTCTTGGTGGCCAGGTCGGTGCCCTGGGCGGCCTGGCACTTCATGACCGCGCCGTCGAGGTCGACGGACTCGGCCTCACCGACCAGCTTGGTCTTGCCCAACGCGGAGGAGTCCGAGGAGGAGTCCTTCTCGGCCGACTTCTTGAAGTCGGCGAAGAACCTGTCCAGCGCCGCCTCGGGGTCCTCGATCTCGCCGTAGGCGCCGAAGTAGGTGATGCCCTTCGCGGTCGCCAGTTCGGACAGGTCCGGCGTCGTGCTCGGGTCGCTGGGGTCGTAGGAGCTCAGGTCCGTCGTGGAGTACACGCCGACGACGCTCTCGCCGTTCTTGACGCCGCTCTTCTCCAGGTCCTTGGCGGTGTCGTTGGACCCGCCGAGGTTCTCGCCGACCTTGGTCGCACGCGTGTACTCGCTGAGCAACTTCTCCGGCGTGGCCAGCTTGTGGGCGCCGTCGTCCTCCACCGCGGCCGAGCCGCCGCCGCTGCCCAGGACGAAGTACGCGCCGACGGCGATCGCCGCCACGACCGCCACCGCGCCGATGATCAGACCGGCCTTCTTGCCGCCGCCGGACGGCTGCGGGGGCTGGGGCATGCCGTACGGCTGCTGGCCGTAGGGAGGCTGCTGCGGGGGGACACCCTGGGGCGCCTGCTGCGGGTAGCCGTAACCGGGCTGGGGCGGCGGCGTCTGCTGGGGGTAGCCGTAGCCGGGCTGGGGTGCCTGCGGCTGCTGGCCGTACGGACCCGGCTGGCCGTACGGACCGGGCTGCTGGGGCTGCCCGCCGTACGGGCCCGGCTGGTTGTAGCTCATTTCTGGGTTCCCCTCCAGATGCTTATGTGTTCCTGACATCCTGGCGCAGAGTCGTGGGTCCCACGGCATCGGGGTGCCCACCGTTACAGAACAAAGGCGTTTCGGGACACGCCGGAGACACCCCTAAACTGACCTCGTGACCGAGAACGCTCAGCAGCAGCCACCAGCGCCCGACACCGAACTGCCGACCCAGTACGCGCCGGCCGATGTAGAGGGGCCGCTGTACGAGCGCTGGGTGGAGCGCGGTTACTTCGAGGCGGACGAGAAGAGCGACAAGCCGCCGTACACCATCGTCATCCCGCCGCCGAACGTCACCGGCAGCCTGCACCTGGGGCACGCCTTCGAGCACACGCTCATCGACGCCCTGACCCGACGCAAGCGCATGCAGGGCTTCGAGACGCTGTGGCAGCCCGGCATGGACCACGCCGGCATCGCCACGCAGAACGTCGTCGAGCGCGAGCTCGGCAAGGAGGGCAAGTCCCGCCACGACCTCGGCCGTGAGGCGTTCGTCGAGCGCGTCTGGAAGTGGAAGGCCGAGTCCGGCGGCCAGATCTCCGGCCAGATGCGCCGCCTCGGCGACGGCGTCGCCTGGTCCCGTGAGCGCTTCACCATGGACGAGGGTCTGTCGCAGGCCGTCCAGACCATCTTCAAGCGCCTGTACGACGACGAGCTGATCTACCGCGCCGAGCGCATCATCAACTGGTGCCCGCGCTGTCTGACCGCGATCTCCGACATCGAGGTCGAGTACCAGGACGACGACGGCGAGCTCGTCTCCATGAAGTACGGCGAGGGGGACGACACCATCGTCGTCGCCACGACCCGTGCCGAGACGATGCTCGGCGACACCGCCGTCGCCGTCCACCCCGACGACGAGCGGTACAAGCACCTGGTCGGCAAGCTCATCAGGCTGCCGCTGACCGACCGCTCGATCCCGGTCGTCGCCGACACCCATGTCGACCCCGAGTTCGGCACCGGCGCGGTCAAGGTGACCCCGGCCCACGACCCGAACGACTTCGAGATCGGCCAGCGGCACGACCTGCCGGCCATCACGATCATGGACGAGCACGCGGTCATCACCGCCCACGGCCCCTTCCAGGGCCTGGACCGGCTGGAGGCCCGCTCGGCCATCGTCGCCGCGCTGCGCGCCGAGGGCCGGATCGTCGCCGAGAAGCGGCCGTACGTCCACTCCGTCGGCCACTGCTCGCGCTGCAAGACCACCATCGAGCCGCGCCTGTCCATGCAGTGGTGGGTCAAGGTCGGCCCGCTCGCCAAGGCCGCCGGTGACGCGGTCCGCGACGGCCGCGTCAAGATCCACCCGCAGGAGATGGAGAAGCGGTACTTCGACTGGGTCGACAACCTCCACGACTGGTGCATCTCGCGGCAGTTGTGGTGGGGCCACCGCATCCCCGTCTGGTACGGGCCGGAGGGTGAAGTCGTCTGCGTCGGTCCGGACGAGGAGCCGCCTTCCGGCGAGGGCTGGCGTCAGGACACCGACGTCCTCGACACCTGGTTCTCCTCCGGCCTGTGGCCCTTCTCCACGCTCGGCTGGCCCGAACAGACCGAGTCGCTCGCGAAGTTCTACCCGAACTCCGTCCTGGTCACCGGCTACGACATCCTCTTCTTCTGGGTCGCCCGGATGATGATGTTCGGCCTGTACGCGATGGACGGCACCCCGCCGTTCCACACCATCGCCCTGCACGGCATGGTCCGCGACCAGTTCGGCAAGAAGATGTCGAAGTCCTTCGGCAACGCGGTCAACCCGCTGGACTGGATGGACAAGTACGGCTCCGACGCGCTCCGCTTCACCCTCGCGCGCGGTGCCAACCCCGGCGTCGACGTCCCGATCGGCGAGGACTGGGTCCAGGGCTCCCGGAACTTCGCCAACAAGATCTGGAACGCCACCCGCTTCGCGCTGATGAACGGCGCGACGGTCGAGGGCCCGCTGCCGGACCCGTCGGCGATGTCCTCCATGGACCGCTGGATCCTGTCCCGGCTGAACTCCGTCGTCGCCGAAGTCGACGCGTTCTACGACGACTTCCAGTTCGCCAAGCTGTCCGACGCCCTGTTCCACTTCGCGTGGGACGAGGTCTTCGACTGGTACGTCGAGCTGTCGAAGACGACGTTCCAGGCGGGCGGCGAGGCGGCCGAGGTCTCCAAGCGCGTCCTCGGCGAGGTCCTCGACGTCACGCTGAAGCTGCTGCACCCGGTGGTCCCGTTCGTCACGGAGACCCTGTGGACCACGCTGACCGGCGGCGAGTCGCTCGTGATCGCCGACTGGCCGGCCGACAGCGGCTTCCGCGACCAGGGCGCCGAGCGGGAGATCGAGTCCCTCCAGTCCGTCATCACCGAGGTCCGCCGCTTCCGCGCCGACCAGGGCCTCCAGCCGGGCCAGCGGGTCCCGGCCCGCCTGACCCTGGACGGCACGGCCCTCGCCGCGCACGAGCCGGCCATCCGCCAGCTCCTGCGCCTCCAGCCGGAGGGCGACGGCTTCACGGCGACGGCGACGCTGCCGGTCGCGGGGGCGGAGGTCGCCCTCGACCTGTCCGGCGTGATCGACGTCGCGGCCGAGCGCAAGCGCCTGGCCAAGGACCTCGCCGCCGCCGAGAAGGAGAAGGCCCAGGCCACGGCCAAGCTCGGCAACGAGGCGTTCCTGGCGAAGGCCCCCGACCACGTGGTCGACAAGATCCGCGGCCGGCTCGCGAAGGCCGACGAGGACATCGCCCGCATCACGGCCCAGCTGGAGCGCCTGCCGCAGGCGTAGGCGGCCCTACGGCCAGGAAGGCCCCCGGTGCTCTCGGGCACCGGGGGCCTTCCCGTACGTCATGCGGTCGGCCTCCGTAGACTGGCCCTGTGAGCGACCAGAACGAGCCCGACCCCCTCGACTCCTTCGCCGAGATCATCGCGGAGGAGACGGAACGCGACCCCGACCTCGCCGTCATCGAGGCCGGCAGCCGCACCCTGCGCACCCAGGGCGGCCCTTCGGAGGCGGACGTGCCCGCCCGCCCCGAGGACCCCGAGGTCGACAAGGCCCTGCGCGAGGTCGAGGCGGAGCTGGCGACCCGCTGGGGCGAGACCAAGCTGGAGCCCTCGGTCGCCCGTATCGCCGCTCTCGTGGACCTTCTGGGGGAGCCCCAGCGGTCGTACCCGTCGATCCACATCACCGGGACCAACGGCAAGACGTCGACCGCCCGCATGATCGAGGCCCTGCTCGGCGCCTTCGAGCTGCGCACCGGCCGCTACACCTCGCCGCACGTCCAGTCGATCACCGAGCGGATCAGCCTGGACGGCGCCCCGATCTCCGCCGAGCGCTTCATCGAGACGTACCAGGACATCAGGCCGTACCTCGAGATGGTCGACTCCTCGCAGGAGTTCCGCCTGTCGTTCTTCGAGGTGCTCACGGGCATGGCGTACGCGGCCTTCGCGGACGCGCCCGTCGACGTCGCCGTCGTCGAGGTCGGCATGGGCGGCTCCTGGGACGCCACCAACGTCATCGACGCGGACGTCGCCGTCGTGACGCCGATCGACCTCGACCACACCGACCGGCTCGGCGACACCCCCGGCGAGATCGCCGGCGAGAAGGCCGGCATCGTCAAGCAGGACGCCACCGTGATCATGGCCCAGCAGCCGGTGGACGCCGCCCAGGTGCTGCTGAAGAAGGCCGTCGAGGTCGACGCCACCGTGGCCCGCGAGGGCCTGGAGTTCGGGGTCGTCGCCCGCCAGGTCGCCGTCGGCGGCCAGCTGGTCACCCTGCGCGGCCTGGGCGGCGAGTACCCCGAGGTCTACCTCCCGCTGCACGGCGCCCACCAGGCGCACAACGCCGCGGTCGCCCTCGCCGCCGTCGAGGCGTTCTTCGGGGTCGGCACCGCCCGCGCCGAGCCGCTGGACATCGACGCCGTCCGCAAGGCGTTCGCCGCCGTCTCCTCCCCGGGCCGTATGGAGGTCGTCCGGCGGTCCCCGACCGTCGTGCTGGACGCCGCCCACAACCCGGCGGGCGCCCGCGTGACCGCCGAGGCGATCGGTGAGGCGTTCGACTTCAGCCGGCTGATCGGCGTCGTCGGCGCGAGCGGCGACAAGAACGTCCGGGGACTCCTGGAGGCGTTCGAGCCGATCTTCGCCGAGGTCGTCGTCACCCAGAACAGCTCGCACCGCGCCATGGACGCCGACGAACTCGCGGCCATCGCCGTCGAGGTGTTCGGCGACGAGCGCGTCCAGGTCGAGCCGCGGCTGCCGGACGCCCTGGAGGCCGCGATCACGCTGGCCGAGGAGGAGAGCGAGTTCACCGGCGGCGGCGTCCTCGTCACTGGATCCGTCATCACGGTCGGCGAAGCCCGGCTGCTGCTCGGGAAGGGCTGAGTCCGGCATGCGTACGCTCTGTTCCTCGACGCTGATCGGTGAGTTCTTCGTCATCGGCTTCGCCGGTCTGGTCGCCATGAAGGACCCGGACCTGTCCCTGGCGACCGTGTGGACGGTCAGCGGCATCGCGATGTTCCTGTGCGTGCTGCTGTGCGGCCTGGTGACCCGCCCCGGCGGCGTGGCGCTCGGCTGGGCCCTGCAGATCGCGCTGATCGCGTCCGGCTTCATCGTGCCCATGATGTTCTTCCTGGGCGTGGTCTTCGCGGCGCTGTGGTGGGCCTCCGTGCACTACGGGCGCAAGGTCGACGAGGCGAAGGCGAGATTCGCCGCGCAGGCGGACTCCGCTGCACCTGACGCTGCGTGACGGGCTGCTGGACACGCCCTGTAACCTCTTTCCACCGCACACCAGCAGTAAGAAGGAGCCCTCCCGTGACCCAGCGCACCCTCGTCCTGCTCAAGCCCGACGCCGTCCGGCGGGGTCTGACCGGCGAGATCATCAGCCGTATCGAGCGCAAGGCCGGCTGGCAGATCACGGCGCTGGAGCTGCGCACCCTGGACCAGGACACGCTGGAGCAGCACTACGGCGAGCACAAGGGCAAGCCGTTCTACGAGCCGCTGGTGGAGTTCATGGCCTCCGGGCCGGTCGTCGCCCTGATCGTCGAGGGGGAGCGGGTCATCGAGGGGCTGCGCCGGCTGGCCGGCCCGACCGACCCGATCGCCGCCGCTCCCGGTTCGATCCGCGGTGACTACGGGGTCATCGTGCGGGAGAACCTGATCCACGCCTCGGACTCCGAGGAGTCCGCCGAGCGCGAGGTGAAGATCTTCTTCCCGGGCCGCGCCTGACCCACCCGCCGTTCCCCAAGAGGGGCGGCCACGGGTAGTCTTCCGCCCACGGCATATGCCGGGCAATCGAGGGAACGGTTGCCCCCGATGGCCCGTCTCCACAAGCGGGGCGCCTCGCCATCTGCTGACAATGGCGGAGACCCTCCCGCAGTGTTCGTGCAGGCGCGTCTACGATGGAAGCCTTCACGTCACAGCACCCACTTCGCCGACCTGAAAAGCCGTCAAACGCTCCCAGGAAGGCCAGACGAATCCTGATGGGGAACTCAATGTCGTTCATCGGCCGTGACATGGCTGTCGACCTCGGGACCGCCAACACGCTGGTGTACGTCAGGGGTCGCGGGATCGTACTCAACGAGCCGTCCGTCGTCGCGATCAACACCAACACCGGTGGCATCCTCGCGGTCGGCGCCGAAGCGAAGAAGATGATCGGGCGCACGCCGGGCAACATCGTCGCCGTGCGGCCGCTGAAGGACGGCGTGATCGCCGACTTCGAGATCACCGAGCGGATGCTCCGCTACTTCATCCTGAAGATCCACAAGCGGCGGTATCTGGCTCGTCCGCGGGTCGTCGTCTGTGTGCCCTCGGGCATCACCGGCGTCGAGCGCCGCGCCGTCATCGAGGCGTCGTCCCAGGCCGGCGCCCGCCAAGTGCACATCATCGAGGAGCCCATGGCCGCGGCCATCGGCTCCGGCCTGCCGGTCCACGAGGCCACGGGCAACATGGTGGTGGACATCGGCGGCGGCACGACGGAGGTCGCGGTCATCTCCCTCGGTGGCATCGTCACCGCCCAGTCCATCCGGGTCGCGGGCGACGAGCTGGACAACGCGATCATCCAGCACATCAAGAAGGAGTACTCCCTCCTGCTGGGTGAGCGCACGGCCGAACAGATCAAGATCACGATCGGCTCGGCGTACGATCTCGACTCCGACGAGCACACCGAAATCCGCGGCCGGGACCTCGTCTCCGGGCTGCCGAAGACCGTCGTCATCTCCGCCGCCGAAGTGCGCAAGGCCATCGAGGAACCGGTCAACGCCATCGTGGACGCCGTCAAGACGACCCTGGACAAGTGCCCGCCGGAGCTGTCCGGCGACATCATGGACCGAGGAATCGTTCTGACCGGCGGCGGCGCCCTGCTGCGCGGACTCGACGAGCGGCTGCGCCGCGAGACGGGCATGCCGATCCACATCGCCGAGGACCCGCTGGACAGCGTGGCGCTCGGCTCCGGCAAGTGCGTCGAGGAGTTCGAGGCGCTGCAGCAGGTGCTCGACGCCCAGCCGCGCAGATGACGTAACTCTTTCGTTCCGCCGTACGAGATGATCGCCTCTCGTGCGGCGGATCGTTGATGCGGAGGCTTAAGCTCCCGCATGTGCCTCCGCGCACCTGAACACCCCAACCCCCGGACATTCCAATGAGGAAGGGCACGGCCGCCGCACGTGAGGGACACACGAGAGAGCCGGCTGCTCCTGGTGCTGCTGGTCGCCATCGCGTTCGCACTGATCACGGTGGACATCCGCGGCGGTGAGGACTCCCCGGTCGACGGTGCCCGCCAGGCCGCCGCCGGGGTCTTCGGCCCGGTCGAGGACGGTGTGTCGGCCGCGGTGAACCCGGTCGGCAACGCGGTCTCCGCCATCCGTGACTCCGGCGAGCGCCACGACCGGCTAGCCCGGCTCGAACAGGAGAACGCCGCCCTCAAGGCGAAACTCGGCAGCGACGACCGCAGCCGCAGCCGCCTCAAGCAGCTCGACAAGATGCTGAAGGTCGCGGGCGAGGGCCAGTACGGCATAAAGGGCGCCCAGGTCATCGCGATAGGAGCGGCCCAGGGCTTCTCCTGGACCATCACCATCGACGTCGGCGCCGACGACGGCATCAAGCGCGACATGACCGTCCTGAACGGCGACGGGCTGGTCGGCCGCGTCACCACCGTCGGCTCGAACACCGCGACGGTCCTGCTCGCCAACGACCCCGACTTCACCGTCGGCACCCGCATGGAGTCCAGCGACGAGCTCGGCTTCGCCTCCGGCCAGGGCGACCGCCCGCTGCGGGTCGAACTCCTCAACGGCAAGGCCGAGGTGAAGAAGGGCGACCGGCTCGTCACCTTCGGCTCGCAGGCCGACAAGCCGTTCGTCCCCGGCGTCCCGGTCGGTGTCGTCTCCCGCGTCGACCCGTCCGGCGGCGGCCTGACCCGCACCCTGTACGTCACGCCGTACGTGGGCTTCTCCAAGCTCGACATCGTCGGTGTCGTCGTCCAGGCGCCGACGAAGGACCCGCGCGACACGGTGCTGCCCGCCAAGCCGAAGGCGAAGCCCACGCCGACCGTCACGGTGACCGTGACACCGGGCGCCGAGGTGCCGGACGACGGCGGGCAACAGCAGCAGGGCGACGCCCGGGACCAGCCCCTGGCCGGGGGCCTCCAGCCCCGCGCCGACGACCTGTACCAGTACGAGCAAGAGCAGTAGGAGCTGAGCCCTCATGCGCGTCAACCGGATCCTGCTCTCCACCTCCCTGGTCGTTGTCGCCCTGGTCATCCAGGTCAGCGTCCTCGCCCGGCTCCATCTGCCCGGCGCCGTACCGGATCTGCTGCTCCTGACGGTCCTGGGCCTCGCCCTCGTCTACGGCCATGTCGGCGGCGCCCTCGTCGGCTTCGGCGCCGGTCTGCTCGCCGACCTCGCGCCGCCCGCCGACCACGCCGCCGGCCGCTACGCGCTGGTCCTGTGCGTCATCGGCTATCTCGCCGGCCTGTTCAAACCGGACAACGGAAAGCTCAAGTCGGCCACCGGGCCCATGGTCGTCGTGGTCGTCGCCGCGGTCGGCACGACGCTGCTGTACGCGGGCGTCGGCGCGCTCGTCGGTGACACCGCCGCCCGCCATGTCGGGCTCGGCAGCCTCCTGTTCACGGCGGCGCTGTACGACCTGCTGCTCGCGCCCTTCGTCGTCCCCGGGATCATGGCGCTGGCCCGCCGCGCCGAGAACGACCCGCTCGCCGAGAGCAGCACCCAGGCGAAGAAGACCGACATCTCCTCCGGCTGGCTCTCCGGCGGCACCGGTCTGCGGATCGGCGGCCAGCGGGGCGGCCTGAAGGTCAGGACGGTCCGGGCGCGCACGGCACGCGCCGGGCGCATCAAGGGGGTCAAGCGCCTGTGAGGCCAGCGGAGTTCACCCGGACGGGTGAGCCGGGAGGGAACCCGGGCTCATCGGCGGGACGTTCCACACTCGTACACGCACAGCCGTACGGACGGTCCGCACAGACGTCCGTGCTCGCACCGGCCCACGCGCACCGGCACACGCACTGAGAGGGGGAGACAGCCGCAGTGAGCAACATTCCCGAGACCGGCCGGACGCCCCGCGTCCAGATCCGGCTCGTCGTCATCCAGATCCTCGTCCTCTCCCTCCTGGGCACCCTCGGCGGACGCCTGTGGTACCTCCAGATCCGTGAGGGAGAGGCCTACGCCAAGGAGGCGTCGGGCAACCACGTCCAGCAGGTCGTCCAGCCCGCCGTGCGCGGCTCGATCCTGGACGCCCGCGGCGTGCCCCTCGCGGACAACGAGACCCGGCTCGTGGTCTCCGCCTCCCGCACCGACCTGCTGAAGATGCCGGACGACGGCAAGGCCGTCCTCACCAAGCTGGCCGGTGTGCTGGGCATGAAGCCCGCCGAGGTCATGGCGAAGGTCCGGCTCTGCGACGCCAAGACCCCCCAGCCCTGCTGGAACGGCTCGCCGTACCAGCCCATCCCCATCACCGACGAGGCCACCCCCAAGCAGGCCCTCCAGATCCGGGAGCGGGCCGAGGACTTCCCCGGCATCACCGCCGAGCCCCAGGCTCTGCGCCGGTACCCGAGCCCGGGCGGCGCCAACACCGCCCAGGTGCTCGGCTACCTCTCCCCGGTCACCGACGACGAGCTCCAGCAGGCCCAGGACACCGACTCGCCGTACCTGCGCTCCGACCAGGTCGGCCGCTCCGGCCTGGAGCGCCAGTACGACAGGGCGCTGCGCGGGAAGGCCGGCGTCACCCGCTACGAGGTCGACAACCTCGGCCGGGTCATCGGCGAGGCCGAGGCGGACCCGGCGCAGCCCGGTGCCAACCTCGTCACCAGCATCGACGCCCGCGTCCAGCGGGTCGCCGAGTACGAGCTGAACGAGGCGATGAAGGAAGCCCGCAAGGAGTGGGACCGCAACACCAACGAGCCGTACAAGGCCGACTCGGGCGCGGTCGTCGTCATGGAGGCCAAGACCGGCCGCATCGTCGCGATGGCCTCCAACCCCACCTACGACCCCAACGCCTGGGTGGGCGGCATCTCCGCGAAGGACTACAAGCAGTTGACGGGCAAGTCCTCCAACTACCCGCTGCTCAACCGCGCGATCCAGGGCCAGTCGGCACCCGGCTCGATCTTCAAGGTCATCCCGACCGCCGCCGCGGTCAACGCCGGCTACTCCTTCGACGGCCCCTACGAGTGCTCCAGCTCGTACTCCATCGGCGGCCAGGTCTTCAAGAACTTCGAGTCCAAGGGCTACGGCGGCATCAGCCTCGGCCGCGCCCTGGAGGTGTCCTGCGACACCGTCTTCTACCGGCTCTCCCACCAGGAGTGGAAGCGCGACGGCGGCACCAAGCCCAAGAAGAAGGCCAAGGACTGGTTCTACAAGACGGCCCACCAGTTCGGCCTGGGCGCCGAGACCGGCATCGACCTGCCCAACGAGGTCACCGGGCGCGTCCCCGACCGCAAGTGGAAGCAGGACTACTGGAAGGCCAACAAGGACGCCTGGTGCAAGTACGGCAAGAAGGGCGGCTCCTACGCCGAGCAGATCGCCTACGAGAACTGCCTCGAAGGCAACCGGCTGCGCGCGGGTGACTCCGTCAACTACTCCATCGGCCAGGGCGACACCCTCGTCACCCCCATCCAGATGGCCACGATCTACGCGGCCATCTCCAACGGCGGCACGCTCTACGACCCGACCGTCGGCAAGGCCGTCGTCAGCCCCGACGGGAAGAGCGTCGAGGAGATCAAGCCCAAGCCGCACGGCAAGCTGCCGATGAACCGTCAGACGCTCGTCCGTATGGACGACGCCCTCGCCGGTGTCGCCACCCGCGGTACCGCCGCCTGGCGGTTCGCCGACGTCGGCTGGCCCCAGGACAAGATCCCGATGCACGCCAAGACCGGTACCGCCGAGGTCTACGGCAAGCAGACCACCTCGTGGTTCGCGACGTACACCAAGGACTACTCGGTCGTCATGACGATCTCCCAGGGTGGTACCGGTTCGGGCGCCTCCGGCCCGGCCGTGCGCAACATCTACGACGCCCTGTACGGCGTCTCCGACGACGGCACCATCGACAAGAAGAACGCGCTGCTGCCCACCCCGCAGAAGAAGCTGCCGAAGGTCCGCACCGACGGCACCATCACCTCGCCGAAGGTCTCCAAGGACCCGGCGAAGGAGCAGCGCGCCACCCAGAAGAACGAGGCCGACCCGGACCCGCAGCAGCTCGCCGGGACCGTGTCGACGCAGTCGCCCGAGAACCGGGACACCCGGCGCCGAGGGCGCAGAAGCCGTAGGCGCGGAAGCCGGAGGATGCTCACATGACCGGCGCCAACAGCTTCCAGGTCTCCGGTTACGGGCCGCAGCGGGTCGGCTGGTCCCGCCTGTTCGCCCGGGACTCGCTCGCCCGCCGGCTGGACTGGCCGATACTGCTCGCCGGTGTCGCCCTGTCGATGATCGGCGCCGTCCTGGTCTACTCGGCGACCCGCAACCGCACCGAGCTCAACCAGGGCGACCCGTACTACTTCCTGATCCGGCACGTGCTGAACACCGGGATCGGGCTGGCCCTCATGGTCGGGACCGTGTGGCTGGGCCACCGCGCCCTGCGCACGGCCGTGCCCATCCTCTACGGCCTGTCCGTCTTCCTGATCCTGCTGGTCCTCACCCCGCTCGGCTCCACGATCAACGGCGCCCACTCCTGGATCCAGCTCCCCGGCGGCTTCTCGCTCCAGCCCTCGGAGTTCGTCAAGGTCACGATCATCCTGGGGATGGCGATGCTGCTGGCCGCGCGCGTCGACGCGGGCGACAAGCAGTACCCCGACCACCGCACGGTGGTGCAGGCACTGGGCCTGGCCGCCGTACCCATGCTGATCGTGATGCTCATGCCCGACCTCGGCTCCGTCATGGTCATGGTGGTGATCGTGCTCGGGGTGCTCCTCGCCTCCGGCGCCTCCAACCGCTGGGTCTTCGGGCTGATCGGCGCGGGCACCGCGGGCGCGATCGCCGTATGGCAGCTCGGCGTCCTGGACGACTACCAGATCGCCCGCTTCGCGGCCTTCGCCAACCCCGAGCTCGACCCGGCCGGCGTCGGCTACAACACCAACCAGGCGCGTATCGCGATCGGTTCCGGCGGGCTGACCGGCTCGGGGCTGTTCCACGGCTCGCAGACCACCGGCCAGTTCGTGCCGGAGCAGCAGACCGACTTCGTCTTCACGGTGGCGGGGGAGGAGCTCGGCTTCGTCGGCGGCGGACTGATCATCCTGCTGCTCGGCGTCATCCTGTGGCGGGCCTGCCGTATCGCCCGCGGAACCACCGAGCTGTACGGGACGATCGTCGCGGCCGGCATCGTGGCCTGGTTCGCCTTCCAGACGTTCGAGAACGTCGGGATGACCCTCGGGATCATGCCGGTCACCGGTCTGCCGCTGCCGTTCGTGTCCTACGGAGGTTCGTCGATGTTCATCGTCTGGATAGCGGTGGGACTGCTCCAGTCCATCCGGGTGCAACGCCCGATGTCGGCCTGAGGCGGCCCCCCGGCACGCAGGGCAGGCCGTGAACCGCCCGCTTACGCGGTTCACGGCCTGTCGCCGCCCCCCGGAGTCCGATTACATTCGGTTCATGGCGGACACCAAGCGGGAGATCGAGCGGAAGTACGAGTCCGACGGCGGCGGCCTGCCCGACCTGACCGGTGTCGCCGGGGTCGCGGCCGTGATCGAGAAGGGTGTCGCGCATCTGGACGCCACCTACTACGACACCACCGACGAGCGCCTCGCCGGAGCGGCGGTCACCCTCCGTCGCAGAACCGGCGGCTCCGACGCCGGCTGGCATCTGAAGTTCCCCGTCGCCCCCGGAGTGCGGGACGAGATCCAGGCCCCGCTCTCCGACACCCTTCCCGCCGACCTCGCCGCCCTGGTCCGCTCCCGCGTCCGCCACGCCGAGCTGGTGCCGGTGATCCGGCTGCGCTCCGACCGCGATGCCCGTGACCTCGTGGACGCCGACGGGCGGGTCCTCGCCGAGGTCAGCGTGGACGCCGTCCGGGCCGAGCGGCTCACCGGAGGGGGCGGCCGGACCCGGTGGACCGAGATCGAGGTGGAACTGGCGGACGACGGCGACCCGGCCCTGCTCGACCAGGTCGAGAAACGGCTGCGCAAGGCGGGCGTACGGCCGTCGGCGTCACCGTCGAAGCTCGCCCGCGCCCTCGCCGAGACCGCGCCGCGGAAGCTCGCCCCCGCGTCCGCGGAGCGGTCGCAGACCGCCGGCGACCACGTCCTCGCGTATCTCCGCACCCAGCGCGACACGATCGTCGCCCTCGACCCGGCGGTACGCCAGGACGCCGAGGACTCCGTCCACAGCATGCGCGTCGCCACCCGCCGCACCCGCAGCGCCTTCAAGTCCTTCGGCAAGGTCCTCGACCGGACCGTCACCGACCCGATCGCCGACGAGCTCAAATGGCTGGCCGGTGAGCTCGGCGTGGACCGGGACCGGGAGGTCCTGAGCGAACGCCTCTCCGCCGCCCTCGCCGAGGTACCCGCCTCCCTGGTCGCCGGGCCCGTCGCCGAGCGGCTGAGCACCTGGGCCGGAAACCGGCCGGGCGGCGCGAGCGCCCGCCTCATCGGCGTCCTCGACTCCCGCCGCTATCTGGCGCTGCTCGACGCGCTCGACGGGGCGCTCGCCGACCCGCCGCTGCTGAAGGCCGCCGGGAAGAAGCCGGGCAAGGTGCTCGCCAAGGCCGTACGCAAGGACTTCGGCAAGGTGGCCGCGCTCGTGCGGCAGGCGCAGGAGCTGGAGCCCGGCACCGAGCGCGACGTCGCCATCCACGAGGCCCGCAAGAAGACCAAGCGCACCCGGTACGCGGCGGAGGCGGCCGTACCGGCCCTCGGCGGTCCGGCGAAGGACCTGGTGAAGTCCATGAAGGCCCTGCAGAACCTGCTGGGCGAGCACCAGGACAGCGTCATGGCCCGCCGGACTCTGCGCGAGCTGGCCGCGCTCGCGCACGCCGCCGGCGACAGCGCCTTCACCTTCGGACTGCTGTACGGGCGGGAGGAGCGGCGGGCGGCCGCCGTGGAGGCCGAGCTGCCCGCGTTCTGGGCCGGCGCCAAGGACGGGGCGGACGCCCTGTGACCCTCGGGGCGTGCTGGGGGCGCCCGGGGCCGCGTTAGGCTAGATGGTCACCCCTGTCAGTTCAGTCCAGCTCACGAAGGTTCGCGAGATGTCTGCCGAAACCGCTGCGGCCGCGGAGTCCGTGTTCCCGCAGCTCGAAGCTCTGCTCCCGCATGTGCAGAAGCCGATTCAGTACGTCGGCGGAGAACTCAACTCCACGGTCAAGCCGTGGGAGTCCTGCGACGTCCGCTGGGCGCTCATGTACCCCGACGCCTACGAGGTCGGGCTGCCCAACCAGGGCGTCATGATCCTCTACGAGGTCCTGAACGAGCAGGAGGGCGTCCTCGCCGAGCGCACCTACAGCGTGTGGCCGGACCTGGAGGCCCTGATGCGGGAGCACGACGTCCCGCAGTTCACGGTGGACAGCCACCGGCCGGTGAAGGCGTTCGACGTGTTCGGCCTGTCCTTCTCCACCGAACTCGGCTACACGAACATGCTGGCCGCCCTGGACCTCGCGGGCATCCCGCTGGAGTCCAAGGACCGCACGGTCGACGACCCGATCGTCCTGGCCGGCGGGCACGCCGCGTTCAACCCCGAGCCGATCGCCGACTTCATCGACGCCGCCGTCATCGGTGACGGCGAGCAGGCCGTGCTGGACATGACCCGGATCATCCGGGAGTGGAAGGCGGAGGGCCGGCCCGGTGGCCGCGAGGAGGTCCTGCTCCGTCTCGCGAAGACCGGCGGGGTCTACATCCCGGCGTTCTACGACGTCGAGTACCTGCCCGACGGCCGGATCGCCCGCGTGGTCCCCAACCGGTCGGGCGTCCCGTGGCGGGTGTCCAAGCACACGGTCATGGACCTCGACGAATGGCCGTACCCCAAGCAGCCCCTCGTCCCGCTGGCCGAGACGGTCCACGAGCGCATGTCCGTGGAGATCTTCCGCGGCTGCACCCGCGGCTGCCGCTTCTGCCAGGCCGGCATGATCACCCGCCCGGTCCGTGAGCGCTCGATCACCGGGATCGGCGACATGGTCGAGAAGGGCCTGAAGGCGACCGGCTTCGAGGAGGTCGGCCTGCTGTCCCTCTCCTCGGCGGACCACAGCGAGATCGGCGACATCGCCAAGGGCCTGGCCGACCGGTACGAGGACGACAAGATCGGCCTCTCGCTGCCCTCCACCCGCGTGGACGCCTTCAACGTCGACCTGGCGAACGAGCTGACACGCAACGGCCGCCGGTCCGGTCTCACCTTCGCCCCCGAGGGCGGCTCGGAGCGGATGCGCAAGGTCATCAACAAGATGGTCTCCGAGGACGACCTGATCCGCACGGTCGCCACCGCGTACGGCAACGGCTGGCGCCAGGTGAAGCTGTACTTCATGTGCGGTCTGCCCACCGAGACCGACGAGGACGTCCTGCAGATCGCCGACATGGCGACGAAGGTCATCGCCAAGGGCCGCGAGGTGTCGGGGTCGAACGACATCCGCTGCACGGTCTCGATCGGCGGCTTCGTCCCGAAGCCCCACACCCCGTTCCAGTGGGCCCCGCAGCTCTCGGCGGAGGAGACGGACGCCCGCCTCGAGAAGCTCCGGGACAAGATCCGGGGCGACAAGAAGTACGGCCGCTCCATCGGCTTCCGCTACCACGACGGCAAGCCCGGCATCGTCGAGGGCCTGCTCTCCCGCGGCGACCGCCGCATCGGCGCCGTCATCCGCGCCGTCTACGACGACGGCGGCCGCTTCGACGGCTGGCGCGAGCACTTCTCCTACGACCGCTGGATGGCCTGCGCCGACAAGGCCCTGGCCCCCTACGGCGTGGACGTCGACTGGTACACGACGCGCGAACGCGCCTACGAGGAGGTCCTGCCCTGGGACCACCTGGACTCCGGCCTCGACAAGGACTGGCTCTGGGAGGACTGGCAGGACGCCCTCGATGAGACGGAGGTCGAGGACTGCCGCTGGACCCCGTGCTTCGACTGCGGCGTCTGCCCGCAGATGGACACCCAGATCCAGATCGGCCCGACGGGCAAGAAGCTGCTGCCGCTGACGGTGAAGAACACGGCACCGGCACCGAGCGGCCACGCTCACTGACCGACCGGGGCATCCACACCCGTACGGCCACTCGAGCTCCCCTCCTGGACCGGAGGGGGGCTCGCGGCTGTTCCGGGCCGCTGAGCTGCCGTGATGTCCGGCTGAGGTTGCCTTTGGCAAGTTGATGTCCAAGATGACGGTTGCTGGATAAAGTCGGATTGTTACTGCTGGTTGTGGGGGCAACCACTTTTCTGGTCGGCGGTGCCGACGTCCCTGGGGAGGGCAGGTAGCGCATGAGTCGTCGCTCTGCTGGTTTGGTCGGCGTCTGGGCTGAGATGCAGCGTCAGCAGCAACGCCAGAGGGAAGCCGAGGCACGGCAGCAGCGGGAGGCGGCCAGGCAGGCGCGGACCTACCAGCGGCGCGCGGCGCAGGAATATCGCGAGTTCCGGCAGGCGGAGGCCAGGCGGCACACGGAGGAGATCGAGGCCCAGGTCACGACCCTGCAGGGGCTGCTGGGCGCCGGATGCCAGGCGCCCGCCTTCAGGGCGGCTTCCCTCATGCGCCCGGAGGTGATCCCCCCGTTCGATCCCGGGTCGCTCGCGTGGCCGGTGCGGATGCCCGATCAGAGCCAGTACCAGACGCAGGGCGGCTGGACCGCGAGCCGGCGGGCACAGGCCCAGGCGGAGGCACGGGCTCGTTTCGAACACGACCTGCACGGGGCACAGGCTGCCGAGGCGGAGCGGTTGCAGCGGCTGGCGGCCGCTCAGCGGGCGTACGAGCGGGCAGCGGAGGCCCAGCGGTCGGAGATCCGTCGGCACAATTCCGGCATCTCGGAGGTGACCGCCGGGGTGAGGCGCGGCGAGCCGGATTCCGTGGTCGAGTACTTCTCGGCGGCGCTGTACTCGTCGACCGCCTGGCCCGAAGGTTTCCCGCGGCAGATCTCCGCGGCCTTCGACCGGGCGGCGAGGCAACTCGTCCTGGATTGGGAGATGCCCGCGTACGACGTCGTACCCGAGGTGAAGTCGGTGCGGTACGTGCCGTCCCAGGACCAGGACAAGGAGACGGCCCGCCCCGTGTCCCAGCGGCGGGCGCTGTACCGGGAGGTGCTGGCGCAGAGCGTGCTGCTGGTGCTGCATCAGCTGTTCGCCGCCGATGAGTACGGCATCCTCGACTCGGTCGCCCTCAACGGCTTCGTGGACGCGCCCGACCCCGCGACGGGACGGCAGACCCACATCTTCCTCGCGACCGTCATGGCCGAGCGGCCGGACTTCACCGGGTTCCATCTGGAGCAGGTGGATCCCGTCAGCTGCCTGACCGATGCCCTGCGCGGGCAGATCGCGACGCGTCCCGACCAGCTCACCGCCGTACGGCCGAGCCGCCGGCCCCAGGACGTGGGCGACCACGTCCTCACCCACGGCGGTGACGGGGAGCCGGATCTGTTCGACATGGACCCGATCGCGTTCGAGTCCCTGGTCGCCGATCTTTTCCGAGCGATGGGCATGCGGGCGGTGACGACCCAGCGGTCGAACGACGGGGGCGTAGACGTCGACGCGACGGATCCGACGCCCATTCGAGGCGGCAAGATCGTCGTCCAGGTGAAGCGCTACCGGAACACGGTTCCGCCCACCGCGGTGCGTGACCTGTACGGCACGGTCCAGGACCGCGGCGCCAACAAGGGCGTTCTCGTGACCACCTCGGCGTTCGGGCCTGGCTCGCACACCTTCGCCCGGGGCAAGCCGCTGGAGCTCATCTCCGGCAGCGAGCTGGTCGATCTGCTGCACCGGCATGGTCTGCGCGGGCGCCTGGGGGAGGGAGGCCGGCCGGTTCCCGCACGGACGACGCCGTCCGGGCCGGCGAACCTGGCCGACGACCACAACGTCCTGGGCATGACCTGGGCGGGGAACGTGGCGCTTGACGTCTGCGCACTCGTCTGCCGAGGTGGCCGCGTGCTGAGCGAGGAGCACTTCGTGTTCTTCAACAACCCGCAGACCCCGGACGGTTCGGTGCGAGCCGTGCCCGCGCAGGCGCCGGACAAGGCGGCGATCCGTGTCTCCTTCGACGCGCTCCCGCGGGAGGCCGACCGGTTCGTGCTCGTGGCCGCCGTCGACCCCGAGGTGAACCCTGACGCCGATCTGTCAGGTTTCACCGATGCCTGCATCCGGCTGCTGGACCCGGCGAGGGCGGAGCTCGGCCGGCTCGAGGTCTCGGACGGCCGTTCCGGGGAGACGGCCCTGGTGCTGGGCTCCTTCCGGCACCGGGCGAACGGCGACTGGGACTTCGTCCTTGGCGGAAAGGGCTACGCGCGAGGTCTGGAGGAGCTCCTGCGGGACTACGGGGTCGAGGTGGATTAGCAGGGAGTTCCGGTTGGGCGTGGGGCCGGGGCAGGTGGAGTGCGTCGTGGTGGAGTTCGCCCCGGCCGGGTGCGGGGTCAGGCGTTCGTGGGTCTCGGGAAGCCCAGCGTGTCCAGCAGGGCCCTGAACAGGTCCTCCGCGAAGGGCTTTTGGGAACGCAGCAGTTTCTCGACGGCGGAGCGCTCGGCCGGGGGGTGGACGCCGGCGGCTTCGGCCCAGGCGAGGGCGCCCTCGGCGTCCTCGGGGATGGCCTGGTCGAGTTCGGCGCGCTTGCGGCGGACGGCCTCGTGGAACGCAGGCGTGTAGAGCCAGGTGATCGGGTCGTCCACGTCGTCGGGCTCCTCCACGAGCAGCCGGGCGACGGCGTCCAGGTTCAGCCACGCCTGCCAGCGCCGGCCGGTGGTGTCCAGCCCGGTGACGAGGGCCAGGTCGCTGTCGGAGACGTCGGCGACACACGCGGGGGCGCCGGTCCAGTCGACGACGGCGGGGAGCCGTTCCACGTTCCAGGTGCCCTGGCGGAGCTGGACCGTCTGCCAGCCGCCGACGCGCCGCTCGTCCAGGTCGACGGCATCCTCGGCGCCGTCGAACACAGGGCTCTTCCGCAGCGGACGGCTGCTGCGTGCGAAGACCAGATGCCCGGAGAATCCCATGGGTCCCCCTCCCACTCTTTGCGCGCACCCTACCGACCGGCACTGACAGCGGGGCCTCACCGTCGCCGGAGTGGCTGCGCTCCGTTCGCCGCGGCGAACCAGCCGCCCGCGGGTGGTCCTCAGTCGGGGTGAGCGCGACTGTGGTCTGCCGCCCTCCGCGGGCCGGCCGCAGCCGCCCGGGCCGCCGAGGAAGACGCGTCGTAGCCGGGGCAGCGGTGCGGCCGGGCCGGACCGCCGAGGGCGAGACGCCGGCCACCCTCAAGACCGCGCAGGGCGTCAAGCTCGACATCACCGACTTCGGCCGATTCGCCTCCTGTTGACGCACTGACGCAGATCTCTCCCGCCGGAGTGCATCCGACCAGGCCACCGCCACGTCTACGCCGGTATGGATCTGGAGAAGGCGCCGCCACCGCGCCGGCAGCCCGAAGGGTGCCTGGTGGTCGCGATCCGCATACCCGTGCGCATCGTGGTGCTCCTGCTGGTCGTGCCGGTGCGGATGGTGTGGGACGCGCTCGTCGCCGGCGGGCGCTTCCTGAGGGACGTCGTGCTGCGCCCGCTGGGGCGGGCGCTGTTCGTGTGGCCGTTCGTCGCGCTGTGGCGGTATCTCCTCGTGCCTCTCGGCCGGGGACTCGCCTGGCTGGGGAACGTGCTGCTCGTCGTCCCCCTGGTCTGGCTGTACCGGTACGTGCTCACTCCGCTCGGCCACGCGTGCGCGTGGGTGGGCCGGGGGATCGGGGCCGGTCTGACGTGGCTCCACGCGCGCGTGCTCACGCCGGTCGGCCGGGCCGTCATGTGGGTCCTGCGGGGGATCGGCGCGATCCTCGCGGCGACCGGGCTCGGCGTCCTCGCGGCGCTGGCCTGGCTGGGGCGGTACCTCCTCGTCGTGCCCGCAGTGTGGCTGTACACGTGGATCCTCGCGCCCGTGGGGCGCGCGATCGCCTGGACCGTACGGATCGCCGTCACCGGCGTCGGGACCAGCCTGTACTGGACCCTCCGCGTGCTGCTCGTGCTGCCCGCCGTGGGCCTGTACCGCTGGGTGCTGGCCCCTGTGGGGCGGGTCCTCGCGGTCATCGGACGGGAGGTCCGGGACGCCCTCGGGCACACCTGGCGGGTCGCGGGGCGCGTCTCGCGCGCCGTCGGGCGCTTCCTCGGGACCCTCTTGCGGTGGATCTTCGTGGAACCGGTGCGCTGGGTGTACCGGACCGTGCTCACCCCGGCCGGACATGTCGTACGGGACCTCTTGCTGCGGCCCGCCGCCGAGGCCGCGCGCGCTGCCGGGCGGGCGACCCGGCAGGCCCTGGCGTCCGTCCGCGCGTCCGCCCGGCAGGCGCGCGCCGACATCCGCCGGACGCTGTTCGGACAGTCGGAACGGCACGAGAAGGTGGCCCGGCGGGAACGTCCGGCGCACGAGACACGTACTCTTGGTAGCAGTACGACCGCTCTCACGAAGGACTGAACGACACTGGGCAAGCGACAGCCCGAAGGCCCGCCGCCCGCACCCGCGGTGCAGCGCATCCGACTGCGTTACACCAAGCGCGGCCGCCTCCGGTTCACCAGCCACCGTGACTTCCAGCGCGCCTTCGAGCGTGCGCTGCGCCGCTCCGAGGTGCCCATGGCGTACTCGGCGGGGTTCACGCCGCATCCGAAGGTGTCGTACGCCAATGCCGCACCCACCGGCACGGGCAGTGAGGCGGAGTACCTGGAGATCGCGCTCACCGAGGCGCGGGATCCGCAGCAGCTCAGGGCGCTGCTCGACGAGTCGCTGCCCGCCGGGCTCGATGTCGTGGACGCGGTCGAGGCCCGGACCTCCGGGCTCGCCGACCGTCTCACGGCGTCCGTCTGGGAGTTGCGTCTCGACGGGGTGGAGCCGGCCGACGCCGCGCGAGCGGTCGCCGCGTTCCAGGCCGCCGAGACCGTCGAGGTCCAGCGCATGACCAAGAACGGCGTACGCACTTTCGACGCCCGTCCCGCGGTCGCCCATCTCGAGAGCGTCCAGCATTCGGAAACACACAGTTCGCAGGCCGATAGGCCGACGGACCGGCCCTGTGCGATACTGCGGCTGGTTGTTCGGCACGTGACGCCTGCCGTACGACCCGACGACGTCCTGTCCGGTCTCCGCGCCGTGGCCGACCTGGCGCCGCCGGTCCCCGCAGCGGTGACCAGGCTGGCGCAGGGGCTGCTCGATGAAGAGACCGGCACGGTGACCGACCCGCTCGCGCCCGACCGCGAGGCAGCGACGGCCCCAACCGAGGCCGGGACCGCTGCCGCCGCGACGGCGTCGGCGTAAGGAAGTTCCGCGTAGGGACGGACGTCGAAGCGCCGCCCTCGTACTCGGGAGCCACCTGGGTCGGGCAGCGCACCGACCAGAAGACTTTCGCCAGGCCGTGCGCATGAGGCGTACGGAACCGGCGAGACAGGACACAGAGAGCTCCCGTGCGGCGCCCGCGCCCCGGACGGCGGCAGTCGCGCATCGCGCGAGCCGCGGACGTCACCGGCACACCGCCGGACCAGGCGCGGCGCCCGGGAGCCTGACGGGAGAAACGCCCGCATGCTTGAGCCGACCGAACCCACAGAGTCCGCCACGGACTCCGAACTGAACACTCCGAGCGACACCCTGCCGCCGCGCCGGCGCCGTGCCGCCTCCCGGCCGGCGGGACCGCCCGCCGCTGCCGCCGGAGCGCAGCCCGCGGAGGTGGTCGAGCCGGCCATACCGGCCGCCGAGGCCGACCAGGCCGACGAGGAGAAGGACGACGTCGAGGCCGTCGAGGCCGACGTCGCCGCCGAGGCCGAGGAGACCCCGGAGCCCGCGCCTCCGGTCCGTACGCGCCGGCGTGCGGTGCGCCGTGCGTCCGCGCCCACCGGTTCGCCGGCGGCCGAGGCCGCGGCCGAGACCGTGGTGCCCGCCACGGCCGCCGAGCCGGTCGCCGCCGAGCCCGCCCCGGCCGCCGCCGAGGTGTCCGAGGAGCCGGCCCCGCCGCGCACGCGGCGCCGTGCGACCCGCCGGGTGACCGCGCCCGCCGCGGCCCCCGTTCCCGCGCAGGAGACCGAGGACGTCAAGCCCACCGAGGACGACGCCGAGGCAGCCGCGGTCGAGGAGACCCCCGAGGCCGCCCCGCGCCGTACGCGCCGTCGCGCCACCCGGAGTTCCGCCGCGCCGGAAGCCGTTCAGGCCGCCCCGGCCGAGGAGGCACCGGTGACCGAGCAGGAGCCCGCCCGGGCCGAGATGCCCGCCGAGTCGGGTGAGAGCGCCGAGGCCGCCGCGTCCGAGGACGAGGCCGCCCCGCGTCGCACGCGCCGCCGCGCCACCCGCCGTACGGCCGCCCCGGCCGCCGCCGAGGAGGTTTCGGAGGAGGTCTCCGAGGAGACCGCGGCGGGGACGCCGGTGACCGCCGAGACCCCGGTGACCCCGGGTATCGAGACCGAGAGCCCCGCCGCGACCGCCGTCGCCGCCGAGGACGACGCCGCCCCGCGCCGCCGTCGCCGCGCCGTCCGGCGTGCCGCCACCGGCTTCGCCGAGCCCGCGCGGTCCGCCGGTGAGGCGTCCGAGGAGGCGCCGCGCCCGTCGCGGCCCGCCGTGGCCGTCTTCCAGGCGCCTGTGTTCACCGAGCCGCAGTTCCAGACGCCGCAGCGCGCCGCCGCCGAGGCCGCAGCCGAGACGGAGACCGAGGACGACGAGGAGCTTCGCGAGGAGCAGCCCGTCGCTCCGCGCCGCCGTCGCCGCCGCCGTGGCGAGGAGGCCGAGCCGCAGCCCGTCGAGCCCGCCGCCGAGGACGAGGCCGACGACACCGAGGACGAGGCCGAGGACTCCGCCGACGGCGACGAGTCCGAGGAGACGGGCTCGCGCCGGCGCCGCCGCCGCGGTGGCCGTCGCCGCCGTCGCGGTGACTCCGGGGAGCCGGACGCCGACGGCAGCGACTCCGACACCGAGGAGACCGCCGCCGCGCAGGCCGAGCAGGACGCCGAGGACACCGCCGAGCAGGAGGAGGAGGACGCCGAGGAGGCGTACGACGACTCCGCGGGCTCCGGCTCCACCAGCAGCCGCCGGCGCCGCCGCAGGCGCCGTCGCGCCGGTGACACCTCCATGGACACCGAGCCGGGCGACGGCGACCCCGAGCGCACCGTCGTCAAGGTCCGCGAGCCCCGGCCGAAGGCCGAGCCGTCCGACGAGGTGCAGTCCATCAAGGGCTCCACGCGTCTGGAGGCGAAGAAGCAGCGCCGCCGCGAGGGCCGCGAGCAGGGCCGCCGCCGCGTCCCGATCATCACCGAGGCCGAGTTCCTGGCCCGCCGTGAGGCCGTCGAGCGCGTGATGGTCGTCCGCCAGTACGGCGACCGCACCCAGATCGGCGTCCTCGAGGACAACGTGCTCGTCGAGCACTACGTCAACAAGGAGCAGTCGACGTCGTACGTCGGCAACGTCTACCTGGGCAAGGTCCAGAACGTGCTGCCGTCGATGGAGGCCGCCTTCATCGACATCGGCAAGGGCCGCAACGCCGTGCTCTACGCCGGTGAGGTCAACTTCGAGGCGCTCGGCATGGCCCACGGGCCGCGCCGCATCGAGTCCGCACTGAAGTCCGGCCAGTCGGTCCTCGTCCAGGTGACGAAGGACCCGATCGGGCACAAGGGTGCCCGTCTGACCAGCCAGGTCTCCCTGCCGGGCCGCTACCTCGTGTACGTGCCCGAGGGCTCGATGACCGGCATCAGCCGCAAGCTGCCCGACACCGAGCGGGCCCGGCTGAAGACCATCCTCAAGAAGATCGTCCCCGAGGACGCGGGCGTCATCGTGCGCACCGCCGCCGAGGGCGCGAGCGAGGACGAGCTGCGCCGTGACGTCGAGCGGCTCCAGCAGCAGTGGGAGGAGATCCAGAAGAAGGCCAAGAGCGGCAACGCCCCGACGCTGCTCTACGGCGAGCCGGACATGACCGTCCGGGTCGTCCGGGACATCTTCAACGAGGACTTCTCCAAGGTCGTCGTCAGCGGTGACGAGGCGTGGGAGACGATCCACGGCTATGTCTCGCACGTGGCGCCCGACTTGACCGAGCGGCTCCAGAAGTGGACCAGCGAGGTCGACGTCTTCGCCGCGTACCGGATCGACGAGCAGCTCGCCAAGGCGCTGGACCGCAAGGTCTGGCTGCCCAGCGGCGGCTCGCTGGTGATCGACCGGACCGAGGCGATGGTCGTGGTCGACGTCAACACCGGCAAGTTCACCGGCCAGGGCGGCAACCTCGAGGAGACGGTCACCCGGAACAACCTGGAGGCGGCCGAGGAGATCGTGCGCCAGCTGCGGCTGCGCGACCTCGGCGGCATCATCGTCATCGACTTCATCGACATGGTGCTGGAGTCCAACCGGGACCTGGTGCTGCGGCGCCTGCTGGAGTCCCTGGGCCGGGACCGTACGAAGCACCAGGTGGCGGAGGTGACCTCGCTCGGCCTGGTCCAGATGACCCGCAAGCGGGTCGGCCAGGGCCTGCTGGAGTCCTTCTCCGAGACCTGCGTCCACTGCAACGGCCGCGGTGTCATCGTGCACATGGAGCAGCCCACGTCCGTCGGTGGCGGCGCGAGCAAGCGCAAGAAGCGCGCGCGGGCCGGCGCCGGTCCCGAGCACGTGCACGAGGCGTCCGTCGTCATCGAGACGGCCGAGACGGCCGAGGAGGAGGCGGAGACGGAGGCCGAGGTCGCCGCCGAGGTCGCCGAGCCGGCCGCGCTCGCGGAGCCCGCGTTCGCGCCCGACGAGGAGCTGTACAGCAGCGTCGCCGAGGCGGAGGCCGCCGCGCGCGGCGGGCGCTCCCGGCGCCGCGGGGGCCGGCGGGCGTCGGCCCCGGCCGGTGCGCCGAGGAGGGCCGAGGCGGTTCCCACCGCCCAGGACGTGACCGTCGCCGAGGAGATCGCCCGTCCGGTCCAGCCGGAGCCGGCCGCCGAGGCGACCGCCGAGCCGGCGGCCATGGAGGACGCGGTCGTGCGGGCCGCGCCCGCCGCGGAGGAGCCCGCCACCGAGGCGCCCGCCGCCGAGGAGGCCGCGCCCAAGGGACGGACGCGGCGCCGCGCCACCCGCAAGGTGTCCGCGCCCGCAGGGTCCCCCGCGGGGGCCGAGGCCGCCGTCGTGACGGTCCCCGAGACGGCGCCCGAGCCGGTCGCGGAGCCGGTCGCCGAGGAGGCTCCGGCCGAGCGGGCCGAGGCGCCCGCCGAGCCGGTCGCGGAGAGCGCCGCCCCGGCCCGCCAGCGCCGCCGTGCCGTGCGCAAGGCCACCGCGCCGACCGCGTCGGAGGAGGCGGCCGTCATGGTCGTCCCCGCCGCCGAGGAGGCACCGGCAGTCGACGAGGCGCCGGCGGCCGAGGAGCTGCCGGTGGTCGCCGAGGGCGCCGAGGACGCCGAGGGCGCCGAGGAGGCCGCTCCGGCCAAGAAGACGGCCCGTAAGACGGCCAAGAAGGCCACCGCGAAGAAGGCCGCGGCCAAGAAGACGGCGGCTAAGAAGACGGTCGCCAAGAAGGCCACGGCCAAGAAGGCGACCAAGACCGCCAAGACGGCCGCGGCCAAGTCGACGGCGACGAAGACCACGGTCTCCGCCACCACCGACGAGTGACGCGTCCCGTGTGACACGAGTGCGGCCGGTCCCTGTGACCGGCCGCACCCGTTCGGGGCCGGGCCCGGTTTGACCCCCTCGGCAGCGGCCCCGTAACCTTGACCCTCGGTGTGTCCGTGGATATAGGACGCGCCACATCCCCGTAAACCTCGTCCTCCGACGCACCGGGTGCTTCGGAGAGGCCGTCCGCGTGCCGGGCGGCTGGACTGCGGGGGTGCCGTTCCCGAGCGAGAGAGTGAGATCCGCGTGTACGCCATCGTGCGCAGCGGTGGTCGCCAGCACAAGGTTGCTGTCGGCGACATCGTTGAGGTTGACAAGATTTCCACTGCCAAGGTTGGCGACACGGTCGAGCTCTCGACCCTGCTCGTTGTCGACGGCGACGCTGTGACCAGCGACCCGTGGGTGCTGGCCGGCATCAAGGTCCAGGCCGAGGTCGTGGACCACCACAAGGGGCAGAAGATCGACATTCTGCGCTACAAGAACAAGACCGGCTACCGCCGTCGTCAGGGCCACCGCCAGCAGTACACGGCGATCAAGGTCACTGAGATCCCCGCGGCTGCGAAGTAAGGGACTGAGGAGACATGGCACACAAGAAGGGCGCATCGTCCACCCGGAACGGTCGCGACTCGAACGCCCAGCGGCTCGGCGTGAAGCGCTTCGGCGGTCAGGTCGTCAACGCGGGTGAGATCCTGGTCCGCCAGCGCGGAACCCACTTCCACCCCGGTGCGGGCGTCGGCCGTGGCGGCGACGACACGCTGTTCGCGCTGCAGGCCGGTGCGGTGGAGTTCGGCTCCAGCCGTGGCCGCAAGGTCGTGAACGTCGTCCCGGTCGCCTGAGTCCTCTGACTCACGGCCCTGTGCGCAGGGCTTCGACCGAACGTTTCGCGAGGCGGACCTCACTTCCCGGTCGGGAAGGCGGGTCCGCCTTTCGCGTGTTACCGAAGAACCACCCCGTACTTTCTGGAGGCACTGACCATGACCACCTTCGTGGACCGCGTCGAACTGCATGTCGCCGCGGGTAACGGAGGCCACGGCTGTGCCTCCGTCCACCGTGAGAAGTTCAAGCCGCTCGGCGGACCCGACGGCGGCAACGGCGGGCGCGGCGGCGACGTGATCCTCACCGTCGACCAGTCGGTCACCACGCTGCTCGACTACCACCACTCCCCGCACCGCAAGGCCACCAGCGGCAAGCCCGGTGAGGGCGGCAACCGCTCCGGCAAGGACGGCCAGGACCTGATCCTGCCGGTGCCGGACGGCACCGTGGTGCTGGACAAGGCAGGAAACGTCCTCGCCGACCTGGTCGGGCACGGCACGTCCTTCGTCGCCGCGCAGGGCGGCCGGGGCGGCCTCGGCAACGCCGCGCTGGCCTCGGCCCGGCGCAAGGCGCCCGGCTTCGCGCTGCTCGGCGAGCCCGGCGACCTGCAGGACATCGTGCTGGAGCTGAAGACCGTCGCCGACGTGGCGCTGGTCGGCTACCCGAGCGCGGGCAAGTCCTCGCTGATCTCGGTGCTGAGCGCCGCCAAGCCGAAGATCGCCGACTACCCGTTCACCACGCTGGTCCCCAACCTCGGTGTGGTGACGGCCGGTTCGACCGTCTACACCATCGCCGACGTCCCCGGTCTGATCCCGGGCGCCAGCCAGGGCAGGGGCCTGGGCCTGGAGTTCCTGCGCCACGTCGAGCGGTGCAGCGTGCTCGTGCACGTCCTGGACACCGCGACGCTGGAGTCCGATCGCGACCCCGTCTCCGACCTGGACATCATCGAGGCGGAGCTGCGCGAGTACGGCGGCCTCGACAACCGTCCGCGGATCGTCGTCCTGAACAAGATCGACGTACCGGACGGCAAGGACCTCGCCGAGATGGTGCGGCCGGACCTGGAGTCCCGTGGCTACACCGTCTTCGAGGTGTCCGCCGTCGCCCACATCGGGCTCAAGGAGCTGTCGTTCGCGCTGGCCGAGATGGTGGGCCGGGCGCGGGCCGCGAAGCCGCAGGAAGAGGCGACGCGGATCGTGATCCGGCCGAAGGCCGTCGACGACGCCGGGTTCACCGTGACCCGCGAGGAGGCCGGCGGCGAGCCGCTGTTCCGGGTGCGCGGCGAGAAGCCCGAGCGCTGGGTGCGGCAGACCGACTTCAACAACGACGAGGCCGTGGGCTACCTCGCGGACCGGCTGAACCGCCTCGGTGTGGAAGGGGAACTGATGAAGGCCGGCGCCCGTTCCGGTGACGGCGTCGCCATCGGCCCCGAGGACAACGCGGTCGTCTTCGACTGGGAGCCGACGCTGACGGCGGGCGCGGAGATGCTGGGCCGCCGTGGCGAGGACCACCGCTTCGAGGAGCCCCGGCCCGCCACGCAGCGCCGGCGCGACCGGCAGGCCGAGCGGGACGAGGCGTCGCAGGAGTTCGACGACTTCAAGCCGTTCTGACAGACACGGATCCCACGCGGTGTGAGCGACGCCGGGGCCACCACGGGTGGTCCCGGCGTCGTCGTATCCGCACGCTCCGGGCCGGCACGCTTGCCTGATCGGTGAACCGTGGGGAGACTCGTGGGGTTCCTGTGACAACCCCCGGGCGGCCCGATGCGTCGTACCGGGCGGCGTGCACGAGGATCGTGAACCTCGCCGCGCCTCAACCGCCGTTCGGATCGACGGAGTTGCCGTGCCCCCACGTTCCCACCGCCGTATCCCGCTCTCGCGCCCCAGACGCCTGGGGCTCGCCACCGCTGCCGAACTCGTCGCCGGGGCGCCCGGTGAGAACGAGAACGCCGGGTCGGTGCGGGTGTTCCCCTCCTCGGCGTCCGGGATCACCCCGACGGGCTCGTCCACCTTCGGCGCCGGGACCCTCGGCACGGTCGCCGCGAAGGCGAGGCCGGCGGCCGACTTCGACGACTGACCCGGGCGGCCCGGCCGCCGACCGAACACCGCACCCGTCGCGGCGCGGGCACCGGCGCACCCCACAGACGCGCCGGAGCACACCGCCGTGCCGTGACGGAACCTCTGATGTCTCCCCATTTGTCATGCACGCGAAGCTCGCTGTTCAGCGCCGGGTCCGCCCGGGAGCGCGAGCATCCGAAGTGTCCACGGAGCAAGCGAGGCAGGGGAGTTCACCGATGACCGGTGTGTCCGCATCCACGTCGCCCGACCGGCGCCGAGTGCTCACCGCGGGTGCCGCGGTGCTCGGCGCGGCGGCCTCCGCGCAGCTGTGGCTGCCCGCGGCCGCCCGTGCCACCGAGAAGCCGCTGCCGGACGGGGTGTTCAGCCTCGGCGTCGCCTCGGGCGACCCGCTGCCCGACGGCGTCGTGCTGTGGACGCGGCTGGCGCCCGACCCGCTGAACGGCGGCGGGATGCCCGCCCGGACCGTCTCCGTCGCGTGGGAGATCGCCGACGACGAGCGGTTCCGCAAGCCGGTGCGCCGGGGCACCGCCCAGGCCCGGCCCGAATTGGGCCACAGCGTCCACGTCGACGTCCGCGGGCTGCGCCCCGGCCGGACGTACTGGTACCGCTTCCGCGCGGGCGGGCAGCTCTCGCCCACCGGCCGCACGCGCACCGCCCCGCACCCCGCGAGCTCCGGCGGCCGGCTGCGCATGGCCCTGGCCTCCTGCCAGAACTGGCAGCACGGCTACTTCACGCCGTACGCCGACATGGCGGCCCAGGACCCCGACGTCGTCCTGTTCGTCGGCGACTACATCTACGAGTCGACGCCGTCGTCCACCGGCGTGCGGCGGCACGAGGGGAGCGGTGAGCCGTACACCCTCGACCAGTACCGCAACCGGTACGCCCAGTACCGCACCGACCCCGACCTCGCGGCGATGCACGCGGCCGCGCCCTGGGTCGTCACCTTCGACGACCACGAGATCGACAACGACTTCGCCGGCGAGGTCCCGCAGGACCCGGACAAGCAACCGCACGACGCCTTCGTGGCCCGGCTGACGGCGGGCTACCAGGCGTACTACGAGCACATGCCGGTCCGCGCGAGCGCCGTCCCCGACGGCCCGCACATCCGCATGCACCGCCGCCTGGAGTTCGGTCGCCTCGCGCGGCTCAGCGTGCTGGACACCCGCCAGTACCGCAGCGACCAGGCCACCACGCAGGAAGGCGCCCAGGACGTGGCGCGCACCATGCTCGGCGCCGGGCAGAAGCGGTGGCTGCTCGACGGGCTGCGCCACTCGCCGGCCCGCTGGAACCTGATCGGTTCGCAGATCATGATGGCGGAGACCGACCTCCAGGTCGGCGAGGGCAAACTCTGGTACTACGACGCCTGGGACGGCTACCAGGCCGAACGCAACGCTCTGCTGGAGGAGCTGAGGCACGTCCGCAACCCCGTCGTGCTGTCCGGCGACCGGCACTTCACGATGGTCAGCGATCTGAAGGAGGACTTCGCCGACCCGCGATCCGACGTGATCGGCGCCGAGTTCGTCGGCACGTCCGTCTCCAGCAACGGCGACCAGGACCAGGACGCCTTCCACCGGGAGTGGGACCCGAGGGTGCCGGACAACCCGCACTGGAAGCTGATCGACGCCCACCGCGGCTACCACCTCTTCGACATCCGCCACGACGGCATCGACGCCCGGGTGCGGATGGTGGACACGGTCCGCCGGCCCACGGCGACCGCGAGCACGCTGGCCCGGCTGCGGGTCGAGGCGGGCCAGCCCGGCGTCGAGGTGGTGTGACCCAGGTAACACCCGGCTGTGGCCCCGGAGTCCGAGCGTCTCCGGGGTCACCGCATGGGAACCCGATCGCTGCGGAATCCTGATTCAGAATTCCCGATCGCGGACCAGCGGTGAACGGTGCGGCCGGGGCGACGGAGGGGACGGAGCATTCCGTACGGATGTGGAGATACGCACCCCTGTGTGGCGGCCGCGCGGGGAAACCCGGCCCCCCCCAGCCCGTCGGGTGGGGGGGCCAAGGACCCCGGTAACCTGGGGACGCCCCCCCCACCAAGCCCCCACACCC